>NZ_JBHYPS010000050.1:0-44084 GCF_042746075.1 Streptomyces sp. NPDC058758 | reverse complement strand
ACCTCCAAGGTCGTCTGCGGCAACGTCAAGACCTCCAACGCCAACGTCTACATCATCGACACCGTCCTCATGCCCAAGTAGGGCTGTCCGGCCCCTGAGCCACGGCGGCCCCGCACCCCTCTGAGGAGGAGGGGTGCGGGGCCGCCGGCACGACCACGGCCCGGCGGCAGAACCGGAAGCCCGGCCGCGGCGGGGCGCCGCACCCGGGCCGACCGCGGGCGGGCGGGGACTACGCCGGGGCTCCCGGCGGGGGCCAGGGCACCGTCGCGGGCGGTGGCGCGAGGCGCGCCACGGGGCCCGCGTGTTCAGAGATCCGGGCGGGTCCGGCGAGTTCGGCGAGGGCGTCCACCCAGAGGCCGGGCAGTTCCGCCGCCGCCGGGTGGGAGCGGTCGTGCACGACCGTCACGCGGGCGGTGGCCGCCGCCCGCGTGAGCGAGAAGTAGCCCAGCATGCCGGGGCTGTTGAGGCCGAAGACGCTCGCGCCGAGCGGGGAAGCCCCCAGGACGCGATAGGCGCCCGTGATGTCGATGTGGCTGGTGGCCAGCCGGAAGGCGGGGCGCTCCATCCCCCGGTGCAGGAGGGCGGGCGGGACGCGCAGCAGTGCCTTCCAGCCGCCTTCGCGCAGCCCGGACCCCTTGTGCGCGAGGGTCTGCGCGGCCACGGCCGCCAGCCGCCCGCCCGGCTCCGGCACCGTGCACGGCAACCGCAGGACCGCCGGCAGGGCGGCGTTCCCCGGCGAGAGCCGGGCCTCCCGCGTGCGCACCGACATCGGCATGACCACCCTCAGGTCACGCACCGGCTCCCCCTGCCGCACCTGGAGGGCGGCGAGCGCACCCGTCACGGCGGCGAGGTACACGTCGTTGACGCCCGACCCCCACCGCGACGCCACCGCCCGCAGCTCCGCGTCCGGGACGTCCGCGTACGCCGTGGCGGGCACCCCGCTCGGCGCCGAGGCGCATCCCGCGGGCACCGTCTCGTCCTCGGGGAACCTCTTGAACGGCGACGCGCGCAGCCACGCCAGGGAGGTGCGCCCCGGAGCCGGCGGCCGGTAGGGGTACGGCCCGGCGACGGGCTCGTCGGCCAGCAGCGCGGCCACCAGGTGCGCCGCGCCGACGCCGTCCACGACGGAGTGGTCGACGCGGAAGCAGATCCGCCGCACCCGCTCGCTCCCGCAGGTCAGCACCCGCAGGTCCCAGCCCGGCGCCGGACGGCCGGGCAGCGGCCGGCGCCACACCGCGTCGGTCGCCTCGGCGAGCCGGCCGTCCACCCGCTCCTCGGTGACGTGCGCCCCGGTGCGGGGAGAGGCGGAACGCGTCCAGGAGCGGGCTCCCGGGGTCGCCACGACCTGGAGGGCGTCCAGGCCGGGCGCCCGCTCGGCCACGCGCGCGCGGAGCCCGTCGAGCGTGAACGACGCGGCGGGAAAGTCCAGGACGTGCCCCACCACCACGGGCACGGCGCCCCGGGCGTGGAAGAGGGCGAAGGCCCGGTCCAGCGCGTTCGTCCGCCCGCCCGGGGCCGCTGCCCCGCCCCGGGACCCGCCGACGCTCCCCGACACCCTTCGGACCCGCATGACCCACCTCGCAACCGATCGACCGAAGACCGCCTATGCGAACGACGCGGCCCGCGAAGGGACACGGCGCCCTCCAGGGGGCTTACGGCCCCTCGGACGGCCGGGCGCGGACGACGGCCTGGTCCCCGTGGGGGCCGAACAGGTGCAGGATCTCCACGGCGTTCGCGTCCGCCGGCCCGAACCAGTGGGGTTCGGAGGTGTCGAACTCGGCCGTCTCGCCGGGGCGCAGCGTGAACTCCCGGTCCCCGAGGACCAGCCGCAGCCGGCCCGCGAGGACGTAGAGCCATTCGTACCCCGCGTGGGTGACCGGCTCCGGCTCGCGCGGTGCCGGCACCTGCTTGAAGACCTGCACGCGGCCCGGGTACTGCGTCAGGGGGACGAGGACGCTTCCCCGCTTCTTCCGCAGGGGCCGGAGGTGCACCCGGGGGTCCCCGCTGGCCGGCGCCGCCACCAGCTGGTCGAGCGCGACGCGGTGGGCCCGGGCCAGCGGGATGAGCAGGTCCAGCGTCGGCCGCCGCTTGCCGGACTCGACCCGGGACAGGGTGCTGACCGAGATCCCCGTCGTGGCCGCGAGCGCCTCCAGCGTCAGCCCCCGCTCCCGGCGCAGGGCGCGCAACCGCGGCCCGATGCCGTCGAGGATCCGTTCCAGCTCCGCGTCCTTGGCTCCTGTGTCCACGACCCCAGTTTTGCAGTGTTCGCAAAAACCGTGGGAAGCGGTCGCGGTCGGGGGCGAGTCTTGCGGGGCTTCGTTCCCGGACGACAAGAGGTGGACCGTGACCACGACGCCCGCAGACCCGAACGCGCGCCGGAGCGCGCTCCGGAAGACGCACCCGACCGCGCCGCCGCCCCCGGGGCCGCCCTCGCCCCCGGCCCGGTCCGCCGGGCTGAGCGCGCGCAGACGCCGCACGGTCCTGGCC
This sequence comes from Streptomyces sp. NPDC058758, assembly GCF_042746075.1. Taxonomy (NCBI): domain Bacteria; kingdom Bacillati; phylum Actinomycetota; class Actinomycetes; order Kitasatosporales; family Streptomycetaceae; genus Streptomyces; species Streptomyces sp. NPDC058758. The sequence goes on along the minus strand of NZ_JBHYPS010000050.1, from coordinate 41,597 downwards.
GTCTGCTGCCTGAGCATGTTCGTGGTGGGCCTGGACACCACCGTCGTCAACGTGGGCCTGCCGGCCATCGGGCGCGGCCTGGGCGTCGACACGCGCGCTCTCGAATGGGTCGTGGACGCGTACACGCTCGTCCTGGCCGCCCTGCTGATCTCCTCGGGCGCGCTGGCGGACCGGTTCGGGCGGCGCCGGGTCTTCCAGTGCGGGCTCGCCGTGTTCGGCGCGGCCTCGCTCCTCTGCGCGCTCGCCCCGTCGGCGGGCGTGCTCGTCGCGGCCCGCGCGCTCCAGGGGGCGGGGGCCTCGATGCTCAGCCCCGTGGCCCTCGCGATCGTGGTGAACGCGATGCCGGACCCGAAGGAACGAGCGCGGGCGATCGGCGTCTGGGCGTCGGTCTTCGGCCTGAGCATGGCGGCCGGCCCCGTCACGGGCGGGATGCTGCTCGCCGGGCTCGACTGGCGGGCGCTGTTCTGGGTCAACGTCCCCGTCGTCGTGGCCGCCCTGCTGCTCAGCGCGGTGTTCGTGCCGGAGTCCCGGGCGCCGCGGGCCCGGCGGCTCGATCCGCCGGGCCAGGTCCTGCTGGCCCTCCTCCTCGCGCTCGTGGTCGGCGTCCTCATCGAGGGGCCGCGCGTCGGCTGGACGTCGCCGGCGGCGCTGGCGGGGTGCGCGGGCGCCGTCGCGGCGGCGGCCGGGTTCGTCCGCGTCGAGTCCCGCCGCCCCGAGCCGCTGGTGGATCCGCGGCTCTTCGCGCGTCCGGTGTTCAGCGGTGCCGTCGTCGGCGCGGTGGCGGTCTTCGTCGCCCTCAACACCGCGCTGCTGCTCAACACCCTCTACCTGCAGCACACCCGGGGCTGGACGCCGCTGGCCGCCGGGGCGGCGACCCTGCCCCTCGCCCTCGGGGCGACCGTCTGCGCGCCGTGGTCCGGTCGCATGGTGGGCCGCGCGGGGCCGCGCCCGCCGCTGCTCCTGGCCGGCGCGTTCCTCACGGCCGGCGGGCTGTGCCTGGTCCGGCTGACCCCGCACACGAGCGTGGTGCTGCTGCTCGCGGCGTACGGGCTCGTCGGCGTCGGGTTCGGCTTCGCCAACGCCCCGATCACCCACACCGCCGTCGAGGGGCTGCCGCCCGCCCGCGCCGGTGTGGCCGGGGCGATCACCTCCACCGCACGGCAGCTGGGCGCCGCCCTCGGCATCGCCCTCGCCGGGGGCCTGGTGGCGGGCGCCGGCCCGGCGGACCTCGCCCGGGCGGCCCGCCCCGGCTGGACGGTGGTCGCCGCCTGCGGCGTGCTGCTCCTCGCCGTCGCCCGGGTCTCGCGGTCGGAGGGGGCCGCCCCGGCCCCCGGCCGCGCGACGGCACGGCGCGAGGGGTGACGAGCGGGCCGGTGCCTACGGGACGGTCAGCACGATCTTGCCGGTCGTGCGGTTCGTCTCGCCCAGGGCGTGGGCCTCGGCCGCCTCGGCGAGCGGGAAGACGGCCTCGACATGGGCGCGCAGGGCCCCGGAGGCGGCCAGCCCGGCGACGGCGTTCATGCCGGCGTGGTCCGCCTCGACGAGGAGCGATTCCACGCGGATCCCGCGGGCCGCGGCCTTCGCGGCCTCGTCGGGGTCGGAGCCCGGCAGGATCGAGACGAGGACGCCGCCGGGGCGCAGGACGTCGAGGGAGCGGGCCCGGGTGTCGCCGGAGAGCGGGTCGAGCACCACGTCGACGTCCTGGACGGCGTCGCGGAAGTCGGTGGTGCGGTAGTCGATCACCTCGTCCGCGCCGAGCGAGCGGACGAACTCGTGCTTGGCGGCGCTGGCGGTGCCGATGACGTACGCCCCGCGGGCCTTGGCGATCTGGACGGCGAGGTGGCCGACCCCGCCGGCGGCGGCGTGGATCAGGACGCGCTGCCCGGCGCGGACTGCCGCGGTGTCGACGAGCGCCTGGTACGCGGTGAGGGCGGCGAGCGGCAGGGCGCCGGCCTGGACGTGGTCGAGGGCGGCGGGCTTGGCGGCGAAGGCGCGGGCGGGACCCGTGACGTACTCGGCGTGGGAGCCGACGCCGTCCGGGTAGGGCAGCATCCCGAAGACCTCGTCGCCCGGCTTGAACAGGGTGACGCCGAAGCCGACGGCCTCGACCACGCCGGACACGTCCCAGCCGAGGACGAGCGGCAGCCGGTCGAGGAAGAGCCCGGCGGCGCGGTGCTTCCAGTCGGTCGGGTTGACGCCCGCCGCGCGGACGGCGACGAGGATCCGGCCCGGGCCGGGAACGGGACGGGGCAGGAGGACCTGCTCCAGGACCTCGGGGGCGCCGTGGGCGTTCTGGCTGATGGCGCGCATCGTGGCGGTGGTGGGGTCCGGGGCGGTGGTGGGGTTCGTCATGCCGTCCAGCCTCGCCGGAGGGCCCGCCCCGGTACCATGGCATGAATGCCAACTTCCGACGGGATCGTGCCATGAGTGTCCACCGCGTCGTCGTCCTCGCCCTGGACGGGGTGTATCCCTTCGAGCTCGGCATCCCGAGCCGGGTCTTCGGGGCCCTCCAGGACCGCTACGAGGTCCTCACCTGCTCGGTCGACGGCGGTCCCGTCGCCACGAACGCCGACTTCTCGGTGACCGTGGGGCACGGCCCCGGGATCCTCGCGACGGCGGACACGGTGCTGCTGCCGCCCTTCGACCTCTCCCGGCTCTCGCGCGAGCTGCCGCCGGGGGCGGGCGAGGCCCTCGCCGCCATCCGTCCCGGGACCCGGATCGTGTCCATCTGCACGGGCGCCTTCGTGCTGGCGGCGGCGGGACTGCTCGACGGCCGGCCCGCCACCACCCACTGGGCGGTCGCCGACGTCTTCCGGTCCTGGTACCCGGAGGTCAGGCTGGACCCGGACGTGCTGTTCGTGGACGACGGCTCCGTGCTGACCTCGGCCGGCGCCGCCTCCGGCGTCGACGTCTGCCTCCACCTCGTGCGCCGGGACCACGGCGCGGCCGTCGCCAACCACGTGGCGCGGGTCTGCGTCGTACCGCCGTGGCGGGACGGCGGGCAGGCCCAGTACATCGAGCACCCCGTGCCGCCGGAGGCCGGGAGCGGCACGTTGGCCACCCGGCAGTGGGCGCTGGAGAACCTGCACGAGCCGCTGACGCTGGCCGAACTCGCCGGGCACGCCCGGATGAGCCTGCGCACCTTCGCGCGCCGCTTCGGCGAGGAGGTCGGGACGAGCCCGGGGCGCTGGCTGATCCAGCAGCGGGTGGCCCGGGCCCAGCACCTCCTGGAGACCACCGACCTGGCCGTCGACGACATCGCCGGCCAGGTCGGCTTCGCCACCGGGACCTCCCTGCGGGAGCACCTGCACGCGGCCATCGGTGTCTCGCCGATGGCCTACCGCCGCACCTTCCGGGGGACCGCGGCGCCGACGGGGTGACGGTCCGGGCGCGGGGGAGGGGCGGCGGGAGGCCGGCTACCGCCAGGGCTGCCGTCCCGGACCCGTCGGGTGCGTGCCGGTGACGGCCATGACCACCGAGTACAGGCTGGTCTCCGCGGCGATGAAGAGCCGGTTGCGCTTGGCGCCGCCCCAGGAGACGTTGGCGACCGCCTCGGGGACGCGGAGCCGGCCGATCAGGGTGCCGTCGGGGTCGTAGCAGTGCACGCCGTCGTCCATCGCGGCCACCCAGAGCCGGCCGTCGTCGTCGAAGCGCAGGTTGTCGAAGCGGGCCTTCTCGCGGTCGCCCGCCTTCGCGAAGACCGTGCCCTCGGACAGGGTGCCGTCCTCGCGCACGTCGAAGACCCGGATGAGGCCCGCGCGGGTGTCGGAGACGAACAGCCGCCGCTCGTCGGGCGAGAAGACCAGCCCGTTGGGCGCGCCGAAGCAGTCCGCGACCAGCCGCACCTCGCCGGTGACCGGATCGATCCGGTAGACGTTGTTGGAACCGATCTCGCTCTGCGCGCGGTGGCCCTCGTAGTCGCTGGTGATGCCGAAGTCCGGGTCGGAGAACCAGATCGAGCCGTCGGACTTCACGGCCGCGTCGTTGGGGCTGTTCAGGCGCTTGCCCCGCCACCGTTCGGCCAGCACGGTGAGGGTGCCGTCGTGCTCGGTCCGGGTCACCCGGCGGTTGCCCTGCTCGCAGGTGACCAACCGGCCCTCGCGGTCGAGGGTGTTGCCGTTGGTGTGGCCGGCGGAGCGGCGGAAGACGCCGACCGCTCCGGTCTCCTCGTCCCACCGCAGCATCCGGTCGTTGGGGATGTCGCTCCAGACCACCTGCCGCCAGGCGGGCACGTAGACCGGCCCCTCGGCCCAGCGGCAGCCGGTGAACAGCACCTCCAGCGCGTCGTCGCCGTTCATGCACCGGCCGGTCCGGAACCGCTCGTCGAACATCTCGTACAGCCCGGGGCGCTCGCTGCTCACAGGGTCCACTCCTCACGAGAGACGTCACATGCCGTACCCGAGCCGGAAACTGAATGTCAGTCGGCTCGAATCCCATACTGGAAGATGAGATACGGTTCCGCACGGGAAATCTCGAATGGAGAGTCGTGGATCACATCGATCGCACCCTGCTGGCCGAGCTCCAGCGGGACGCCACCCAGCCGTACGCCGCCCTGGGGCAGGCCGTCGGACTGTCCGCCGGCGCCGCCCACGAGCGGGTGCGGAAGCTGAAGGAGCGCGGCGTCATCCGGCGCACCACCGTCGAGGTGGACCCGGCCGCCGTGGGCAGCGCCGTCCTGGCCTACGTGATGGTCGACTCGACCTCCTGGATGGGGGATTCGGCGCGGGACTTCGCCGCGCTCCCCGAGATCCTGGAGGCGCACGTCATCGCCGGCAGCGCCTCCGTGCTCGTGAAGGTCAGGACCGCGACCACCGAGCAGCTACAGGACGTGCTGCGCCGGATCTACGCCATCGACGGCGTCGGCGGCACCCGGGCCACGGTGGTCCTGGAGACCTTCTTCGAGCGGCCCCTGTCGCCGCTGGCGCCGGACGGGACGTGAGCCCCGCCCCCTCCGCGGGAACGGCCAGGCCGAGAGGGCCGGTGACATCCGACTGCGACGGGGTCCTCGTCGACACCGAACGCCTCGCCGTCAGCCTCCGGGCCGCGCCCGGGGCGGAGCCGGGCCGGCCTCGTCACCGGCCGGTCGGCCGGGACGGGCCCGTCAGGGGTGCCGGTGGTCGCGGTCCGGGAGTTCGACCCACACGTCCGGCGGTCCGAGCGCGGAGCGGGCGTCCGTCGGGCGCAGTCCCGCGAAGGCGTACGCGTAGGCCACCGCCCGGTACCGGTACAGATAGGAGTTCAGCACCTCCTCCGGCCCGTCGTCCTCGTTGGGCCCGCCGCCCGGATGGAGGTCCCCGGCCTCCACGGCCCCGTCGCGGGCGATGCCGCCCTGGTTGCCGCTCTTGGGGTTGGCGTACAGGCCGTAGCAGAACGTGCCGGCGGACAGCGGGGCCAGCACGCCGCGCATCTGCGGCGCGTACCCCCAGGGCTGGGTCACCACGCAGCCGCCCGGCACGGTCGTCACGCCGACGAGGCGCAGGCTCTCGTCCATGTCGTACCCGTACGGGTCGTCGAGGAACTCCCCCATGACGTCGTCCGGCACCGGCTCCGCGCCGAGGCGGCGCACCGCCTCGGCCGTGTCGATCCCGGCCACGCAGGCCAACCCGAAGCCGTCGTAGGGGAACTCGCCCAGCGCCGCGACGAGCCGGCGGCCCTCCTCGGCCGCCGCGCGCTCCCCGAGGCTCAGGCCCACCCCCGCCGGGACCGCGAAGAGCTCCGGCGTCGGCCCCGCGAGGCTCAGCCGCCCCGGCGACCAGCCGCCGAGCGACACCCGCCAGGGATCGGCCCCGGCGGCGGCCAGGGCCCGCGCGTTCTCCGTCTTTCCGTCGAGGACGGCCACCCACAGGGCCGTCACCCCGCCCTCCAGCGCGTCCACGTCCGCCACCCGGCCGGCCAGTTCCGCCACGACCTCCGCGGAGCCGGCCCATGCCGCACGGTGCAGCGGGCGCCCCCCGCTCCACCTCTCCGGATCGGCGCCCCCGTCGAGGCGCCGGCGGACGTCCGCGTGGTCGGACCAGTCCCACCCCATGCCGTCCCACCCGTCCTCCAGAGCGGTCACCGCTCTCCCCTCCCCGCCTCACGACCCGGCTTCCTCACCTCCTCACGCTCGCACACGGCTCTGACAGCGCACGGTGCGCGGCAGCCGCCCGGCGGGGACGGACGCCGCGCACCGTGCGCGCGCCACCGTGAGGGGGGCTCACTTCAGGTGGCGGTCCAGGAACCGGCAGCCGTCCTCCAGTTCGAACGCAGGAGTGCCGGTGTGTCCGCCCAGGTTGGCGTGCAGGGTCTTCTCCTCGCTGCCGAAGGAGTCGAACAGGTCCAGGGCCCGCTGCCGGGGGTTGCCCTCGTCGTCCCACTGCAGCAGGAACAGCAGGGGAATGGTCACCCGCCGGGCCTCCTCGCGCTGGGCGCGGGGCACGTAGCCCCCGGCGAAGAAGCCGGCGGCGGCGATGCGCGGCTCGGTCACCGCGAGCCGGATGCCGAGGGCCGTCCACCCTCCGGAGTAGCCGACGGGGCCGCCGATCTCCGGCAGCGGGAGGAGGGCGTCCAGCGTGGTCCGCCAGTCCGGGACGGCGTTTTCGACCATCGGGCCGATGAACGACTCGAAGATCTCGTCGACCGGTTCGCCCGCCCGCATCGCCCGGCGGAGCTCGTCGCGGGCCCGCTCGGCGGCGGCGGAGCGGGGCCGGTCGCCGCATCCGGCGGCGTCGATGGTGGCCACCGCGTAGCCGCGCGCCGCGGTGTGGCGGGCCCGGGCGACCAGACGGGGGTCCGCCTTGGGCAGGCCGTTGTTGTGGGCCATGAGGACCAGCGGCACCGGCGCGGCGGACCCGGGAGTCCACAGGGTGCCGGGGATCTCGCCGAGGACGAATTCGCGTTCGAGGACGCCGTCGTCGAGGCGCTGTTCGGAGGTGAAGTGCACGAGCGTGCCTTTCGGGAGTGCGAGGGAACGGCGCTCCCGGACGACCTATCGCCCGACCGTGACCCCGGAGGAGAGCACCCATGTCGAAACTGCGTTCACGGGTACCACCTCCTCGTTCTCTCGCACGGCCTCCCGAAAGCTAGCAAGGCCCACCGGGCTCCGCCAAACGTTTTCCCGCCCGCCGCTTGTCCCTCCCCCCGCCCTCGCTCGCGCTCCGAGCCGGTGTCCTCCCGGGTCACGCCCGCTCGGTGAGCACCTCGGCCAGGTGGTCGGCGAACCGGGTGATCCCGTCCAGCAGCGGACCGGTGCGCGCGACGCGGAAACCGTGCCGGCGCCCCCAGAACGAGGCCCGCACGGCAGGGAACCGGGCCCAGCGGCGTACGCGCTCGCGGTCGAGTTCGGCGGCGTCCGCGAAGCCGTCCAGGAGCCGGCGGACGGACCCGGCCAGGTCGTCCGAGCCGAGGAGCGCGAGCGCGCGGGACTTGAGCAGGGTGCCGCCGTCGTAGGCGGGATCCCCCGCGTACCCCTTGGGGTCGACGGCCGGCCACGGCTCCCGGTCGGCCCGCAGGATGTTCCGCGCGTGCGGGTCGCCGTGGACGAGCGTGTCCGGCTGGGTCCTGCCCAGCTCCCGTACGGTCGCCACGGCGGCGTCCAGGACGCGACGCGGCACGGCGTGCGGCAGCGACACGGCGTCCGCGCGCAGCCGCTCGTCCCAGGCGTCGGCCCGCTCGCGCAGCGGGGGCAGGCCGGGCGGCGCGGGGACGGCCAGGCGGTGACTGAGCCGCCCGGCGACCGTCACCACCTCGTCGCCTCCTCCGCCGACGCCGCCGCGCGCCGGGCAGCGGCGCGCTCGGTAGCGTGACCGTCGGCTGCGTGGAGCGTCCACGCGTCCGGCCGGCCCGCGCCAGGGCCGCCCGTGGAGAGTGAAGAGGCTGCGATGACCGAACCGACGAAGCCCGAGGTCGGCGTTCCCGAGGGCGACGCCCCCACCGAGCTGACCATCCGGGACCTGGTCGTCGGGGACGGCGCCGAGGCGAAGCCGGGCATGGTGGCCAGGGTCCACTACGTCGGCGTCACCTTCGCGTCCGGGAAGGAGTTCGACGCCTCCTGGGACCGGGGCCAACCGTTCAAGTTCGCCCTCGGCGGCGGACGGGCCGTCAAGGGCTTCGACCGGGGCGTGCGGGGGATGAGGGTCGGCGGCCGGCGCGAGATCGTCGTCCCCCCGCGCCTCGGCTACGGCAAGCAGTCGCCCTCGCCGCTGGTCCCGCCGGGCTCGACCCTGGTCTTCGTCGTGGACCTCCTCTCCGTCTGAACCGGACGGCGGCCCGTGCCGGACGGCGGCCCGAGGGGTCAGCGGAGCGTTCGGGCCGCCAGGCGGGCCTCCTTGTACGCGGTCGCGGGGTCCCGGCTGGGGGCGGCCGCGGGCTGCCAATCGCCGTGACGCCCGACGTACGGGTACCAGCGCCCGTCGGGGCCGTGGCGGAGCCGGACGCCCGCGGAGGGGTCGGTGAGTTCGTTGCCGCGCCGCTCGACGGGAGCGCGGGGTGCGGGCCGCAGCGGCTGGATCGCGGCTTCGGCGTCCGCGAGCACGGCCGGATCGGCGTCCCCCGGGGTGAGGTGGGCGGCGACCCCGGGGGGCCCGCCGTGTCGGTAGGCGGCGGCGAGGTCCCGCATCTGCGGCGGCGTCAGGCCGAGGTGCGCGGCGGCGGTGGCCAGATGGGCGCCGTCGCCCTCGGCGGTGAAGCGGGCGATGTCGGTGGCCGTGTCGAGGGCCGGGGGAGCGTGGCCCTGGAGGAGCGCGGCGGCGCGCCGGGCGGCGTCCCGCACGAGCGAGCGCAGGGCGGCCAGGTCCGGCAGCGCCGCGGGGGGATCGTCGGTGACCGCCTCCCACACGGACGTGGTGCCGTCCGTGTCGACGGCGGGCGGCGGAGGCAGGGCGGTGGTCCGCACGCTCCCGTCCGGGACCGGCGAGCGGGCCCCGGGGGCCGGCCCCGCGGGGGAGTCCGTCCGCGTGTCGCGGGGCGCGGAGCCGGGAGCGCCGACGCGCGGCGGGACCCGCGGATGGGCCCGGAGGTGGGCGCGGAGCTTGCCGTGGCCCCGGCCGCGGAGGGCGAACAGGAGGCCCGGCGCGGTGCGGGCGCGGTCCGCGAGGAGGTGGCCGAGCGCCGCCGTGTGCGCGCACAGGACGCGCTCCCCGCACCCGCAGTCGAAGCGGAAGTCGGCGGGTGAGGGGACGAGGGGGATCCCGCCCGTGTAGGCGGGATCGGTGAGGAGGTCGGTGACGTTGCCGGGGGCGGCGGCGTCGCGGACCCGGGGGTCGGCGGCGATCGCGGCGTAGACGGCGTCCCACTGGCGCTCGGTCAGCACGGGCACGAGCAGCCGGGCCCGCAGGGACGTCCCGTCGGGCCGCCGGATCGTGGTGGAGGCGAAGCCGTCGCCGACGGTGACCGGCCCGGCGGCGCCCTCGTCGGCGAGCCGGCGCCCGGCGGCCGGGACCGCCGTGGAGACCGCGGTCGCCCGGAAGGCGTCGGCGAAGGCGGTCGCCCAGCCCGCGGTCGTGTGCTGGTGGGCCAGGTGCGAGGTCACTCGGGTGCTCCCAGACGGACGAGGTCGGCCAGTTCGCGGTCGGTCAGCCGGCCGAGGAAACCGTCGCCGGCCGGGAGCACCGAGTCCTGCAGGGCGCGCTTGTGGGCGAGGAGTTCGTCGATCCGGTCCTCGATCGTGCCGCGGGTGACGAGGCGGTGGACGGTGACGGTCCGCCGCTGCCCGATGCGGTGGGCGCGGTCGGACGCCTGGTCCTCGACGGCGGCGTTCCAGCTGCGGTCGAAGTGGACGACGTGGCTGGCCCGGGTCAGGTTGAGGCCGGTGCCGCCGGCCCTGAGCGACACGACGAACAGGCGGGTCCGCCCGTTCTGGAAGGCGTCGACGAGTTCCTGCCGCCGCCGGGCGTCCAGGCCGCCGTGGAGGAACAGCGGCCGGTGCCCCAGGTGCTCCAGATGCTCCTGGAGGAGCCGCCCCATGGCGACGTAGCTCGTGAACACGAGGGCGGACTCGCCGCGCCGGGCGATCGTCCCGGCGAGTTCGGCGAGCGCCCCGAGCTTGGCCGACCGCCCGGCGAACAGGTCGGCGCCGGCGGGTCCCGGATGGGGCTCGCGGAGGTAGTGGGCCGGGTGGTTGGTGATCTGCTTGAGCGCGGTGATCAGCCGGAGGACCAGGCCGGAGCGCGCCGTGGCGGGGGAGTCGGCGATCTGGGCCGTCGTCTCGCGGACGACGGCTTCGTAGAGGGCGACCTGCTCGGGGGTCAGCTCGACGACCCTGCGGACCTCGACCTTCGCGGGCAGTTCGGGGGCGATGCCCGGGTCGGCCTTGGTGCGCCGCAGGAGGAAGGGGGCGACGAGCCCGGCGAGGGCCCGGGCGGCAGGGCCGGAGGGATCGCGCTCGGCCGCCGCGGCGTACCGGGAGCGGAAGGCCTTGAGCGTGCCGAAGAGACCGGGGTTGGTCCAGTCGAGCAGCGTCCACAGCTCGGACAGGTTGTTCTCCACCGGGGTGCCGCTCAGCGCGAGACGGGCCGTGGAGGCGAGGGCGCGCAGGTGCCGGGCGGTCGCGGAGGAACCGTTCTTGGCGTGCTGGGCCTCGTCCGCGACGACCAGGTCCCAGGCCGGGACCGTGAGGTCGCGGTCCTGCCGCAGGACGCCGTACGTGGTGAGCACGACCGTGCGCTCCCCGACGGCGTCCAGGCTCCTGGCGGGGCCGTGGTAGCGGACCACGTGCAGGTCGGGGGCGAAACGGCCGATCTCCCGCTGCCAGTTGGCGACCAGCGAGGACGGGCACACCACCAGGACGGGCCCGCGGTGCCCCGCCTCCTGCCGGTGGAGCGCGTACGCCAGGGCGGTGAGGGTCTTGCCGAGGCCCATGTCGTCGGCGAGGACGGCCCCGAACCCGAGCGCGCTCGTGTGGGCGAGCCACGCGAGCGCCCGCTCCTGGTACCCGCGCAGCACCGCCGTCAGCCGGGGCGACGCGGCGACCGGGGAGGCGTTCTCGCCCCGCCGCAGGGCCGTCACCACGTCGGCGAGTTCCCCGGCCGCCCGGCACGCGACCTGGCGGCCGTCGACGTCGACGGTGCCGGTGAGCGCGGCCGTGAGCGCTTCGATCCCGGACAGCCGGCCGATCCGCCGGTTCCGGGCGCGGGCGCGCAGGGCGGGGTCGAGGAGCACCCACCGGCCCCGGATCCTGACCAGGGGGCGGGCGGCCTCGGCGAGCGAGTCCATCTCGGCCTCGCTGAGACCGTCGTCCCCGAGGGCGACCTGCCACCGGAAGTCGAGCAGGGCCTGGAGGCTGAACCTCGGCGCCGCGCCGGCCGGGGCGGCGGCCGGGGAGGCTGCCGGGGGAGTGCCGACCACCGCGTACGCGGAAAAGCCCTCGCGGAGCCGGACCGGCCAGCGCATCCGCAGGCCGTGGGCGGACAGGTCCTCCTCCGCGCGGAGGAGCTGGGCGATCCCTTCGGCGTCCAGGGCGAGCGCCTCGGGCTGCGCGGCCAGCCCGGCGAGCACGGGGCAGTGGCGCGCCAGCCGTTCCAGCCGCCGCCCGGCCCGCTCGCGCAGCCGGTGCCGGTCGACGCCCGTGAGGTGGTCGTCCCCCTCTTCCTCTTCTGGTGGACGGGCCGAGGCCTCGGCCGCTCCCCGTCGATCGGGGTGGAGGACGGGGTCGGGGTCGGGGTCGGGGTCGATCAGCAGACGGCACGTCAGACGGACGTTCTCGTCGGTGGGTTCGGACGGGGTCCGGATGTCGAGTACGAGGCCGGGCGGCGGCCCGTCGTCCAGGAGGTCGTCGAGCGCGTCGAGCCAGGGGCGCACCGCGTCCGCGTCGGCGGGCGGGACCAGGCCCCCGTCGGGGGACAGGAAGGCGCCGGAGCCGAACATGGCCGCCGCCGGGGTGCGTACCAGCCCGTCGGCGACGGCGTGCAGGAAGGCGAGGACCGCTTCCGACGCGGGCATACCGGCCCGGGTCCCGTCCTCGGCATCGGCCCCGGCCCAGGCCCCGTCCTCGGCGACGGCCTGGGTCCCGTCCCCGCCCCCGGCCGAGGCCCCAGTGTCGCCTTCAGCGAGGACCGCGTGGGCGTGGGGTGACATGTGCCGCGCGAACTCCCCCGCGGCCCGCACCGCGTCGGCGGGGAGGGGCCCGACCCTCCACCGGGCGGCGCCCTCGGGCGTCAGCGCAGGGTGGACGAGCCCGGCGGCGACGAGGCGCGCGCCCAGCCGGGCCACCCACTCCCACTCCACCGCCGTCGGGTGCCACGAGGAGATCCGTCCCCGCGCGAGGAGCACCGGTACGGCCCGGCCGACGGGGAGCAGCCAGCCGGCGACCCGCACGGGCGCCCCTGCCCCGGGGACCGCGAGCCGGCGGACGGACGGGGCGAGCGGGGCGGGGAGCGGCACTTCGGGCATCGGCAGGCCGTCGGTCCGGTACAGCAGCATCCGGGCCGGCTCGCCTCCGGCCGGGGGCACGAACGACAGGGCGCAGCCGGCGGCGAGCGCCTCCCCCACCACCGTCTCGACCGACAGCCCTTCCCCCGCCGACAGCCCTTCCCCGGCCGACAGCCCTTCCCCCGCCGACAGCCCTTCCCCGGCCGGCGGCACGGCCCCCGGCCGGGGGCGGGGCAGCGTGACGGCACCCGGCCTCGGGACCGCCGGCGGCTCCGGAGCCTTCGAAGGATCCGTGGGCCCGGGGGGAGCGGGTGACGAGGCCGCCGGTGAAGCCGCCGGAGCTGCCGTCGCCTCCTCGGCCCACCGCGTGTCCAGGGCGACGAGCTTCTGCATCAGCGCGGCGGCGCCCGCCCTGCGCGCGTCCGCCTTGCTCTTCGCCGTGCCCCCGGCCCGTACCGTCGTCGCCGAGGCCACGTGCCCGCACGTGTACGTACAGGTCACCGTCTTCCGCGAGGGGGAGAGGGCCGACTCCGGCTTCGTGATCAGGCCCAACTGGGTGTACTTGTTCAGGTACTTCACCGGGTCCATGCCCTGGGGCACCGGCTGGATCCGCGCGGACGCCCTGGGCGTGCCGCCCGTCGTGGCGGCGGGGGCCTGCGGCTCGGGCAGCCCGCCCATGCGGGCGAGGAGGGCGACCGCCGCGCGGTGCTGAGCCGTCCGGGGGTCGTCGCCGGTTCGCGCCGGTCCGGTGACGGTCTCCCCGCCGGCCTCCTCCCAGGTCCAGGCCGAGACGAACCCCCGATCGGCCGGGGCCGTGCGGGGGGAGAGCGTCGCGGTACGCCTCCGGGCCTGCCAGCGCAGCAGGGTCTCGGCGGCCGGCGGCATCCGTGCCGTCTGGTCGAGCGCGCGCTCGCGGACCGACCGCCACCCCGGGCCCGTCGCGTCGAACAGCAGCACCAGCACGTCGCGGTGGCGCAGCCGGGACGCCGCCGCCCGCCGGGCGAGCTCGCCCTGGAGCTCGTCGCCCGGTTCCGCGCCCCCGTCCACCCGCACCTGGAGCAGGGACTCGAACACCTCCGTCCCCATCCCCGGCAGCCGCCGCCGCGGCTCCGCCGCGTCGCCGAGGCCGGCGAGCGCGCGCAGCAGGGCGTCGGCCGCGGCCCGGCGGGCCAGGTCCGGCGAGGACCCCGTCCGCGAAGGCCCGGTCGTCACCTCGCCCGCCGGCCCGATCCTGACCGCCGCCGCATGGAGGACTCCGCCGTCCGGCGACCGCTCGACGGACTCCTCGTACGAGGGCGGCGGCCAGACCTCCACCTGGCAGTGCGCGGCCAGCACCCGCAGCGCCCCGTCCGGCCGTCCGCCCGCCACCGCGAGCGCCCGCCGCCTGGCGGGCAGCCACCCCGGATGGTCGCCGGTGACGAGCAGGAGCATCCGCAGGTCCTTGGGCGTCAGTTCGTCCGCCCGGTGCTCCGCCTCGGCGGCGAGCCGGGGATCGAACCCTCCGTACGCGACGACGCTCCGCGCCCGCTCGTGCCACGGCCCGCCGGCGTCGCGGCCCCCGGCCGAGGACGAGGCGTACGCGGCGATATCGGACTGTACGGACAAGAAGGCCCCCTCCGTGGCGGTGCGTGACCAGGCGCTCGCACACAGCATACGAACGCTCCGTCACCCACCGTGCCGAATCGGCGACCGAACGGCCCGGACCGGCCGCTTCGGCCGCGCGGGGCGCCACGCCGACTCGATCGGGTGATCTTCCGGTCGGGAGTTCGGAGGGCGGCGCGTTTCGCCTCCCCCGGGCCGACACCTCTCGGTCGCCGGCCCGAGGCCGCGAGGGAGCCGCCGGCGCCATCCGCACCACCCCGGACGGGCTCATATCCAGCCGCGCTCCCGCGCCCGCACCCCCGCCTGGAACCGCGTATCGGCGTCCAGCGTGCGCATCAGAGCAGCCACCCGCCGCGTCGCCGTGCGCACGCTGACCCCCAACTGCCGGGCTATGGCCTGGTCCTTGAAGCCGGCGTGCAGCAGGCGCACGAGCACCAGCTCCTCCTCGCTGGGCCCCTCCTCCACCTCCTCCACCTGAGGGGCGAGCAGGGGTTCGGCGCGTTCCCAGTACGCCTCGAACAGCTCGATCAGCCCGTCCAGCAGGCCCGACGGATGCACGAGCACGATGGATTCCTTGCTGCCGCCGGTCAGCGGCACCATCGCCACCCTGCGGTCCACGATCCGCGCCTTGAAGGGGAGATGACGCAGCAGCCGTGACTTCTCGCCGAGCGCGGCGAGCCGCAGGACGGTCTCCATCCGGCCGGGCGGATCGATCGACTCCAGGCAGTACACGCCCCGGATGTCCACGCCGCGCTCCACCCACGCGCGGGTGGTCGTCTTCTCCTGCTCGTGGAAGTGCGGCTGGCCGACCGCGTCCAGGTACGGCGGCTTGTCCAGCGTCCACAAATGGGTGGTGACGGACCGGTTCACCTCGTCGATCCGCCGGGCGATCGTCTCCGGGTCCGAGAGCACCTCCATCAGGGCTTCCGGGTCCGACGTCAACTGATTCGCCCAGTACAGGCGATGAAGGGCCGACAGCTCCGCCTCCACCTCGCCGTACATCGTCTCCGCCTCGGACCGACGCCGGTGCAGCAGGGCCGAGAGCGCCGACCGGGGGCTTACCGCTTCCCAGCGGCCCCGGCCCACCCGCCGCACGAGACCGAGGTCGGCCAGCCGCTTCAGCGCCTGCCCGGTACGCGCCACTCCGGCGCCCGCGTTCTCCGCGAGATCGGCCACCGTGCACTGCTGTCCCGACAACACCGCCCGGTACACGTCCTCGTCGAACGCGCTCACACCCACGGCTTCCAGCACAGCCGGCCCTCCTTGCCACACGAGAAGACAGCGCCGGGAGGCCCATGCCCCGGTGCGGGGCCGACCGCTCTTCCCCCGCGTGGCGCGTTCGGTCACCACGCCAAAGACGCCATCACATTATCTGGACAGTCGGTATTCGCGCGGCGTTCACTCATCCCGGACCACCCGTCAGCCACCCCCGGTGCCAGACGGTTCGGAGATTCCCACCCCCAGCGCACGCCGCAGGCGAGCCCCCACGCTCGTCTCTCCGGCGTGCGTGGAGATCCATGAGGAGAGTCCGTGTCACTCCTGCCGCGTAGAACACCGCGCAACCGGCGAGCCGCCCTGGCCGGCTCGCTCACCACCGCCCTCGCCGCGCTCAGCCTTCCCCTCGCCACGAGCGCCACGGCCGACCCCGCCGCCGCTCCGGTCACCGAATCCGCCACGGGCACCTACCTGGTCACCCTCGCCGACGAGCCCCTGGTCACCTACGACGGAGGGGTGGGCGACCTCCCCGCCACGAAGCCCGCCGAGGGCGGCAAGCTCGATGTCGCATCGGACGCCGCCAAGCGGTACCGCACCCACCTGACGGACCAGCAGACCCGCGTCGCCGGGAAGGTCGGCGCCACCGTCCGGCAGCACTACGCGGTCACCACCAACACCTTCAGCGCCCGGCTCGACGCCCGCCAACTGGTGCGCCTCGCCCGCACGGGGAGCGTCGTGCACATCGCCCCCGACCGCTTCCACCACGCCACCGACGACCGGAACTCCACCGACTTCCTCGGACTCTCCGGCCGCAAGGGGCTGTGGAAGGCCCTGGGCGGAACCGCCGAAGCCGGCAAGGGCATCGTCATCGGCGACATCGACACGGGCATCTGGCCCGAGAACCCCTCCTTCGACGCCCCGGCCCTGAGCTCCCGCAAGCCCGGCCCGAAGGACCGTCACCGCCCCTACCGCGTGGGCACGACCACCGTGATGCACAAGGCGGACGGCGCCACCTTCAAGGGCACCTGCCAGACCGGCGACAGCTTCACCGCCGCGGCCTGCAACGAGAAGGTCATCAGCGCCCGCTACTTCGGCAGGGCGTGGCTCGACGCCGTCCCGGAGTCCAACCGGGCCGGATACGTCTCCCCGCGCGACAGCCAGGGCCACGGCACCCACACGGCGGCCACCGCGGCCGGCAACGCCGACGTCCGCGCCACGGCCGGCGGCGAGGACCTCGGCACCGTCTCCGGCGTGGCCCCCGCGGCCACCATCGCCGTCTACAAGGCCCTCTGGCAGAGCAAGGACGGCCAGGCGGACGGCGGCCTGACCAGCGACATCGTCGCCGCCATCGACCAGGCCGTCGCCGACGGCGTGGACGTCGTCAACTACTCGCTCGGCGCCGCGTCCGAAAGCGCGTACGACGACCCGGCGCAGGTCGCCCTCCGCAACGCCGCCGCGGCCGGAGTCTTCGTCGCCACCGCCGCGGGCAACTCCGGCCCGGGCGCGTCCAGCCTCTCCAACACCGCGCCCTGGACCACCACGGTCGCCGCCGGCACCGTCAAGTCGCACACCGGCACGGTGACCCTCGGCAACGGCTCCGGCCACACCGGCATCAGCACCACCGTCCATCGGCAGGTCGGCCCCGCCCCGCTCGTCCGGGGCTCCGCGGTCCGGGTCCCCGACACCGTGGACGTCTACGCGGACCACTGCATGCCGGACTCCCTCGACCCCGCCCGCACGGCCGGGAAGATCGTCGTCTGCGAACGGGGCTTCAACGGCCGCGCCGACAAGTCCGCCGAGGTCAAGCGGGCCGGCGGCATCGGCCTCGTCCTGGTCAACCCCGGCGACGAGAGCACGGACGGCGACCTGCACAGCGTGCCGGCCGTCCACCTCGGCCACGCGGCCGCGGCCCCCGTGCGCGCCTACGCCGCCACGAGCGGAGCCACCGCCACCCTCACCGGGGGAGGCGCCTCGGACGCCTACCCGCAGGTGGCCGGCTTCTCCTCGCGCGGCCCCTCGCTCGTCGGCAACGGCGACCTGCTCAAGCCCGACATCACCGCGCCCGGCGTCACGATCCTCGCGGCCGTGTCCCCGGACGGCAACCACGGCCGCGACTTCGACTACTACTCCGGCACCTCCATGGCCACCCCGCACATCAGCGGCCTGGCGGCGCTCCACCTCTCGGAGCATCCCACCTGGTCCCCGATGAGCATCAAGTCGGCCATGATGACCACCGCCACCCCGACGAAGACCCCGGACGGCGAGAACAGCGGCGACGCCTTCGCGCAGGGCGCCGGCGAGGTGGACGCACGGGCCATGCTGCGGCCCGGACTCGTCTACGACTCGGGCGAGCGGGACTGGCTCGCGTACCTCGAAGGCTCCGGCGTGGACACCGGAAGCGGCGTCAAGGCCATCGACCCGAGCGACCTCAACTACCCGTCCATAGCCATCGGCGACCTCTTCGGCAGGCAGACCGTCACCCGCACCGTCACCGCGACCACGGCCGGCACCTACCGCGCCCGGGTGGACCTCCCCGGCATCAGGGCCACCGTGAGCCCGTCCGTACTGCACTTCAGCCGCCCCGGCCAGAAGCGCACCTTCACCGTCACCCTGGACGTGACCACCGCGCCCGCCGGACGCGTCGACACCGGATCCCTCACCTGGACCTCCGGCCGCACCGCCGTCCGCAGCCCGATCGTCGTCACCCCGCAGATCGTCCGCGCCCCCGCCGAGGTCAAGGGCTCCGGCTCCAGAGGCTCGACCGAGTTCCAGGTCACCCCGGCCACCAGCACCCTGACGGCCACCGCCTACGGACCGGTCACCTCGCCGGTCACCGAGGGCACCCTGACCCAGATGCAGCAGATCTCCTACGACGCCGAGATCCCCTCCGGCGCCAAGGCGTCGCAGATCACGGTCCGCTTCGACGCGGCGGCGGACACGATCACGGGCGTCCTGTGGGGGAACAAGGTCGGCGGGGTCCTCCAGGACGTCCACATCGCCGTCCCCGACAGCGACGGAGTGGTCACCATCACCGTGCCGCATCCCACGGCCGACGCCCTCTTCGTGTCCCTGGTCGCCATGGGGGCCGACGGGGAGACCGTCACCCCGTACACCTACCAGGCGAACCACATCACCGCGGACAGCCCCGCCACCGGCAGGGTCACGGTCACGCCCGACCGGGTCCGCGTCACCCCCGGCGTGCCGACCGACCTGACCGCCGCCTGGTCCGGCCTCCCCGCGGACACCCGGTCCGGCGCCTGGATCGAGTACGGCAACGGGGCGGGCTCCTTCCTGACCCTCAACTGAATCCCGGCACCCACCGGCGGGGGCGGCACGCACACGCGTGCCGCCCCCGCACGGGTGCTCCGCACACGCCGGCCACTCGAACCGCGAGGTCGTCGAGCACGCCGCCGCGTTCGCTGCGGACGCCGGCGTCGGCAAAGCCGTGCAGCACGAGCCGCACGAGATGCCGCGCCTCGCGCTCGCCGTTGCTCACACCCGGACGCGGAGGGGCGCGGCGGTGGCCGCGACCACCTGGTCGGTGGTGACGCCGGGGGCGAGTTCGGCCAGGACGAAGCCTTCGGGGGTGACGTCGACGACGGCGAGGTCGGTGATGATCCGCTGGACGACGCCGCGGCCGGTGAGGGGGAGGGTGCAGGTGTCGACGAGCTTGGGGGTGCCGTCCTTGGCGGTGTGTTCCATCAGGACGACGACCCTGCGGGCGCCGTGGACGAGGTCCATGGCGCCGCCCATGCCCTTGACCATTTTCCCGGGGATCATCCAGTTGGCGAGGTCGCCGCTGGCGGAGACCTGCATGGCGCCGAGGACGGCGGTGTCGATGTGGCCGCCGCGGATCATGCCGAAGGAGAGGGCGGAGTCGAAGAACGAGGCGCCGGGCAGGACGGTGACGGTCTCCTTGCCCGCGTTGATGAGGTCGGGGTCGATCTCGTCCTCGGTGGGGTAGGGGCCGGTGCCGAGGATGCCGTTCTCGGACTGGAGCACCACCTCGATGCCGGGCGGGAGGTGGTTCGGGATGAGCGTGGGGAGCCCGATGCCGAGGTTGACGTAGCTGCCGTCGGTCAGTTCCAGGGCGGCACGGGCCGCCATCCGCTCGCGGGTGAGGGCCATCAGACGTCGCCTTCCTGTCGGACGGTACGGCGCTCGACGCGCCGTTCGGCGGCGGGGTCGCCGGGGACGACCCGCACCACGCGCTGGACGAAGATCCCGGGGAGGTGGACCTCGTCGGGGTCCAGTTCGCCCGGCTCGACGAGGTGGTCGACCTCGGCGATGGTGACCCGTCCGGCCATGGCGGCCAGCGGGTTGAAGTTGCGGGCCGAGGAGCGGAAGACGAGGTTGCCGTGCCGGTCGCCGACGGTGGCGTGGACCAGCGCGAAGTCCGTCGTGATGCCCTCTTCCAGCAGGTGCGGGCGCCCGTCGAAGTCCCGCGTCTCCTTGGCCGGTGACGCGACCGCGACCGACCCTCCCCCGGGGGCGTACCTCCACGGCAGTCCGCCCTCGCCGGCCTGCGTCCCCGTGCCGGCTGGCGTGTAGAAGGCGGGGATGCCCGCGCCGCCGGCCCGCAGCCGTTCGGCCAGCGTGCCCTGCGGGACCAGCTCGACCTCCAGCTCCCCGCTCAGGTACTGGCGGGCGAACTCCTTGTTCTCGCCCACGTACGAGCTCGTCATCCGGGAGATCTGTCCGGCGGCGAGCAGCAGGCCGAGGCCCCAGTCGTCGACGCCGCAGTTGTTCGACACGACGCGCAGGCCCTCCGTCCCGCGCTGCCACAGCGCGTCGAGGAGCGTCCCCGGTATCCCGCAGAGCCCGAAGCCGCCCACGGCGAGCGAGGCCCCGTCGGGGATGTCGGCCACCGCCTCCGCCGCGCTCGCGACCGTCTTGTCCAGACCCATGCGGATCCCTTCCCTCAGGCAGCCGGACGACCTCGCGGGCCGGAACCGGTGCCGATAGCAGCGACAGGCACGGAGCCTAGGCAGCGGGCGCCGGGACCGGCCATGGCGGTATTCCCCACACCACCCCCCTCCGGCATGGTGGCGACCACCGCCCCCACCGCCTCCCCGTGCCGTGCCCCGTCCCCGGCCCGCCACCGGCCCCGCCCCCGCACCGCCGTCCCCCTCACCCCCGCGGGGCAGTGGTGCCGGCGCCCACCGGCGGACCGTGGACGGTGGGCCGCGCAGCCATGTCCGGCCGCCGGCCGTCGGCATAGCCTCCCGCGAGTCCCGTTCTCCACCCCGCGAGCCCGGAGGTGCGCACCGATGCGCCGTCGTCCCGCTTCCCGTCCCTCACCACGCCCCTGGCACCGACGCGCCCGGGCGGCCGTCGCCCTGACCGCCCTCACCCTCACCACCGTCCCCGCGACGACCGCCTCCGCCGCTCCCGTCGGCCACTGCGTCCGCCAGGCGCAGCTCCGCGTCCCCGGCGCCGCACACCAGCAGACCGCCTGCCTGGACGAACTGACCACGGCCGGCACCGTCGCGTCGGGCCACACCGACCCGGCCGACTGGGCGGGGCTGACGCCGAAGGACCTGGCGGTCCCCAGCGGGGTCCCCGGGATCCAGATCGACGGCTACTTCCCCGACACCTCCACCACCAACACCAACCACGGCTGGCAGCACGACGCCCAGTTCGTCATCCGCCTGCCCGACCGATGGAACGGCGGCCTCGTCGTGGCCGGCACCCCGGGCAACCGCGAGCAGTACGCCAACGACCGGGCCATCGCGGACTGGGTGCTGGCCCGGGGGTACGCGTACGCCGCCACCGACAAGGGCAACACCGGCCTCGCCTTCCACCGCGACGGCAAGACCCCCGGCGACGCCATCGCCGAGTGGAACGACCGGGTCACCCAGCTGACCCGGGCCGCCCGCGCCACCCTCGCCCAGCGCTACCGGCGTCCTCCGGCCCGCACCCTCGTCACCGGCCTGTCCAACGCCGGCTACCTGGTGCGCTGGCAGCTGGAGAACCGCCCCGAGCTCTACGACGGCGGCGTCGACTGGGAGGGCACTCTCTGGAGGACCGACGGCCCCAACCTGCTCGACTTCCTGCCGAAGGCGATGCGCGCCTACCCCGTGTACGCGGCCGGCGGCGAGGGCGCCGAGGCCGCGCGGGAGCGGCTGCACGCCGCCGGCTTCCCCGCCGGGTCGGAGTTCCTGTGGCCGTACCACCACAAGGTCTACTGGGACCTGACCCAGCGCATCTACCGCGAGGAGCTGGACCCCGGCTTCGACGGCCCGGTCGAGGCGGGCACCCCGTACTGCCCGCCCGGCACCCCCGGCTGCGACGCCGACTACGACTACGCGGCCCGCCCCGACGAGGTCCGGCAGGCCGTGGCGAAGATCGCCCTGACCGGCCGGATCGGGAAGCCCCTGATCACCCTGCACGGCACCCTCGACGTCCTGCTGCCGATCGGCGAGGACTCCGACGTCTACGCCCGCATGGTGCGCGAGGCGGGCCGCGGCCGGCTGCACCGCTACTACCGCATCGAGGGCGGCACCCACACCGACTCCCTCGTCGACGCCTTCCCGGACCGGCTCCGGCCGCTCACGCCCTGCCACCGCACCGCCTTCACGGCCCTGGAGGACTGGCTCTCCGCCGGTCACCGCCCGCCCGCCTCGGGCACCGTCGCACAGCCCGTCGGCCAGGACCCCGTGACCCTGGCGAACGCGTGCTCCCTCGGCACGGCGAAGGACGCCGGCGCTCCGTCCTGAGCCCCCGGGACCCCTCGCCGGAGCGGCCCATGGTGTCCGACACCATGGAACCGCCCGACAGTGTGGCGGACTCGTCCATGGGCCGGACGGGAGGCCCTCCCTACTGTTTCGGCCCATGACGCACACATTTCCCACGCCGGACCGGCTGCCGTCACCCGCCGCCGCGAACGACCTGAGCGGGCGCACCGCGCTGGTCACGGGCGGCGGCAGCGGCATCGGCCGGGCCTGCGTCCTCGCCCTGGCCCGGGCGGGGGCCCTCGTCCACGTGGTGGACCGGGACGCCGACGCGGCGAAGGCCGTCGCCGAGACCGCCGGAGGCCGGGCACACGTGGCCGACCTCGCCGACCCGGACGCGATCGACCTCCTGCCCACCGAGGCCGACATCCTCGTCAACAACGCCGGCCTCCAGCACGTGGCCCCGCTCACGGAGTTCCCGCCGGACCGGTTCGAACTCCTCCAGAAGGTGATGGTCACCGCCCCGTTCCTGCTGATGCGCAGGACGCTGCCGCACATGTACGCCCGCGGCTGGGGCCGGATCGTGAACGTCTCCAGCGTCCACGGCCTGCGGGCCAGCGCCTACAAGTCCGCCTACGTCGCCGCCAAGCACGCCCTGGAGGGCCTGAGCAAGGTCGCCGCGATCGAAGGCGCCCCCCACGGGGTCACCAGCAACTGCGTGAACCCCGGCTACGTCCGCACCCCGCTGGTCGAGGGCCAGGTCCGCGACCAGGCCGCCGCGCACGGCATCAGCGAGGGCGACGTGCTCACGAACGTCATGCTGGCCCGCTCGCCCGTCAAGCGACTCCTGGAGGCCGAGGAGGTCGCCGCCGCGGTGCTGTGGCTGTGCGGCCCCCACTCGGGCTACCTCACGGGAACGTCCCTGCCGCTCGACGGCGGCTGGACCGCCGGCTGACACCCGCTTCCCCCGCCCCTTCCTCCCCCTTCCCCCCCGTCCCCTTCCTCCTTCACCCCCGTCCCCTCCGTACGCGAAACCGGTGACCCCATGTCCGACACCACCACCCAGCCGAGAGGCCGCATCGGCCGCATCGTCGCCGCGAGCCTGATCGGCACCACCATCGAGTGGTACGACTTCTTCCTCTACGGCTCGGCCGCCGCGCTCGTCTTCAACACGCTCTTCTTCCCCAGCGCCGACCCCCTGGTGGGCACGCTGATCGCCTTCATCACGTACGCCATCGGGTTCGCCGCCCGCCCCCTCGGCGGCATCGTCTTCGGCCACTTCGGGGACAAGATAGGCCGCAAGAAGCTGCTGGTCCTGAGCCTGCTGATGATGGGCGGCGCCACCTTCGCGATGGGCCTGCTGCCCACCTACGAGTCCATCGGCGTGTGGGCGCCGATCCTGCTGACGGTGCTGCGCCTCGTCCAGGGCTTCGCCCTGGGCGGCGAGTGGGGCGGGGCCGTCCTGATCGTCTCCGAGCACGGCGGCGACAAGCACCGCGGCTTCTGGGCGTCCTGGCCGCAGGCCGGCGCCCCCGGCGGCAACCTGCTCGCCACCGGCGTCCTGTCCCTGCTGGCCGCCGTCCAGTCGGACGCCGCCTTCCAGTCCTGGGGCTGGCGCATCCCGTTCCTGCTCTCCGGACTGCTCGTCATGATCGGCCTGTGGATCCGCGTCTCGGTCTCCGAGTCCCCGGTGTTCCTGGAGGCCCAGGCCAGGGCGGAGGCCGCCGCGGCGGCGGGCGCCAAGGAGGAGGCGCCGGTCGTCGAGGTCTTCCGGCGCAGCTGGCGCGAGGTCCTGTCCGCCATCGGCACCCGCTTCGGCGAGAACATCTCGTACTACATCCTCACCTCCTTCCTCCTCGTGTACGTCACCGTGCACCTGGAACTCCCCAAGAGCACCGCCCTCAACGCCGTCCTGATCGGCTCGGCCGTCCACTTCGTCACCATCCCGCTGTGGGGCGCGCTCTCCGACCGGCTCGGCCGCCGCCCGGTCACGCTGATCGGCTCGGCGGGCATGGCGGTGTGGGCGTTCGTCTTCTTCGGGCTCGTCGACTCGAAGTCGTTCGTGGTGATCACCCTGGCGGTCACGGCCGGTCTGCTGCTGCACGGCGCGATGTACGGGCCGCAGGCCGCGTTCATCTCCGAGATGTTCGACACCAAGGTCCGCTACTCGGGCGCCTCCATGGGCTCCCAGCTGGCCTCCATCCTCGCCGGCGCCCTCGCCCCGATCATCGCGGTCGAGCTGCTCAAGGACTACGGCAGCTCCACGCCGATCGCCCTCTACCTCTGCGCGGCCGCCGTCGTCACCACCCTCACGGTGGCCGTCACCCGGGAGACCCTCGGCCGCGACCTCGCCCGCGACGGCCGGGAGGAGCGGACCGCGCCGGCCCCGGTGGCCGCCGGCGACCGGGCGTAGCACCGAGGTACGCGCCCCCCGGCGTCCGGCGCACGCGCCGGACGCACGGACCGCTCCCGGCCGCCGTCATCACGGGCTGATGACGGCGGCCGGCAGCGTCGTCCCGCCACCACCCGCGCCGCCGTCTTCACCCGCACCACCCGCACCGCCCGTCCGTCAGGAGGCCCCATGACCGCCGGCCGTCGCGCCGACACCCGCAGACCGTCGCCCACCGAGGCCGCCGCGCGCCGCATGCTCGACCTCCTGGCCTCCGGCGCCCCCGGAGAGGAACTCGCCGCGCAGCCCGCCCGGGCCCGGGCGGGAGGCGCCTCCCCGGCCGAGGCGGCCTGGATCGAGGAGACCTGCGAGGCCGCGCTGGCGGTGCGACGGGTCCTCGACCAGTACCGGCGCCGGGAGGCGGAACTGGTCGCGCTGTACGACACCGCCGGGGACCTGGCCGGGCTGCGGGACCTCGACGCCGTGCTGCGCGCCATCGTCCGGCGGGCCCGTACGCTGCTCGGCTCGGACGTCGCCTATCTGACGCTCAACGACCCCGCCGCCCACGACACGTTCATGCGGGTCACCGAGGGGTCCGTCTCGGCGGCCTTCCAGCAGCTCCGCCTCGGCATGGGAGAGGGCCTCGGCGGCCTGGTCGCCCAGACCGCCCGCCCGTACGCGAGCACGGACTACCGCACCGACCGCCGCTACCGGCACACCGGCCCCATCGACGACGGCGTCGCCGAGGAGGGGCTGCGCGGCATCCTCGGCGTCCCGCTCCGGCTGGGCGGGGAGGTCATCGGCGTCCTGTTCGCGGCCGACCGCACCCCCCGCGAGTTCACCCCCGAGGCCATCGCCCTCCTCGCCTCGCTCGCCGACCACGCCGCCGTCGCCATCGACAGCGCCCGCCGGCTCGACGAGACCCGCACCGCCCTCGCCCGGCTCGAAGCCGCCAACGCGACCGCCCGCGCCCACGGCGAGGCCCTCCACCAGGCGTCCGACGCCCACGACCGGCTGTCGAAACTGGTGCTGCGCGGAGCGGGCACCGACGAGGTCGCCGCCGAGATCGCGGCGCTGCTCGGCGGGGGAGTGGCCGTCCACGACACCGACGGCAGCGAGCTCGCCCGCGTCGGCACCGCGCCGGTGACCCCCTCCCCGGCCGGCCTGGCGGCCTCGCGCACGGAGGGCCGCGCGGTGCGCGCCGACGGCCTGTGGACCTGCGCCGTCCTCGCCGGCGCCGAACCCCTCGGCAGCATCGTGCTGACCGGCCGGGGAGACCTGCCCGAGGCGGACCGGCGCCTGTTCGAACGCTCGGCGCTCGTCACGGCGATGCTGCTGCTGATCCGCCGCTCGGTCGCCGAGACCGAGGACCGGGTCCGCGGCGAACTCCTCGACGACCTCCTCGCGGGCCCCGCCGCCTCGGCCCGCTGGGACCCGGGCAGCCTCACCCTGCGCGCCCGGCGCCTCGGCGTCGACCTCGCCCGCCCCCACGCCGTCGCCGTCGCCGACTGCGAGCCCGCCCTGCGCTCCCGGCTCGCCGCGGAGGCCGGCCGCGTGGCGCGCCGACTCGGCGGACTGGCGGGCACGCGCCAGGGCCGTACCGTCCTGCTCGTGCCGTGCGACCGGGCCCGTACCCTCGCCCACGACCTCGCCGCCGGCCTCGCCCGGGGCACCGGCGCACCGGTCACCGTGGGCACGGCCGGGCCCGGCACCGCCCCGGACCGGCACGCCGCCCTCCACGCCGAGGCCGTGCGGTGCCTGACGGCGCTGCACGCCCTCGGCCGCACCGGGGAGGGCGCCGACGCCGCCGCCCTCGGCTTCGTCGGCGTCCTCCTCGGAGACCGCGCGGACATCGCCGCGTACGTGGACCGCGTCCTCGGCCCCGTCCTCGCCTACGACGCCGAGCGCGGCACCGAACTCGTCCGCACCCTGCACGCCTACTACGACCACGGAGCGAGCCTCGCCCGCGCCAAGGACGCCCTCCACGTCCACGTCAACACGGTCGTCCAGCGCCTCGACCGCGTCGCCCAACTCCTCGGCCCCGACTGGAACACGCCCGACAGCGCCCTGGAGATCCACCTCGCCCTCCGCCTCCACCGGCTGTCCCGCGCGGCCCCCGGGGCACCCGCCCCGGCACCGGAGGCGCCCGGCCGGACGGCCTGATCCTTCCCCTTCCATGGCAAGGCGCGACACAACCCCGCCCGTGGAAGTGGTGGGACGACACGTGGGCCGCGGCCCCGGTCGTTCCCCAGGATGACGCCATCCCTCACCCCTCCTGGAGACGCGAATGAAGATCAGGACGTTCCTCGCCGCCGTGCTCGCGGCCGTCGGCATCGCCGCCACGACGACCGGCGGCGCGACGGCCGCCGTCCCGGAGCCGACCACCGGCTCGCTGCGGCAGTACGACATCGACGCGGCGTACGTGAGCGGACTCTCGTCCGGCGGGTTCATGGCCAACCAGCTGCACGTCGCCTACTCCGACGTCTTCGACGGCGCCGGCATCTTCTCGGCGGGCCCCTACGACTGCGCGCAGAACAACCTCAACACCGCCCTGTACGGGTGCATGGACACCTTCATGGCCCGCAAGACCCCCGCCCAGCTGGAGCAGTTGACCCGCGACCGGGCCGCGGCCGGCAAGGTCGACCCGGTCGCCAACCTGTCCGGGGACAAGGTCTGGCTGTTCCACGGCACCAACGACAGCACGGTCAAGGCGCCCGTCAACGACGACCTCGCCACCTACTACCGCGACCTCGGCGCCGACGTGGTCTACCGCAACACGTCCGCGTCCGGCCACGCCTGGGTCAGCCCCATCGGCCCCAACTCCTGCACCTCCACCAGCTCCCCCTACGTCAACAACTGCGGCGGCGACCCGGTGAAGGAGATGCTGACCCACCTGCTCGGCAGCGTGAAGCCCGCGAGCACGGCGGCCCTCACCGGCGAACTGGTCCGCTTCGACCAGGGCGCGTACGCGCCCGGCGGGAACCCGAGCGCCATCGGCATGGGCGACGAGGGCTTCGCCTACGTCCCCCGGTCCTGCCGGAACGGCGCCTCCTGCAAGCTGATGGTCACCCTCCACGGCTGCTACCAGTACTTCGGCCTCGTCGGCAACGCCCTCATGGACAAGGCGTACCTCAACGAGTACGCCGACACCAACGACCTCGTCGTGCTCTACCCGCAGACCACCACCATGACCGGCAACCCGCGCGGCTGCTGGGACTGGTGGGGCTACAAGTCCGCCGACTACGCCCAGAAGAGCGGCCCGCAGATGACGGCCGTGACGAACATGGCCAAGGCGCTCGGCGCCGGCGCGACCACCACGACCCCGGCCCCGACGCTCCCCGCGCCGGCCGGCCTCGCCGTCACCGGCACCACCGACACCACCGCCTCCCTGTCCTGGACGCCGGTCGCCGGCGCGGCCTCCTACGACGTCTACCGCGACGGCACCAAGGCCAACGGCGCCCCGGTCACCACCCCCTCCTACACGGACCCCGGACTCACCGCCGGCACGACCTACGGCTACGCCGTGGCCGCCGTCGACGCCACCGGCACCGCGGGCCCCAGGAGCGCCGCCGTCGACGCCACCACCACCGGAGCCGCGGCCGTCTGCGTGACCGCCAGCAACTACGCCCACACCACGGCCGACCGCGCCCACCAGTCCGGCGGCTACACCTACGCCAACGGCTCCCAGCAGAACCTCGGCCTGTGGAACGTCCTGGTCACCAGCACCCTCAAGCAGACCTCCCCGGGCTACTGGGTCACCTGCTGACCCGGCCCCGAGGCGGCCCGCCGCCGTTCCTTCGGCGCCGGCCGAAGGGTTCCGCGCCTAGCGTTCTCCGCATGACGACGACCGACACCCACCGGGTGATCCGCCCGAGCATCCTCTACTTCGGCACGCCGGTGGCCCTGCTCACCACGGAGAACCCCTCAGGTACGTTCAACCTCGCCCCCGTCTCCTCCGCCTGGGCCCTGGGACAGCGCGTCGTCCTGGGCCTCGGCTCCGAGGGCCGGACGGTGCGGAACCTGGCGGAGCGGCCCGAGCTGGTGATCAGCCTCCCCCCGCCCGAACTCTGGGAGCGGGTCGAGCGCCTGGCGCCGCTCACCGGCGCCGACCCGGTGCCGGAGGCCAAGCGGGCGGCGTACCGGTACGAGCCCGACAAGTTCGCCGCCGCCGGACTGAGCCCGCGGCCCTCCCACCTCGTCCGGCCTCCGAGGGTCGCCGAGGCCCCCCTCCAACTGGAGGCCAGAGCCGTCGCGCTGACCCCGGGAGGGGAGGGGAGCTTCTTCTCCGTCGAGTGCGAGGTGCTCCGCGTCCACGCCGACGAGCGGATCGTCGTCCCCGGCACCCAGCACGTCGACCCGGGCGTGTGGAGCCCGCTCATCTACAACTTCCGGCACTACCACGGGCTCGCGCCCGAACTCGGGCACGGCTTCCGCTCCGAGACCCCCGGGACCGCCGTGCGCACCGGCTGACTCCGGCCTCACGCGGGGGCGGTGCCGCCCAGGCAGTCGTCGAGGAGGGCGTGCATGCGGGCGACGGGGAGCGACGGGTTGGCCGCGGCCCCCTCCGCGGTGTCCGGGTCGGCGAGGAGGATCTCCAGGACCTCCGGCGACAGCCCCGGGTTGGCGGCGGCCGCCCGGCGCACCGACGGGTCGGAGTCCGTCACCGGAGGGTCGGACAGGGCGGGATCGCCCGCGGCCACGGCCCGCACCTGCGGATCCGGGTGGCCGACGAGGTGGGCCGTGCCGGTGCGGGGGAACGCGGGCAGGGTCAGCAGGTGCGGGCGGTGGACGGGATGGGCGACGAAGACGTCCAGGAGGAGGCGCGGCGGGGCCAGGGGGTGGTGGCAGGCCAGCCGGATCCGCACCTCCTCGTCCTCGTCCCGCGCGAGGGGCGCGGCGAGTGCGGCGGGCAGGCCGGGCCAGCTCGCCGCGACCCGCCGGAGCACCGGCTCCTCGGACGCCGCGCAGGCGGCGAACCACTCGGCGGGCGGTTCGGGGGCGAACTCGGTGATCGGGCAGGTGCAGTCCCGGCCGTGGCCGACGATCCTGCCGATCACGTCGTGTTCCGCCCAGGTGCGCGAGAAGGACTGGACGCGTGCGCGCGTGCGTATCTCCTCGTGCGGGTCCTCTCTCAACTCCGCGACCAGCTCCGGCCCCAGGTCGGGCCGGGTGGCGACCAGCGCGCGGAACCTCGCCTCGGGGTGGCGGGCGAGCCGGGCGACGGCGTCGTGCGGGGCGTGGCGGTTCCCGGCCAGGGCGAACAGCAGCAGGTCCTCGCCGAAGCACCGCTCGACCAGCGCCGGCGTCAGCGCGCATTCGCCGAACACGAAGCCCCACCCGCGCGCCTCGTAGCCCGGGAGCCTGGCCTCCACCTCTTCCGGGTCCAGCACCCAGCTGTGCTCCCGTGCCGACCGGCGGACGGTGGGGTCCGGGTCGTCGAGCAGCTTCGCCCGCTGCTCCGGGGGGAGCGAACCCCAGCCCCAGGTGGCCTGCCTCCGGAGCCCGGGGTGCTCGCGGTCGGCCAGGGAGTGGCGGAACGACAGGGGTACCTGGCCGGACCCGTCGAGCCCCCCGACGATCTCGTTCGCCGTGACCCGGCCGTCCTCGCCGCCGTCCTCGGAGGTCAGCAGGGTCACGAGGATCTCGTCCGGGAGCGGCCGGACCCGTCGGGGCGCCCGGGGGCGGGGGCCGTCGGCGAGCCACGCGCGGACGAGCCCCGACGGGTCCTTCGCCAACGGGACGAGAGCCTGGGGGTCGACGTGGTGGTTGCGGGCGAGGGCGCCGCGGATGGTCCGGTCCGGATGGCGCAGTGCCGCGTCGAGCGCGGCGGCGGGCAGGTCGCGCCCCTGGCACATGGCCGGGCCGGTCTCACCGGCCGTCCGGTCCATCAGGCGTATCAGGACGTCGGAGGGCGCCGCCGGGTTGAAGGCGACGCCGCGCAGCCACAGTGGGCGGAGGGATGCGGACACCGCGCCATCGTGTCACCTCGGCGGAGACGGTGGCGGCGGGTCAGCCGTCGACCGCTCCGCGACGGAGGGCCGTCTTCAGCGCGTCGAACCCGGCCGCCGCCGTCGGCGTCCACTCCGTCGGCCGCGCGGCGCGCCGGAGAGCCGCCTCCGCGGCGTCGAGCCTGGCGGGGGAGAGCGCGCCGGCCCGCTCGGTCAGGTCGTCGCGGGTCACGGTGGTCGTCCAGGTGCACGGGGTGAAGCCCGGGCGGGGGAAGGCCCATCGCAGCACGCCGTCGAAGGGCAGTCCCTCCGGGGGACCCACGGGCACCTCGACGCCGAGGTCGCCCAGGTCGACTCCCGCCGGAGCGACGACCTGCACGGCCCGGAAGCCGGACGGCTCCTCGTCCGAGAGCAGCACCACCGGCCGCCGCTCGTCGAACACGGCCCACCAGACCTCGCCGCGACGCATGGGTCCTCCTGACAGGGGCTGTGGGGCGGACACGGACCGGGAGGCCCCAGCGTAGCCCCGCCGGGTGCGGCCGGCCGGGGGCCGGCCGCACCCGGTGTCCGTCAGGAGAAGACGACCGACCGGACGAGGAGGCGATCTGAGGCGCCGCCGCCCGGGCGCAGGCTGTAGAAGGCGTCCCCCGAGCAGTCGGCCTCCAGGAAGACCACGGCCGTCGCGTTCGTGCGGTTCTTCGGGGCGTAGGCGGCGGAGCCGGGCTCCGAGCCGGGCCCCTGGACGTTGATGCAGGTGCCGCTCTCGGGGTCGTTGAGGAAGCCGACCGCCTCGTACCCGTCGGACGTCCGGTACGTGTAGCGGAACTGGCCGTCGGCGGCGGAGGCCGGTCCGGGGGCGGTGACGAGGAGGAGGGCGGCGCCGGTGGCGGCGGCGAGGGCGGAGCGAAGACGCATGGGGTTCCTTGTTCGCACGGGTGGGCGGTACGTGCGAGCGCTGCCCCTCGTGGCGGCGGGGTAGTCCAGCCGTCACCCGTAAGGCCGTTGCGGAATCGATTCGTCCGCCCTCGAACGGCGGGAACGGCCCGGCCCCGCCCGTGGGACGCGGGCCGGGCCGGGCCGTTCCGTCGGGTCAGGCGGTGGCCTCCGTCCGGAGGGGCGCGAAGACCGCGTGCAGGCGGCGGGTGTGGTCCAGGGTGCGGACCGGGCCGGTGAGGGTGACGGCGGCGGTCAGGCGGGGGTCGGTGCTGGAGGCGGCCAGCCTGAGCTCCAGGGCGCCCGGTTCGACGCGGCGGGCTCCGTCGCGGCCGGTGAAGGAGGCCAGGTCGGCGGGGACGGTGACGCGCAGACGGCTGCTCTCGCCGGGGGCGAGGTCCAGCCGGTGGTAGCCGATGAGGCGCTGGACGGGCTGGACCACGGAGGCCACCGGGTCGTGGAGGTAGAGCTGGACGAGTTCCGTGCCGGGGCGGGCGCCGGTGTTGCGGACCGTGAGGGCCAGGGTGAACGCCCCGTCCGTGGGCGCCGTCCCGTTCTCCACGGCCAGGTCCGTCCAGGCGAAGGTGGTGTAGGTCAGCCCGTGGCCGAAGCCGTAGGCCGGCGTCGGGTCGATGCTGGAGACCTCGCTCGCCTGGCCGAGGCGGGCGGCCAGGTAGGTGGACGGCTGGGCGCCGTGGTGGCGGGGCACGCTGACGGGCAGCCGGCCGCTCGGCTCCGTCCGCCCGCTGAGGACGGCCGCGAGGGCGGTGGTGCCGGCCTCGCCGGGGAAGAACGCCTGGAGGATCGCGGCGCTCTCGCCGGTCGCCCGGCCGAGCGCGTACGGGCGTCCGGCCAGGAGCGTCGTCACGACCGGCGTGCCGGTGTCGAGGAGGGCGTCGAGGAGCCGCTGCTGGACTCCGGGGAGGGCCAGGGACTCCGCGTCGCAGCCCTCGCCGCTGGTGCCGCGGCCGAAGAGGCCGGCGCGGTCGCCGAGCGCGGCGATCACGAGGTCGGCGCCGCGGGCGAGGGCGACGGCGCCGGCGATCCCCGACGTGTCGGGGTCGTCCACGCCGCAGCCGGGGGCCGAGACGAGGTCCGCGGACGGGAAGGCGGCCAGGAGGGCGTCGCGGAGCGTCGGCAGGCCGATGCCGAGGGGGACGTCCGGGTGCTGTCCGCCGACGTGGACGGGGAAGGAGTAGCAGCCGAGGACCGCGGTCGGCTCGTCGGCGTTGGGGCCGATGAGGGCGATCCGGCGGGGGGCGTCGGGGTCGAGGGGGAGGGTGCCGTCGTTGCGCAGGAGGACGACCGCACGCTCGGCGACCCGGGCGGCCAGCTCCCGGTTCGCGGCCGGGTCGAGGTCGACGGCGCCGCGGAGCGTCTCGGGGTCCGCGGTGGTGTCGGTGCCTGCCAGCGCGGCGGGCACGGGGGACCAGTCGGGGTCGAGGAGGCCGAGCTCCGTCTTCTGGGTGAGCACCCTGCGTACCGCGCGGTCCACGAGGTCCTGGGCGACCTCGCCCTTCTCGACGGCGTCGAGGAGCGGGGCGCCGAAGGTCTTCACGGTGGGCAGTTCGACGTCGACGCCGGCGGTCAGGGCGGCCTCGGCGGCCTCGCCGAAGGTGCCGGCCACGCCGTGCAGGGTCTTGAGGAACGCGATGCCGAAGTAGTCGGCGACGACGGTGCCGGTGAAGCCCCAGGTGTCGCGGAGCAGCCCGGTGAGCAGGTCGGCGTCGGCGGCGGAGGGGACGCCGTCGGTGTCGGTGTAGGCGTGCATCACCGACCGGACGCCGCTCTCGCGGACCGCCATCTCGAACGGCGGCAGGATCACGTCCGCGAGCTCGCGGCGGCCCATGCCCACCGGTGCCAGGTTGCGGCCCGCGCGGGAGGCCGAGTAGCCCGCGAAGTGCTTGAGGGTGGCGACGATCCCGGCGGACTCCAGGCCCTGGACGTAGGCGGTGGCGAGCGTGCCGACGAGGTACGGGTCCTCGCCGATGGTCTCCTCGACGCGTCCCCAGCGGGCGTCGCGGACGATGTCGAGGACCGGGGCCAGGCCCTGGTGCACGCCCACGGCGCGCATGTCCCGGCCGATGGCCGCCGCCATTTCGCGGATCAGGCCGGGGTCGAAGGTCGCTCCCCAGGAGAGGGGGACCGGGTAGGCGGTGGCCCCCCAGGCGGCGAAGCCGGCCAGGCACTCCTCGTGGGCCACGGCGGGGATGCCGAAACGGTTCGCGGCGGCGATCCGCCGCTGGGTCCGCAGGAGGGAGAGGGCGCCGACGGCGGGGTCGACGGGGACGGTGCCGAAGGGGCGGGTGAGCTGGCCGAGGCCGTCGGGGAGGAGCGCGTCGAGGTCGACCGCCTCCTCCATGTCGTGCTGGTGCGGGGCGACTTCGGCGCCCTCGTCGGACGCCCCGACCCAGACGCCGAAGAGCTGGGCGACCTTCTCCCGGAGCGTCATCGCCCGGAGCAGGGCGTCGACGCGGACCTCGGTGCTCAGCCGGGGGTCGTTCCAGGCGGGGAGCGGGGACTGGGGCTCTGTTGCCACGGTGGCGGTCACTTTCCTCCGACCCCCATCAGGCCCTGCACCAGGGCACGACGGGCGAACAGGTAGACGAGCAGGATGGGGAGCATGGACAGGACGACGGCCGCGAGGAGCCCGGGGATGTCGACGCCGTGCTCGGTCTGGAAGTCGTACAGGCCCATGGTGATGACCTTGTTCTCCGAGGACTGGGTGAGCACGAGCGGGAACAGGAAGCCGTTCCAGGCCTGGAGCGAGGAGAAGACGACGATCGTCGACAGACCGCCCTTCGAGAGGGGCAGCACCAGTCCGCGGAAGATCCTCCAGGGGGAGGCGCCGTCGACGGTCATGGCCTCGTACAGCTCGGGGGTGATGTCCCGCATGACACCGGAGAGGATCAGGGTGCAGACGGGCATGGCGAAGGCGGCGGTCGGCAGGATGACGCCGAGCAGGTTGTCGTACAGGCCGGCCTCGTTGATGAGGTAGAACATCGGCACGATCACGGCCTGGGACGGGATGGCCAGTCCGAGCAGGAAGAGCCGGAAGACCCTCCCCGTGGCCTTGCCGTCGCTGCGGACGATGGCGTACGCGAGCGGCGGGACGAGGAGCAGGACGATGGCGACGACGGCGACGGTGACGACGACGGTGTTGAGGAAGTACTGCGCGAAGCCCTCGTCGAGGTCGTTGACGTAGTTGTCGAGGGTGAGGTTCGTCGGGAGCCCGAGGGGCCCGTTCGCGGCGTAGTCCGCCCGGGTCTGGAACGTGGCGACCAGCATCACGTACAGCGGCAGGCCGACGACGAACAGCCAGACGAGCGAGCCGAATCCGGCGAGGTAGTGGGGACGCTTCCGCATCAGACGCCCTCCATGGTGCTGCGCATCTTGTCGTAGCCGCTCAGCTTGACCATGACGAGGGAGACGAGCGTGGCGACGAGGACGAGGAGGAGCGCGATGGCGGAGGCCCCTCCGAAGTCGAAGCTCTTGAAGGCCTTCTGGTACATGTAGTAGGCGCTGTTCGTGGTGTCGGTGCCGGGTCCGCCCTGGGTGAGGATCAGCACGGTGTCGAAGGTGGTGAGCCCGCCGACCACCATCAGGACCGTCGAGGTGATGACGGTGTTGCGCAGCTGCGGCAGGGTGATGTGGAAGAACTGGCGGTACCGGCCGGCGCCGTCGATCTGCGCGGCCTGGTAGAGGACCTGGGGAATGGCCCGCGCGGCGCCCTGGTAGAGCAGGGTGTGCAGGGGCGTGAACTGCCACGTGCTGACGAAGACCAGGACGCCGAGGGCACTGGCCTGCGCGCCGAAGAGGTTGCCGTCGCCGAACAGCCACGCCGCCCGGGAGGGGACGCCGAAGTTGGGGTCGAGCACGGCCCGCCACAGGACGGACACGGCGGTGATGGAGAGCAGCAGCGGGACGAAGTAGATCGCGGAGAGGACGGCCCGGTTGCGCTGGTGGCCGGCGGCCCAGACGCCGAGCAGGATGCTGAGGGGGGTCTGGACGAGGACGCCGAGGACGGTGAGGAGCAGGCTCAGCCAGAGGCTCTTGACCATCACGGGGTCGTCGAGCAGCTTGCTCCAGTTCTCCAGGCCGGCGAACTCGGGGGAGCCGAGGCCGTTCCAGCGGGTGAAGGAGAGCACGACGACCAGGGCGAGCGGGACGAGGGCGAACAGGCCGAAGAAGACGGCGGCGGGCGCCGCCCAGGCGAAGCCCGGGCGGCCCACCCCGGTGCCGGGGCGGCCCGGCCGCTTCCGGGGCCCGGGCTTCCCGGCGCCGTCCGCGGCGGGGGCGGTGACAGGAGTCATGGCGGTCGTTCCGGTGGTCATGCCGCGGGCAGGCTCTGCATGGCGGCGATGAAGGCGTCGGCGTCCGTCTGTCCGTTGAAGAACTGCTGGACGGCCTGGTGGATCGTGGTCGTGGCGGCCGGCGGGAACGCCTGGTCCCAGGAGAGCTGGAAGGCGGGTGCCTTCTTCACCAGGTCGTACTGGAAGGTGGAGTAGGCGGGGTTGGCCGAAGTGTCCAGGAACTTCTCGGTGTTGGTGGTGGTCGGCAGGTTGCCGACCGCGAGCTGGGCCTTGACGAACTCGTCGGAGTACATGAGCTTCAGGAACTCGGCGACGGCCTCGGGGTGTTCGGTGCTCTTCAGCACCGAGTAGAAGTTGTTGGTGTTGCCGGCGACGTTGGCCGGGTCGCCCTTGCCGCCCTCGACGGTCGGGAAGGCGCCGTAGCCCAGGTCGTTCTTCACGAACTCCGGGTGGGCGTCCTGGAGGGTGGAGTACTCCCACGAGCCCATCAGCTCGAAGGCGGCCTTGCCGGTGGCGAGCAGGGCGGGGGAGCCGCCGTCGGTGAACTTCACCGAGTCGTAGTTGGTGCCGAAGGCGCCGGCGTCGATCAGCTCCTTGAGCATGCCCAGCGCCTTCCGGCTGTCGGCGCTCGCCCACGCCTCCTTGTCGCCGCCGACGGCCTTCTGGAAGAGCTCGGGGCCCGCCACCCGGTCGTAGAGGTACTGGAACCACATCTGGGTCGGCCACTTGTCGCCGCCGCCCAGGGCGATCGGGGTGACGCCCCTGGCCTTGAGGGTCTTGACGGCGGCCAGCAGCTCGTCCCAGGTGCGCGGGGCGCTCAGACCCGCGTCCTTGAGGACCTTCTCGTTGCTGAACAGCAGGACGGGCTGGGTGCCGCGCATGGGGACGCCGTACGGCTTGCCGTCGACGACCGCGGTGTTGAAGACGGAGGGGAGGAAGGAGGACTTGAGCTCCGGGGTCTTGGCGATGAAGTCGTCGAGCGGCATCAGCAGGCCCGCGTCGACGTAGGGCTTGATGCTGCCGCCGCCCCAGTTGAAGAACACGTCCGGCGCCTGCTTGCCGCTGATGATCGTCTGCAGCTTCGACTGGTAGTCGGCGCCGGGGATGGTGTCGAGGACGGCCTTGACCTTCGAGGTCTTGTTGAAGGTGTCGACGAGCTGCTTCTCCACCTTGTTCGTCGCGTCGCCGTAGACCAGCACGTGGATCGTGCCGGAGTCCCCCGCGGCGTCGCCGGAGCCGCCGCAGGCGGCGAGGGAGAGGGTCATGGCCAGCGATGCTCCACCGACGACAGCGGTTCTCAGCAGCTGTATGGGTCGCTTCATCGGCTCTCACCTTTCGAAAGAGTTTCGGTGATGTTTCCGAAACTTCATGCCCGGGACGGTAGGGTCGCCGCCGTGAAGCGGTCAACCCTCCGGGGGTGCGTTATCGAAGCGTGATCTGGTCCGGGGGTGGGGAGCGTGCTTTATGCTGCTCGGATGCGAGATGACGAGGACACGCGGCGGATCACGCTCGCGGAGGTCGCCCAGGAAGCCGGCGTATCGCTTTCGACAGTTTCGAAAGTCCTCAACGGCCGCCAGGACGTGTCACCGGTCACCCGCGGCAAGGTGGAGCGCCTCCTGGAGGCGCACTCCTACCGCCGGACCACCCGGGCGGCCGGCGAGGCGCCGCTGATCGAACTCGTCTTCCACGAACTCGACAGCGCGTGGTCGATGGAGCTGATCCGGGGGGTGGAGAACCTCGCCAAGGCGCACCAGGCGAGCGTCGTCCTCACGGAGAGCGGCACCCGCCACGCCCCGGCCGCCGACTGGATCGAGGGGGTGCTCCAGCGCAGGCCCATCGGCGTGGTCCTGGTGTTCTCCTCCCTCCCCGACGCCGTCAAGCGACAACTCGGCGCGCGCTCCATCCCGTTCGTCATCGTCGACCCGGCGGGCGACCCCGAACCGGACGTGCCGTCCGTCGGCTCGGCGAACTGGGCCGGCGGCGTCGCCGCGACCCGCCACCTCGTCGACCTCGGCCACCGCCGCATCGCCATCGTCACCGGCCCCAAGGACATGCTCTGCTCCCTCGCCCGCCTCGACGGCTACCGCTCGGCCCTGAACATGGCCGGCATCGCCCCCGACGCCGCACTCGTCCGCTACGGCGACTTCCACGTCGAAGGCGGCTACCGGCACGCCATGGAACTCCTCCGCGCCCCCGACCGGCCCACCGCGATCTTCGCGGGCAGCGACCTCCAGGCCCTCGGCGTCCTCGAAGCGGCCCGGGTCTGCGGCCTGCGCGTGCCCGAGGACCTCTCCGTCGTCGGATACGACGACGTGATGATCGCCCGCTGGTCGAGCCCCGCCCTCACCACGGTCCACCAGCCGCTGCGCGCGATGGGCGAGGAAGCGGTCCAGA
This sequence comes from Streptomyces sp. NPDC058758, assembly GCF_042746075.1. Taxonomy (NCBI): domain Bacteria; kingdom Bacillati; phylum Actinomycetota; class Actinomycetes; order Kitasatosporales; family Streptomycetaceae; genus Streptomyces; species Streptomyces sp. NPDC058758. Next base: position 3,784 of record NZ_JBHYPS010000050.1, on the reverse strand, counting down.
TGCTGCTCCGACTGCGCGCCGGCGAGCCCTCGGTGACCCGCCTGGAACTCGCGACGAGCCTCGTGGTCAGGAACAGCACGGCACCGCCGCCGAAGGAGGCGGGGGCGGGAGCGGACGCCTAGCGGCCCCGGCTCGCGACGCCCGACTCCCGCTGGGGCCCGCCGCTGCCGCCGCCCGTCCGCGGGGCGGCCCTCAGCGGCCCGCGACCGGTGGGGGCTCCGGCGCACGCCCCGGCGTACACTTCGGAGCCGAGGCCCCCGAAGCCGCTGAGGCCGTCGGGTCTCCGGGGGCTCCTGAAGCCGTGCGAAAGAGTTTCGGCCGTCTTCCCGCCCCGGTTCCGAGCGGCGTGGAACAGCCCTTCGTGAGGCCGGGCCGGAGCGCGGGAGCCGCTCGTCTCACCGGACGGTCCGCCGGCCGACCGGTGCCTCGAACGGGCGCCCTGCGTCGTCGCGGTCTTCAACACGCGCCTGCGGTGCGTCCGCGCCCACGCCGACGGGGAACGCGCCGCCGGCCCCGCGAAGGCGCGGCTCCGCGGACTGCGCGTCGCACGGGCGGTTCCCGGCCGGCGCGGCGCACCTCACGGTCGCGGTCCCATTCCGGCGAAGAGGGCGTCGAGGACGCGGTCGACGTAGGCGGGGGTCAGGGGCTCCCGCGTGATCAGCAGACGGAAGTACAGCGGTCCGGAGAGGATCGCCATCGCCAGGTCCAGGTCGAAGTCGGGCGCCAGTTGACCCTGCTCCCGCGCCGCCCGCAGACGGGCGACGGTCTTGTCCGCCTGCGGGGCGATGAAGCGCTCGTTGAGCGCGGCGGCGACACCGGCGTCGTGCTGGGCCTCGCCGACCAGCGCCCTGAAGAGGGGGCTGAGCGGCCCGCCCCCCAGGAGCTCGACGGCCTCGTGGACCTGCCGGCGCAGGTCGGCTCGGAGATCGCCCGTGTCGGGATAGTCCAGGGCCGACTCGCTGCGCGAGAGCAGAGAGTCGAGCAGCAGGGCGCCCTTGGACGGCCACCGGCGGTAGACGGTGTGCTTGCCGACACCGGCCCTGGCGGCGATCGCCTCGATGCTGAGCTTGGCGTAGCCGAGCTCCTGCCCGAGTTCCAGGGTGGTGCGCATGATGGCCTCGGTGAGGTCCGGGCCGCGACGACGGGGAGGGCTCATGCCCCCACATTAACGGCACGGCACGTGCCGTTCTTGACAGGGTCCCGGGAACTGGGCAGGCTGCCGGATGAAGGAACGGCACGTGCCGTGCCGTTTCGTCCGGTCGAAGCCCGGGACCGGCGGAAGCCGGGGCGACCGTCGGACCCGAGCGGCGCACTCCACCCCTGCCGCCGGCCCCCGCCCGAGCCCGCCCCACGCCCACGCCCCCTCCGCCCCGTGCCCCGGCCCGTCACCCGTCATTCGTCACCCGTCACCCGTCACGAGGGAGCCCGCCGTGCCCGTCCCCGCCGACCCCACCGTCCTCCATCCCCTGCCCGACCAGCCGCGGGTGGTCCTGCTCAAGCCCCTGGTCACGTCCCCGCTGATCGAGGTGGGGGAGTACACGTACTACGACGACCCCGACGACGCGACCGCGTTCGAGACGCGCAATGTGCTCTACCACTACGGACCCGAGAAGCTCGTCATCGGCAGGTTCTGCGCCCTGGGCACGGGCGTCCGGTTCCTCATGAACGGCGCCAACCACCGCATGGACGGCCCCTCGACCTTCCCCTTCCCCACCATGGGCGGCTCCTGGGCCGACCACTTCGACCTGCTCACCGGCCTGCCGAACCGCGGGGACACCGTCGTCGGCAACGACGTCTGGTTCGGCCACGGCGTGACCGTCATGCCCGGCGTCCGCGTCGGGCACGGCGCGATCGTCGCCAGCGGCTCGGTGGTCACCAAGGACGTCCCCGACTACGGCGTCGTCGGCGGCAACCCGGCCCGCCTCCTGCGCACCCGCCACAGCGAGGAGGACGTCGCCCGCCTGCTCGCGCTGGCCTGGTGGGACTGGCCCCCGGAGCACATCACCGCGCACGTGAGGACCCTCATGTCCGGCACCGTCGACGAACTGGAGAAGGCCGCGCCCGCCCGTCCGCGCCCGTGACCCGACCCAACCCCCGGAACCGTTGTCACTCGCCGGTGGAATATGCGGACGATCGGCTGCGGCCGCCCGGGACCGTCCGCCACCGTAGGGGCGAGGGGCCGCCGCCGGCCGACGAGCCGCGGCGGCCGTACCGACCCGACGGAACGGGAGGCGGGGACATGTGGGAACCGGACGGCGCGGAAGGGCACGTGGGCAAGGTCGGGGTGCTGCTGGAGGACGGCACGGTGCCGGGCCCGGTGTACATCGACGCGGGCAGCGGTGCGTACGTCCCCCGCTTCACGGACTGGTGGTACTACGACGGCGTGAACCGCCGCCCGCTGGCGGACCGGATGCGCGCCGTGTGCGCCTGCGGCTGGGTCGGCGAGGGCACGTACCCGCTCGACTGGAAGCGGGTCCCGGACCGTGAGCCCCACCGCTACGACACCTCCGGCCCGGAGGGGGACTGGCAGAGGCACACCCGCGAGATCGCCGCCGCGGCGGTGCCGCTCCCGGAGGACGTCGCCCGCCTCATCTCGCGGATCCGCGAGCGCCTCGACGCCATCGAGGACACCGACCCCCTCACCGCCCTGCGGATCGTCGGCGCGCTGGACGCCGTCGTGGAGACCGACGGCCCGTACGCCACCCGCATCGCCACGAGGAGGCACACCGACGAGGAGATCGCCGCCGCGCTCGGCGCCACCGAGAAGGCCCTGGCCGCCCGGCTGCGCCGCTACGACCCCCGCCGCTACTGACCGCACGGCGCGCCGGAGCCCCGGCCGCCCCCGGCACCCGGGAGGGTCCGGCCGGTGCGGCCCGCCGCCCCCGCCGCTCCGGGGGCCCCGAAACCCGTTGGCCCGTGGCGGGGGAGGTGCGGCAGGGTTCAGGCATGACCGCTGAAGGGCTGGACGACGACGGATTCATCGCCCGGGAGGGCTCCCTGAGCCGCGTCCCGGAGGAGTTCACCCCCGTGGTGGACGCCGCACGGGCGCTGATCGCCGAGACCTTCGGCGACGACCGGCTGCACAGCGCCTACCTGTACGGCAGCATCCCCCGAGGCACCGCGATCCCCGCCGTGTCCGACCTCGACCTGCTGCTCGCCCTGCACCGGGAGCCCACCCGTGCCGACCGCGCGGACGCCGACGCGCTCGAAGCCTCGCTCGACGCCTCGTTCGGGCAGATCGACGGCGTGGGCGTCCTCCTCTTCGGCACGGGCACCCTGCTGAGCGACCTCGAACGCCACGACCTCGGGTGGTTCGTCGCCTGCCTGTGCACCCCGCTGCTCGGCGACGACCTCGCCGCCGCCCTGCCCCGCTACCGCCCCACCCCCCTGCTCGCCCGCGAGACCAACGGGGACCTCGGCCTGGCCCTGCCGCGCTGGCGCGAACAGTACGCCGCCGACGCCACCGACGCCCGGCGCAGGAGGCTCAGCCGCGCCGTCGCCCGCCGCCTCGTCCGCAGCGGCCTCACCCTGGTGATGCCCCGCTGGGGCGGCTGGACCAGCGACCTCACCCGGTCCGCCGAGGTGTTCGCCCGCTACTACCCCGAACGCGCCGCGCAGATGTACCTCGCCGCGGCCACCGCCCGCACCCCGACGGCCGACCCTGCGGTCCTCGGCACGCTGATCGACGACCTAGGAAGTTTCTTTCGGATCATCTCGCCGACCAGATGAAGATGGCGGCGATGTGGAGTCCGGCGAGGTAGATGGTGGCGGTCTTGTCGTAGCG
>NZ_JBHYPS010000049.1:0-45042 GCF_042746075.1 Streptomyces sp. NPDC058758 | reverse complement strand
CATAACCACGCGCCACACCCGCACCACCCACATACAACTCACCCACACCGCCCGCGGCCACCGGCCGCAGAGAACCGTCCAGCACGAACACGGTGGTGCCGGCGATGGGGGTGCCGATGGGCACGCTGCCGGGGCCGTCGTCGGCGCAGAAGTGGCCGGTGGCCCAGACCGTGGCCTCGCTCGGCCCGTACTCGTTGACCAGCGCGCAGTCGGGCAGCACGGCCCGGTGTTCGGCGACCAGGTCGGCGGGGCAGGCCTCGCCCGCGACCACGACGGTGCGCAGGGAGCGGCCGGGACCGCCCGGCCGGCCGAGGAGGGCGCGGTAGAAGGAGGGCACGGTCAGGGTGTGGGTCAGCGCGTGCCGGTCCACCAGGCCGGCCAGCAGGTCGGCGTCCTTGACCTGCTCGGCGTCGGGCACGACCAGGGTGCCGCCGAACGTGAGGGTCCAGAAGACGCCCGCGTAGGAGCTGTCGAAGGCGAAGGGCGACAGCAGGAGGAAGCGCGGCGGCCGCGGCCCGTAGAAGACGGCGCGTGCCGCGGTGGAGCGGGAGAGCGTGCGGTGGGTCACGGCGACGCCCTTGGGCCGGCCGGTGGAACCCGAGGTGAAGACCAGGTAGGCGAGGTCGTCCGGGTGCGCCGCGTCCAGACCCGCCCGGTCGGCCTCCGCCGCCAGGTCGAGCCCGTCGGCCTCCAGGACCGGGGTGCCCGGGGGAAGCGCTCCGTCGAGCAGCTCGCCCTGCGCCGCACCGCGGACGACGGCGGCGCAGCCCGCCTCGGCCACCATCAGCCGCAGCCGCTCGGCCGGGTACGAGGGATCCAGCGCCAGCCACGCACCACCGGCCCGCTGCACACCCAGCATCGCCACCGCCATCAGCCCGCCGCGCGGCAGGCACAACCCCACCACGGACTCCGGACCCACGCCCAGCTCCCGCAGCCGCACCGCCACCACCGCCGACGCCCGCTCCACCTCGCCGTACGTCCACTCACGCTCGGCATCCACCAACGCCACGTCGTGCGGCGCCACGGCCGCGTGGGCCACGACCGCCTCGAACACCGGCCGGCCCTCACCCACCGCCTCCACCCCGGCACCCAACCACTCCGCCACCACACCGGCACCACCGACACCGAGATCGGCGACGGTGGCCGCCGGATCGGCGACGGCCTCCTCGACGAGGGTCTCGAAGAGCCGGGCGTAGCCGGTGACGGTCTCCGCGTCGAGCCGGGCGGGGTCGTAGTGGAGGACGCCGCGCACCTCGCCGTCGATCTCGCCCGCCTGCATCCGCAGCGGGAACTGCGCCACCTGCTGGCGCACCGGCACGGGCTCGGCGTCGTATCCGGCCAGGGGAACGGTGCCCAGACCGCCGAGGATCGACCGGGTGCCGTAGGAGAGCCGGTCCGACTCGAACTGGAAGCTGACCTGGTAGAGCGACTGGCCGGAGAGCGCCGACCCGGGGGACGAGCGTCCCAGGACCGTCGGCGTGGGCAGGGCCCGGTGGCGCACGGCGTCGACGTGCGCGGTGCGCGTGGCGTCCAGGACGGAGCCGAAGGTGGCGCCGGCGGTGACCGGGGTGCGCAGCAGCAGGGAGTTGGTGAAGTGGCCGACGGTCCGCTTGAAGGGCTCCTTGCGGCCCTCCACGGGGAAGCCGACGACGATGTCCTCGCAGCCGGTGAGCTTGTGCAGCAGCACGTTGAAGGCGGCGAGCAGCACCGTGGCGGTGGTGCTGCGGGTGGATCCGGCCATTTCGCGTACGCGGTCGGCGAGTTCGGCGCCGAGGCGGAAGGGGACGTGGGCCGGGGCGTCGGGATCGGCCACGGGGCGGGGCGCGGTCATGCCGGGCAGGTCGAGGGCGAAGCGGCAGTCGTCGAGCTGCCGGGCCCAGTACGCGCGTAACGCCTCGGCGCGCGGGCCGTCCAGGAACGCGCGCTCGGCGGCCACGTGGCGCGCGTAGGAGGTGTCCGGCTCGACGGCCGTTCCCGGCGCGTCCCCGTCCTCCGACCGGTAGGCGGTGAGCAGGTCCTCCAGGGTGATGAAGAGGGAGCTCATGTCGCCCGCGACGTGGTGCAGGACGAGGTTCAGGGTGGTGGCGCCGGCCTGCTGGTAGACGAAGAGCCGGGCGGGCGCCTCGCGGTCCAGGGCGAAGGGGCGCTCGTAGTCGCGGGCGGCGAGCACCCGCAGCTCCTCGGCGTCGATCCCGGGTGTCCGGCGGACCTCGAAGGGCGCCTCGGCCGCGTACCAGCGCTGCACGTAGCCCCCGTCCCGGGGGGCGACGACACCGGTGAGCACCGGGTGGCGGAGGCAGACCGCCTCCCAGGCGCGCCGCAGCCTCTCGGTGTCGAGGGGCTCGGTCACCGTCACACATCCGGCCACGTGGTACGCGGGCGAGTCCGGCGCGAGTTCCTGGAGGAAGAAGAGCGAGGCCTGCCCGACCGAAAGGGCCACCTCCGCCTCTTCGATTCCCCGTCTGACGGCCGAGTTCCCCCCAGCACGCATCACACCCATGGCGACGCCTCTCCCCCGCGAGCTGTCACACATGTGACAGAACTTGTCACGTGTGTCATGACTGTAGTCAGCCGCCTGTCATAGATCAAGCCGGATTTTGCTCGTTGATTGCCATGGACGCGTGACCTGCGAAGCCTTCGGTTTTTCGCCTGCTTGCCGTGCGTGCCGCCCGCAGTTCGACAGCTCGACCGCGCGAGCTCTACGCTGCCTCCCTGTAATAACGGTGATGGTGTCGCAAGCCCCAGCCGCGCTTGACCAAGAGCCATGACAGCGATGACCCCGAAGCCGGGCCTCGTGGCCATCGCTCGCCACCCTCGGCAAGCCGAGGCGGTCCCGGAGGACGACGATGATCGAACAGCCCGCATTCGGACGCAGACTGAGAGAACTGCGGCTGCAGCGCGGCCTTTCCCAGGGCGAAATAGCCGGCGACGAGGTGTCGGCCAGTTATGTCTCACGCGTGGAAAGCGGTCAGCGTTCGCCCAACGACCTGATCGCCGCCTTCTTCGCCCGCCGGCTCGACGTGCCCCTGGCCGCCCTGGTGAACCCGGGTGCGCAGGACGCGGGGGAACTCCGCAGCCGGCGCCTCGACATCGCGGGCAGGCTGCTGGAGGCGCGCGCCCTGCGCAAGGACGGCGAACTGGCCGACGCCGCCGAGCTGCTGCGCGGCATCGGCGCGGAGGCCGGCGGGTACGCCGAGGAGGACGTGCTCTGGGAGGCCGCCTGGGACCTCGCGGACGTCCTGCGGGAACTGGGCGACGCCTCCGAGGAGCGCACCGTCCTCACCGGGCTGGCCGGGACCACCCTGTCCCAGGAGACCCCCCGGCTGGCCGCCCGCGTCGCCACCGCCCTCTCCCGGAACCTGCTCCGCCAGGGGCGGCTGGGCGAAGCCGTCCGCACCGCCGAGCACGCCGTGTCGGTCGCCGTCGCCCTGCCGCCCACCGCGCACGAACGGATCGGCGCGATGCTCGCACTGGTCGACTCCTACGCCGAGAGCGGCGAGTTGGAGAACACCTCGAACATCGCCGACACCCTCCAGGAGATCGTCGAGGACATCCCGTCCCGGCAGCTGCGGGGCCAGGTGTACTGGGCCGTGGGCAGCGCCCGCTTCCTGTGCGACCGGCCGGGGGACGCCACCCGTCTGCACGAGCAGGCCTTCGACTGCCTCCGCCCGGAGGCGAACCTGGCCGCCTGGGCCCGGCTGTGCTGCGCGTCGGCGGCGCTCCGCCTGGAGCACGACCCCTCGGACGACGCCGCCGAGCGGGCGGCGCGGCTGCTCACGCGCGCCCGCCAGGCCCTCGAACTCGTCGGCCGCGCCGACGACATGGCCCACCTGATGCTGGCCGAGGCCCAGCTGGCACTGCGCCTGGGGCAGCCGGAGCGCGTCCTGGAGCTGACGGCCGAGGTGGGCGCCGGCGGCGCCGGACTCCCACTGGCCGGGCAGGGCAGGTGCCGGCTGCTCGCGGCCCGGGCGCACGTCCTGGCCGGGGACGCCGAGGCGGCCAAGGAGTGCTACCGGGACGCGGCCGAGGTCCTGGACCGGGCCGGCGCCTACCGCAAGTCGTCCGAGGCCTGGCGTCAGTTGAGCGAACTGCTCGCGGCCGGCCCCTGAGCGGGGCCGGCCGGAGCGGACCGGTCGACCGGACGCGGACGCGACGGGGGAAGGACACGCCGCGTCCGGCCGACCGGGGTTCAGGGGGCAGAGCGCCCGCCGGGCGGGTTCACCGGCAGTGCGCCTGCTGGAGTGCGGGGTCGAACGTCCAGGTGTGCAGGGCGCCGACGGGCCCGGCGACCGCGACGGCGGCCACCACGCCCCGGCCGCCCGGCAGGTCGCGCACCTGCACTTCGGCGACGCCGGCGCCGTCCGGCAGCGGCACCGCCACCGCGCCCGCCCCGTCCTCCACGAGGACGTCCACCTCGTCCGGCGGCACGCGCAGCCCGTAGCCCGCCGCGCGCAGCACCGCCTCCTTGCGGGTCCACAGGCTCAGGAAGAACATCTGCCGGGCCGACGGCGACAGCCGCCGGAGCAGCCGCTGCTCCCACTCCGTCAGGGACAGGTGCAGGTTCTCGCCGTACCTCACGTCGCCGTCCTGGACGTCGACGCCGACCTCGCTGTCCAGCGACACGGCGACCAGCTGCTGTCCGCCCCCGTGGGCGACGCTGAAGCACACCTCGCGGTCCACCAGGGCGGGCCGGCCGTGCTCCGTGCGGCAGAACTCGATGTCGAGGGGGCCGCGCCCGAGGATCCAGCCGAGCACGCGGCGGGTCAGGGCGCGCGTGCGTAAGAAGGCCAGTCCGTCCGCGGCCCTCCCCAGCGCCTCCGCCATGTTCCGCTCCTCCGCGCTGACCAGCCGGAGCACTTCCTCGACGTCCTGGCCCGACGGTCCCAGAGGGGCTCTGAAGACGTGAAGTTCGCCCGGCCGCACCACCAGACCGGAAGGAACCTCGGCCCACTCACCCATATCCCACATCTCCTTGGCTCGCTGGCCGCCGCTTGGGGGAGGGACGGTCCGGGAAAGGGTCCGGACCGTCCCTCCTCGGACATCCGATCAGTCGTGGGAGATGGCCGGCAGCCTGCGCAGCCACCGCGGCTCGCGCCATGCCCGGTCGCCCAGCAGCGTCAGCGCGGCGGGCAGCAGCACACCGCGGATCACCGTGGCGTCGAGGATGATGGCGACGGCCAGGCCCACTCCCAGCTGCTTCATCTCGAGGGTGGACAGGGTCGCGAAGACCGCGAACACCGCGACCATGATCGTCGCCGCTGTGGTGACCACGCCCGCGGAAGTGAGAATTCCGTGCCTGACCGCCACATGTGTCGAGCCCCCCAGCTTGACGCCCTCGCGAATCCGGCTCAGAACGAAGACGTGATAGTCCATCGACAGACCGTACAGAACAACGAACAGGATAAGCGGAAGCCAGGAAACAACCGCTCCATTCGAGTCAAAGCCAAGAAGACTTTCGGCCCATTCGTTCTGGAAGACGAGGACCAGGATGCCGTAGGCGGCCGCGACGGACAGGACGTTCAGCACCCCGGTCAGGAGCGCGAGCGCCACCGAGCGGAACGCGAGGAGCATGATCCCCAGGCAGAGCAGGGTGACGAACCCGATCACCATCGGCAGCCGGTCCTCCAGCGTCTGGGAGAAGTCCGTCGAGAAGGCCGTCGCCCCGCCGACGGCCCACCGGTCGACGTCGGCGCCCTCCAGCGCCTCCGGCGCGAGCCGCGAACGCAGCAGCGTCAGCGTCTCCTTGGCGTCGGGGTCGCCCGCTTCGCCCTTCACGTGCAGTTCGAGCCGGGACACCCTGCCGTCCTCGGACACGGCGAGGTCCGGCTTCTCGGAGGCGGCGAACCTGCCGGTCGCCATCGCCTTCTCGTGCAGCCCGGTCAGCAGCCGGCCCACCTCGCCGGTGGAGGCCTCGTCGGCCTCGACGACCACCTCGTGGGAGGTGCCCTCGCTCGGGAAGGCCTCGACCACCCGGTCGTACGTCTGCATGATCGCGTAGGAGCGGGGCAGGTCCTCGTCCCCGGGCATCTTCAGCTTCATGTCGAGCGCGGGCGCGGCCAGCGCCAGCATCGCCACCAGGCCGATGACCAGGCTCACGCCGGGCGCCTTCAGGACGGGGCGCAGCACGGCGGCCCACAGCCTGCTCTCCTTGCCCACGGCGGCGGCGCGCCGCCACAGCAGCGGGATCCGCGGGCGGTCGATCTTGTCGCCGATGCCCGCCAGCGCGGCCGGAAGCACCGTCAGGGAGCCGAGCACGGCCACCAGGACCACCAGGACGGTGCCGAGGGCCAGCGAGGAGAAGAGCATGCTGCCCGAGAGGAACATGCCGGCCATGGCGATCGCCACGGTGAGGCCGGAGACCAGGACGGCCCGCCCCGAGGTGGCCGCCGCGATGCGCAGCGCCGCCTCCGGGGACTCGCCGAGCGCGCGCTCCTCGCGCCGGCGCCGGATGTAGAAGAGCGAGTAGTCGACCCCGACCGCGAGGCCCATCAGCAGGATCAGGCTGGCCTGGTTGTCGTTCACCGGCACCAGCAGCGAGGTGACCCCGGCCAGGCCGAAGGCGAAGACCACCGAGGTGATGCCGAGCAGGACCGGCAGGCCCGCCGCGAGCAGCGCGCCGAAGGCGACCAGGAGGATCACCAGCGTCACCGGCACGCTGATGAGCTCCGCCCGCTGGAAGTCGGCTCCCAGCTGCGTGCTCAGCTCCTTGGTGACGGAGCCCTTGCCGAGCTGCTCGACGCGCAGGTCGGCACGGGCCGCCTGCTCGGCCGCCGTCGCCTCCAGCATGGGGCCGACCACGTTCTTGGGCTTCTTCTTCTCGTCGCCGCTGCCCAGGTCGAGGGTGACCGGCAGCAGCACGCTGCGGCCGTCCTCCGAGGGAATGGGCTCGCCGACCCGGGTCACCTCGTCCACCGCGGCGTACCGCTGGCGCAGGGAGTCCACCACGGCGTCGGCGGTGGCCGCCGGCAGCGTGCCGCCGCGGGCCTGGATCAGCACCCTCTCGACCCCGTCGTCGGCGAAGTCGGCGCCGTCCAGCATCCGCTCGGCGACCGCCGCCTGTCCGGTCAGGTTGTCGGCGTCCTCCTGGGCCCGGACACCCGTGACCAGGCTCGCCGCGTACGCCAGGGCCACCGCCACGATCCACAGCAGGATGGTGGTCTTGCGGTGCGCCATGCTCCAGGCCGCCGTGCGCTCCACGAAGCCGCGCGGGGGCGCCGCCCCCGAGATTCCGGGGCGCTGGTGCGCGGCGTCCTTCTCTTCCGTGACCGACATCTCGAAGCTCCTCGTCAAGGGGTACGCCCCGAAGCTACGCAGCGGCCCCCGGCGCCGTCGGGCGTGCAGCCACCCGTGGGCAGGTAGTGCTGCCACTACCTCGGAAGGGCACGTCTGCACGCTCGGAGCGGTCCGGAGCCCGTGCCTAAGATCCTGTGAACCGATCTGAACCGGAGGGCGCCATGCGGCTGGGACCACCGCGGATTCGAGTCGCCCTGCGCCGTGTGGCACGGGGCCTGACCTCGAAGGACGCACGCGACGACCTGTTGCAGTTGCTGACCACGCTCGCGATGTCGCCGCTGTACGCGGTCCCCGCCGTGGTGTTCACGGTCGGGGCGTGCCTGACCCCGCTGCTCCTGGTGGGGCTGCCCCTGCTGCCCCTGGCCATGAAGCTGGCGGCCTGGATCGCCCGGCTCGACCTGGAGCGGCTCCACGTCCTGCGCGGTTTCGCCGTCGACGTGCCCGTCTCGGCCCCCGGCAAGGGGTGGAAGGACCGCCTGGAGCGGCTCTTCGGCCAACGCGCCTGGCGCGAGCTGGGCTTCACCGCTGTGATGACGCTGTGGGGGCTCGGCGCGGGCGGCCTGGTCCTGGCGGTGCTCGCGGCGGGCGTGCTGCTCGCCCTGCTGCCCTTCATCGGCCCCCTCCTGCCGGACGGCTCCTCCCTGCTGGGCCTGGACGTCGCGAGCGTGCCCGGTGCGGTGGCCGGCGGCGTCGTCGGGCTGCTGCTGCTCCTCGCCGGCCTGTGGCTCGGCGGCCCGCTGGCCCGTACCGAGTCCGCCCTGGTCGCCCGCATGCTCGGTGCCAACCGCGTCGACCACCTCGTGCGCCGGATGAGGGACCTGGAGGACAGCCGCTCGCGGATGGTGGACGCCGCCGAGCTGGAACGGCAGCGCATCGAGCGCGACCTGCACGACGGGGCGCAGCAGCGCCTGCTGTCGGTCGCCATGAGCCTGGGGCGCGCCAAGTCCCGCTTCACGCGCGATCCGGAGGCCGCGCAGGCGCTGGTGATCGCCGCGCACGAGGAGGCCAAGGCCGCCATGCAGGAGCTGCGGGACGTCACGCGCGGCCTGCACCCGGCCATCCTCACCGAGCAGGGCATCGAGCCGGCCCTGGTCACGATCGCGGCCCGCTGCCCGGTCCCCGTCGACCTGTCCGTGCGGCTTCCGGAGCGTCCCAGCCCGCGCGCCGAGGCCGTCGCGTACTACGTTGTCTCCGAGCTGCTCACCAACATCGCCAAGCACGCCGCGGCCGAACGGGCCGGGGTCACCGTGCGGCGCGACGAGGACCTGTTGCGGCTCACCGTCACCGACGACGGTGCCGGCGGCGCCGACCCCGCCAGGGGGTCGGGCATCAGCGGGCTGCGGGACCGGGTCCGGGCGGTCGACGGACACCTCACGCTCTCCAGTCCCCTGGGCGGACCCACCGTCGTCGACGTCACACTGCCCTGGAGGGCCTAGCAGACATGTTGCGCGTCGTGATCGCCGAAGACTCCGTCCTGCTGCGGACCGGCCTCGCCAAGCTGCTCATGGACGAGGACATCGACGTGGTGGGGCAGGCCGGAGACGGCGACGAACTCCTCATGCTGGTCGCCGACCTCGCCCCCGACCTGTGCCTGGTGGACGTGCGGATGCCCCCCACGCACACCGACGAGGGGCTGCGCGCCGCGCTGTCGATCCGTGCCACGGACCCGACCCAGCCCGTCCTCGTCCTCTCCCAGTACGTGGAGGCCCGCTACGCCTCCAAGCTCCTCGCCCACGGCAGCGTGGGCCTCGGCTACCTGCTCAAGGACCGGGTCGCCGACGTGGACGAGTTCGTGGCCACCCTGCACCGCGTCGCCGAGGGCGGCACCGCCCTCGACGCCGAGGTGATCAGCCAGATCTTCGCGGGCAACCAGAAGCGCGACAGCCTCGCGCCGCTCACCGCGCGGGAGCGGGAGGTCCTCGCCCTGATGGCCGAGGGGCTCAGCAACGGGGGCCTCGCGGAACGCCTGTTCATCACCGAGCGCTCCGTCGAGAAGCACATCCGCTCCATCTTCACCAAGCTCGACCTGCTCCCCGACGACCAGGGGAACCGCCGCGTCCTCGCCGTCCTGCAGTACCTCGGCTCCCCGTCGACCGACCATCCCATCGAACCGCGCTGACCACCGGACACGGGAGTAGGAAATGCACCAGACCATCGACTCGAACGGTTCGGCGGCCCGTCCCGCCGACCCGCCCCGGCGTTCCGGCCCGCGGCGCGCCGTCCGCCTCCTCGCGATCCTGATCAGCATCGCCCTCGTCGGCGGAGGCGCGTGGTACCTGCTGCTGTTCCTGATCACCCGGACCGACTCCGAGACCGCGGCGATCGACGACGCGGTGCGGGCCGTGGAGGTCGTGATCGACAGCGGCGACGTCCGGATCGAGGTGGCCGGGCAGGGCGGGAGGACGGAGCTGCGCAAGGAGCTGACGAAGTCGCTGCGCTCTCCCGACGAGCGGATCGAGCACGCCGGCGACACCCTGCGCATCACCACCACCTGCGGGGACGGCATGGGCACCTGCGCGTCGGACTACTCCCTGACGGTGCGGGCCGGCACCCGGGTCAAGGTCAGCACGCGGCTCGGCGACGTGTCCGTGACGGGCGTGCGGGCCTCGGTGGAGGGCCGCACGCGGATGGGCAGCGTCCACGTCGAGGACGTGACCGGCGACCGGATCGTCGCGACCAGCGGGACCGGTGCGGTCACCCTCGAGGACGTCGCCTTCGGCACCGCAGAGGCCACGTCCGAGACGGGCGACGTCCGGGTGGAGGAGATCGAGCCGTTCGAGCGGCTGAAGGCCGTCACCAAGCTCGGGGACGTGGAGCTGCGCCTTCCGGCGGACGCGGGCCCGTTCGCGGTGGACGCCCTGACGGAGATCGGCTCGCGGACCGTGGAGGTGGCGGTGGACTCCGCCTCCGGCACGGCGGTGGAGGCCCGCACGGAGATCGGCGACGTGACGGTGCGCACCGACTGAGACCGGCCGTGCGCGGAGGCACCGTCCGGGGGTCTGCCCTCCGGACGGTGCCTCCGCGCGGTCTGCCCGGGGGCTCAGGAGAGCCGGAACCCGAAGTCCGCGTCGATGTCCCGGACGTCCATCTGCGCGCGCTGCAGGGTCCCCGCGTAGTCCCAGTTCACCGACTGCCAGGAGGTGAACTGGTCGATGACCCAGATGCCCGACTGCCGGCTGCCGTTGCCGGAGAGGCCGTTGCCCCCGAACGGCAGGTGCGCCTCCGCGCCCACCGTCGAGTTGTTCACGCTGACCATGCCGGCCGAGCAGCGCTCGCGGAAGGAGAACGCCGTCCGCGCCGAGCCCGTGTAGACGGCGGCCGACAGCCCGTACCCGTGGCCGTTGGCGAGCGCGACGGCCTCGTCGAAGGTGTCGTACGCCATGACCGACACGAGCGGCCCGAAGGTCTCGGTCCGGTACAGCTCGTCGTCCGGCCGCACCCCGGCCACGATCGTCGGGTGCGCGAACACTCCGGCGTCCGGGTCGCCCACGAAGCCCTTGCGGGGGCTGTCGGAGGTGATCCGGCCGGTGGCGGTGGAACCGGAGAGCGTGTGGTGGGGCCGTACGAGCTCCAGGGAGCCGAGGAAGTCCTCCAGGTACCGCTCGCCGATGAGCGGCCCGTAGAAGACGTCCTCCCGCCGGGGGTCCCCGATGACCAGTTCCTCCACGGCCGCGCTGAAGCGGGCGAGGAAGGCGTCGTGGACGTCGCGGTGGGCGATGACGGCGCCCAGCGAGGTGCAGCGCTGGCCCCCGGTGGCGAAGCCGCTGAACACGGCTCCCTGGACGGCGAGTTCGAGGTCGGCGTCGTCCGCGACCACGAGGGGGTTCTTGCCGCCGAGTTCCAGGCAGGGGGACTGCAGGTGGCGCCCCGCCAGCTCGCTCACCCGGCGCCCGGCCGCCGTGGACCCGGTGAAGCCGATCTTCTGGACGAGCCCCTCGGCCAGGGCCCGTTCGAGCCCGGCGTACGTGGTCTCGCCGTCGGCGTGCACCAGGCGCAGCACGTCCTCGGGCACCCCGCCGGCCCGGAACAGCGCCGCGAGCGCCTCCGCGACCGCGACCGCGGACTCCGACGGCTTCCACACCACCGCGTTGCCGCAGAGCAGCGCCGGGACGAGATACCACGCGGGCACCGCGGCGGGGAAGTTCGCCGCGGTGATCACCGCGGCGGTGCCCAGCGGCCTGCGGTAGGTGAAGAGCTGCTTGTCCGGCATCTCGCTGGGCACGGTCTGGCCGTACAGCCGCCGCCCCTCCCCCAGGAAGAAGTCGCAGGTGTCGATGACCTCCTGGACCTCCCCCAGGGACTCGCCGTACGGCTTGCCGACCTCACGGGTGATCAGCTCGGCCAGCGCCTCCTTGTTCTCGGCGACGAGCCGGCCCACGTTCTGCGCCACCCGGCCCCGGAGCGGCGCCGGCCACGCCGCCCACGCGCGCTGCGCCTCGTGGGCGGCGCGCGCCGCCTCGACCAGGCCGTCCGCGTCGCTCAGAGTCCGCTCCGCGACGACGTCCTTCAGATCAGCCGGATTACGCGACACGGTCGTCCGTTCTCCGGACACATTCTTCCGCTCGGCCACGCTGGAAAGCCCTTTCCCTCGGATATGAAAGACGACACACGGCCGCGCAAGCACGCGGCCGCGTGTCAGAACTGCTGTCATTTCCTATGACATTGCTGTCACAGACGCTGTGCCGTCAGTTCCTTCCCGACTGCTTCTCGCGCTCCGTCAGCAGGAATTTGGCGAGCTGGGCGACGGTCGGGTGGTCCCACACGGCCGTGGGCTCCACCCGGAACCCCAGCCAGTCCTCCACGTCGGCGGTGAAGGCCACGACCGCGATGGAGTCCAGGCCGTACGCCCCGAGGTCCCGGTGCGGGTCCACCGCCTCCTCCAGGTCGGGCACGTACTCGCCGACACGGGCGATGAGCCAGTTCTCCAGTTCTTCCAGGGTGATCGCTTCGGATCCGGGCTGTGTCATCTGACTGCTCCTCAAGGGTGGGGCGTTGGGGGAAACGAGAGGGCCGTGCCGTCCTGGCGCGGGCCGTCACCGGTAGCGGCGTGCGGAGAGCCCGAAGCCCACCGTGCGGTCGTCGCGGTCCAGCAGCTCCTCGACGAGGGCGCCCTCCACCTCGGACGGCACGTCCTCGGGACGGCCGGCGTCGATGCCCGTGAGCCGGGTCAGGGCGGCGACGAGCCACTCCGGGCGGGCCAGGAAGTCCCCGGCCGGCGCGTGCCGCCACACACCGACGCACGCGGCGGCGGCGAGCACCGTGGTGTACCGGGCCGCGAGCTCGCGCACCTCGACCGACGCCGCGATCGACAGGTCCCGGGGCCCGAGGCCGGCGCACGCCTCGGCGAGCGACGCGAGGCGCCGCACGTGGGTCTCGATCAGCGGCCTCAGCCGCTCCGGGACGTCGTCGTCCAGCGCGGCGTTGAGGGACTGGGCGAGCCCGTCCCGTCCGCCCGCGACGACCCGCAGGCCGGCCAGGTCGAGCGGCGGCAGCGCGGCGTCCGGGGCGAACAGGGCGGCCGGGGCGGGTGCGGCGCCGGACCACGCGCGGCGCGCGAGCGTCGGAAGCTGCGGAAGCATCGCGGACAGGCAGGCCGCGCGGGCGATGTGCCCGAAACCGACCGGCTTGATGTCCCGCGCCATCTTCTGGAAGACCGCGTGCTCACCGTCACGGCGGTAGAACTCGGCCCCCATCACCAGCGACAGCTGCTCCATCGCGTCGAGCAGCACTCCGGCCAGGAGGTACTTCACGGCGGGGGCGTACACGCTGCCCGACTCCGGCAGCACGTGCAGCGACCGGGCGGCGACCGTCGCGAACGCCTCGCACAGCAGCTGGTCGGCGAACGCGTTGGCCAGGGTGGTGCGCACCATCGGGATGGCCGCGACGTCCCGGCCGTAGAGCCGCCTCCTGCGGACGTGGTGCAGGGTGACGCGCAGCGAGGTGTCCAGCAGCGCGGTGCTCATGCCGGGCATGGCCACGCGGGTCAGCTGGAAGGCGCGGGCCACCGTCTCGAGTCCCGTGCCCGGGGCGCCGAGGAGCGCCTCCTCGTCCACCGGGCAGTCCCGCATCTCGATGCCGCCCAGGCGCACGCCCCGCATCCCGACCGAGCGGAAGCGCGGGAGGAAGCGGAAGCGGTCGGGGTCGAGGTCCGCGACGGGCACGAACAGCTGCGAGCAGGAGCGCGGGCCGCCGGCGGGGTCGGAGCGGACGAGGAACACCACCCCGTGGGCCCGGTCCAGGTTGGTGATCGACTCCTTGCGGCCGCTCAGCGAGAGCCTGCCGTGCGCGGGCGTGGCGGCGAACTCGACGGAGCCGATGTCGTTGCCGTGCGCGAGTTCGTGGAACGCGCAGGAGATCTTCCTGCCCGCGAGCAGCAGTTCGGCCGCGTCGCGGCGCTGGTCGGGCGAGCCCGAGGTCCAGACGTTGACCGCGCCGAGCAGCGAGCTGGAGCAGTGGCCGAGGCCGAGGCTCGGGTCGCGCCGGTAGACCGAGCGCATCAGCTCGACGAGGTGGTCGACGCGTTCGAACCGGCCGCCGAGCGTTTCGGGGACGAACTCGGAGAGGATGCCGAACTCGTCCAGCGCGCGGGCGCCGCCCGCCGGGACCTCCTCGCGCTCGTCGGCGGCCACGACGGCCGCGAACCCCGCCGGGTTGTCCGGGTCGAAGGGGTCGCCGAGGCGCTCCTCCAGCGCTTCCATCCGCGTGTGCACGTCGCTCATGCCGACACCTCCACCGGCGTGCCGAGCAGGGTGACGCGGGCGCCCGCGTCACCGAGCAGGAGGCTGCCGAGCTCGTCGAACGTGGCCGTCGCCTCCGGGACCCGCTCCCCGAGGCCTTCCAGGACCAGGGCGAGGCAGCCGCGCAGCCAGAGGCCGTCGCGCCACCAGTCGCGGTCGTGGTGCTGCGGACGCGCGGCCCACAGCGCCAGGGCCGCGGCGCCGGCGTGGCACCACTCGTACCGCTCCGCCAGGCGCATCACCTCCGTGGGCGGGGGCCCCGCGGCCGGCCGCAGGCCCGAGATGCGCGCGCCGAGTTCTCCGTACGCGTCGAGCAGCCGGGCCGCCATGCGGCCGGCGCCGTCCTGCGGAGCGGCCGCGAGCCGGGCGACGAGGTCCCCGAGGGCGTTCAGCACCGAGTTGTCGCGCGCCATCACCCCCAGCCGGTGCGGATCGAGGGCGGCCGGTTCGTGCTCCTCCCGCAGCCACTCGTGCACGGGCGTGCCGGTCGGCGCGGCCGGGCGGCGGCCGGGCCGGAGCACCGGGAGGCCGGAGGCGAGCGCGCTGCGGTTGACCCAGGTGCTGCCGTCGAAGATGCCGACGATCTGGTGGTCCCGTTCGATCTTCGCGAAGCCGCCGTAGCCCTCCACGCCGGTCAGGAAGCCGCGGGCGCCGAGCAGTTCGCCGACCAGACGGAGCTGGCCCTGGACGAGCGTCGGGACGAGCGCCTTGGTGATCGCGGAGACGACGCCCAGTTCCTCCGGCACCTCGTGGGCCGCCCGCGCGGCCGTGTACGCGACGGTCTCGGCGAGCAGCAGTCGCGCCACGGAGCGGCCGGCGACGGTGCGGGCGTGCGGCAGTTCGGAGAAGCGCCGGCCATGCAGCCGGCGCTCGCCCAGGAACCGGCGGGCGATCCTCAGGGCGTGGTCGCCCGCGCCGAGGGAGAGGGCGACACAACCGACACGGGTCAGCTGGAGCGACTTGAGGACGAGTTCCAGGCCCCCGCCGAGGGTGCCGACGAGCGCGTCGGCGGGCACCTGGGCGTCGAGGAACTCCACGCCGCTGATGTCGGCGCCCCGGATGCCGTGCGTCGGCATCTTCGGCAGGTACCGGACGGTTCCGGGGGCCAGGGCCCGCTTGTCCACCAGGAAGACGCTGAACCCGCGCGGGCCGCCGGCGGGTTCGGTGCGCGCGAGCACGCAGACGTAGCGGCCGCGGGTGGCGTTGTTCACCGGCCACTTGCGGCCGGACAGGCTCCAGCCGGTTCCCCGGCGGGTCGCCGTGAGTCCGCCGGCGAGCAGGTCGCTGCCGCCGCCCGGTTCGGTGAGCCCCCAGGCCACGGCCTCGCCCGCCATGACGTCCCGGGCCAGGGCGGTGGCCGCCCGCTCGTCGCCCGCGGCCCACACCGAGACCGAGCCGAGGAAGGTCTTGCCGTGCGCGACCGCGACGGTCAGGTCCCGCGCCGCCACCGTGCGCAGCAGCGCGTGCACCTCGTCGAGGCGGGTGAGACGGCCGCCGAAACGATCCGGCACGTAGGAGGCGGGAAGTCCCCACCGGTCGAGCGCCGCGCACGCCTCGGCCGGGAAGGTCTCGGCCTCGTCGTGCGCGGTCAGCAGCGCCGGGTCGAAGGGGCCGCCGGGCCTCGACCAGCCGTCGACCTCCGCGGCGAACTCCACGGCGCTCACCTCGCCCCTCCCGTCCCCGCCAGGGCCTGCTCCGGCTCCGGCCGGTAGCCGTCCGCCCACAGCGGCCGCAGCTCGCCGCCGACGTACAGCGCGCGCATGGCGGACCTCTGGACCTTCCCGCTCGTGGTGCGCCGCACGTCGCCGCGCCGCATGATCAGCACGGAGTGGGCCCGCAGGCCGAACTCCCGGGACACGGTCGTCCTCATCCCCGCGGCCAGTTCGGCCAGTTCCTCCTCGGAGGGCCTGCGGCGCACCTCGTGGATCACCACCAGGCGTCCGTCGTCCTCGCCGTCGTCGCCGGGCACGGTGACGACCGTGCCGAAGGTGTCGCGCAGCGCCTCGTGCTGGAGGCGCAGTTCGTGCTCGATGTCGTGCGGGTAGACGTTGCGGCCGCGGATGATCAGCATGTCCTTGATGCGGCCGGTCACGTACAGCTCTCCGTCGGCGAGGACGCCGAGGTCCCCGGTGCGCAGGAAGCCGCCCTCGTCGCCGAGCCGCCGGTCGAAGGTCGCGGCGGTGGCCTCCTCGTTGCGCCAGTAGCCGCGGACGACCGACCTGCCGCGCAGCCAGATCTCGCCGATCCGGCCGGGCGGCAGCTCCTGGAGCGTCTGCGGGTCGACGATCCGCGCGTCCAGGTCGAGCGGTTCGCCGCAGCTGACCAGGGCGCGGCCGGTGCCGTCGGCGGCCGGCTCCACCCGGCCCCGCTCCAGGGCCTCGGGGTCGCACCGCATCACCACGGGCCTGCGGCGCGGGGAGCTCGACACGAGCAGCGTCGTCTCCGCCATCCCGAAGCACGGCGCGAAGCTCTCCGGCCGGAAACCGGCCGGTGCGAACCGCGCGGCGAAGTCGTCGAGCACGCTCGCCTTGACCGGTTCCGAGCCGCTGACGGCGTACTTCCAGCGCGACAGGTCGAGGCCGCGGACGTCTTCGTCGGTCACCCGCGCGACGCAGAGTTCGTACGCGAAGTTCGGCGCGGCGGAGGCGCCGATGTCGAAGCGGTCGATCAGCTGGAGCCAGGTCCGGGGGCGGCGCAGGAAGGTGGCGGGGCTCATCAGCACCGTGCCATAGCCGGCGAGGAGCGGCGACAGGATCTGCCCCATGAGGCCCATGTCGTGGTAGTTCGGCAGCCAGCCGCCGAACCTCTCGCCCTCCTCCAGCCGGAAGGCCTCGGTGGTCGTCACGGCGTTCGCCAGCAGGTTTCCGTGCGTGACCACGTTGCCCTTGGGGTCGTTCGTGGATCCGGACGTGTACTGCAGGACGGCGGTGGTGTCCTGGTCGGCGTCGTACACCTGGAAGTCGTCGGCCCGGAGTTCGGGGTCGACGGACAGGGAGAGCACCGGCACGGTGAAGCCCTGCTGCTCGGCCCAGTCGACGACCTCCTCCCGCTCGCCCGGCGTGGTCAGCACGCAGCCGACCTCGGCGTCCCTGGCGATGCTGAGCACCCGGCGCCGGTCCTGCTTGTAGCGTCCGGGCATCGAGGAGGGCACGGCAACCAGGCCGGCGTAGAAGCAGCCGAGCATGGCCGCGACGAATTCGACGGACGTCGGCTGGAGCAGCAGCACGCGGGAGCCGACCGGGCACACCTCGCGTAACCGCTGCGCGAACACGCGTGCCGCCCGGTCCAGTTGCGCGTAGTCGTACAGCTGGGCCGACGCCGGGTCCGAGGGATCGCCGACGAGGGCGACCGCCAGCTCGTGGCCGCGGTCGCGCGCGTGCAGTGCGATGATCTCGGACACGCTTCTCGCGCCGAGGAGATCCATCATTCTCGTCTACTCCTGGTATCGAGGGGGATCGAGGACTTGGTCGGCGGGCTCACGCGTCCTTCCGGACGACGGGTCGGCCGGGCGGCACCGGGAAGCCGTCGGGACGGGATCGACGGGAACGGCCGTGCCGCCCCTCGGGAAGGGGAGGGGGCCGGAAGGGGCACGCGCGCCGGTCGTGTGCCGTCGCGGGTCTACAGCCCGCCGGTCCGGTGGCGTTCCCCGCCGTGCACGACAGCCATTCCGACTCCCCCCTGAGTCGTCACAGAACATGACTTGATCCGTCACGTGAGTCACAACATTAGACAGAGTGCGAGTCAAACCTCAAGGGAGTAATGACAACACCGTGCAGCGCGGCGTGACTTGCGGAGACGCGGAGGATCCGCCTCCCGCCCGCCCCTGGCCACCCGACGTGCCGCAAGTCCCCCACCGGACACGCGATGCCGCCGCGGGAGCTGGACTGTCACGAGGTGACCGGCGCTATGGTTGCGCCATGTCCTCCGTGCCAGAGAACTTGCCGCAACGGATCTCCGAAGTTGACCGCGATGTGACTGTCGAGCGCCTCCAAGAGGCCTTCTCCGAGGGGCACATCACCCAGGAGGAGATGGACGCGCGGCTGCACGTCGCGCTCACCGCCGCGACACCCGGCGAGCTGGCGTCCGCCGTGGCCGCGCTGCCCGCCGGGGACGAGGGTCCGACCGTCGTCGTGGACACCGTCGGCGGGCTGATCCGGCGGCGCGGGAAGTGGCAGGTGCCGCGGGTCTTCAAGGTCACGTCCCGGATGGGAAAGGTCTACCTGGACCTGTCGCGGGCCGTCATCGGACACCCGGTGGTCGACATCGAGCTGCACCTGGACTACGGGTGGGCCTGGATCGTCGTGCCCCGCGGGGCCAGGGTCGACCACGGGGGCCTGACCGCCCGCTGGAAGCAGCCGTCCTACAAGGCGCCCCCGCGCGGCGGAACGGACGGGCCCCGCATCCGCGTCTCCGGCACCATGGGGCACGGCCGGCTGTGGATCAGGCACCGCCGCGGCTGAGCGCGCCGCGCGGTCAGCCGCGCAGGACGCGCCCCTCGGCGTCGGTCTTGCCCCTGACCGTGAGCAGGATGACGCCGTCGATCAGCGTCCAGAGCCCGAGGCCGCCCAGGGTGAAGAGCTGGCAGAGCGCCATGGCGTTGTGGCCGGTGTAGAAGCGGCCGAAGCCGATCGGTCCCAGGAAGATGGAGAGCACTCCCGCGACGTTCTTGGACTTGTCGGAGTAGGGCCGCCCGAACGGGTCGTAGCCGTAGGGGGCCCTGGTGTCGGGCAGATGGCCGGGGCCGGCCGGGGCGGGCGACGGCCCCGCGCCGTACAGGCTGTTCGGGTCCTGGTGGCTCATGGGTGGGATCCTCCGGACGGACGTGGTGCGGGAAACCGGTACGGTCATGCGGGGCGGACGGAGATGTCTCCGTTCCCGGTGGTCAGCTCGACCCGGTGCTCGCCGGACGGCTCGTCGCGGACGCGGATGTCCTTGTCGCCGTTGCCGGTCTTCACCAGCAGCCGGTAGCTGCCGTCCGGCAGCGTGAGGCTCAGTCCGCCGTTCTCGGCCTCGGCGCGGATGTCCTGCGGCTTGCCGGGGGTCAGGGAGATCTCGCCGTTGGAGCTCTGTGCGTCGATCCGGTCGCCGCGCAGGTCCGTCCCGCGGATGTTCCCGTTGGAGGTCCTGACCTTCACCTCCGCCGTCACTCCGGCCAGCGTGACGTCGCCCGACTCGGTCTTCAGGTCCACCGGCCCCACGTCGGAGAGGGTGAGGTCGCCCGTCGACGCCCCTCCCTCGACGGCCACCCCGGCGGGCACCTCCACCGTGTAGTCCACCTTGCAGTCGTCACCGCAGCCCCCGAGGACCAGCCGGTCCCCGTCCACGCGGTGGGTCGCCCCCTCGGGTTTGTCCCCGTGGTACGTGATCCTGCGGTGCACGGAGATCTCGTCGAGGCCCTCGCGGCCGCGGAGCGTGACGCTTCCGGTGCCCGTCTCCACCCGCACGGACGTGACCCGCTCCCGCGCCGACGCGTCGTCCTCGAAGGTCTCCCCGGGCCCGCAGCCGGTGAGCCCCGCCGCGGCCAGTCCACCCGCGAGAACGGCCCAGAGCAAGCGTGAGCGCTTCGTCATGTCGGTGACTCCAAGTCTTGGTCCGCTGGCGGTCAGCCACGAACCTAGCCCCGCCCGGCACCCCGCGACGACAGTGCTAACCCCACCTTTCCCCCACCGGCTACCCCACCCATGGAACCGCCGGCCCCGCCCCTCCGGCCGGCCCGGCCGCGCCCGCCGTCACCGGTCGCCCGGCTCCGCCCCCGCGCGTGGGGCGAGGTCGACGGTGCCCCGGTGGATCGGCGGCGGCACCCCGGCGGGGCCGCCGTCCCGGAGGCACGGGCGGGCGCGGACGCCCGCGGGCCGGGGCTTCTCGACCCGCCTCCGGTTCACCGGTGGTCCGGTTCTCCGAGGCGTTCCCGGGCCTCGGCAAGGCTGTGGGGGTCGGCCGTCGCGCCGAGGGCCCGGCACCGGGAGAAGGCGTCCCGGGCCTCGGTGCGGTGGCCGGCGGCCAGCAGGCTGTTGCCGAGGTGGACCAGGGCGCGGCTCTCCATGGCCGCGTTGCCGCTGGCGCGGCACAGTTCCACGGCGACGCGGAGGTGCTCGACGGCCGCGTCCCAGTTCCCGAGATGGGCGTGTGCGCCGCCGATGACCACCCGCAGGTTCGTGCGGGTGAAGTCGGCGACGTGCGGCTCGATGCGGTCACCGACCTGGTCGAGGAAGGAGAGCGTGCCCGGGATGGCCGTGATGGCCTCGTCGTGGCGTCCTCCGTCCACGAGGAGCTGATCGTGCTCGACCCGGGACTGGAGGGCTCCGTGGAGGTCGCCGGCGGCCTCGAAGAGCGCGGCCGCCTCGCTGTTGTGACGCGCCGCCTCGGCATGGTCGCCGAGCAGCCGGAGGGCCCAGGCGGTGTACTTGTGGGACCAGCCCTGCTGGGAGAGGTCGCCGGCGCGCCGGGCCGCGGCGAGGGCCTGGGCGGAGCGGTCGAGGCTGTCGCGGTGGCGGCCTTCGCAGACGAGCAGGGCCCACGCGTGGTAGTTGACCTGGGTGGCTTCCAGGAGGGGGTCGCCGAGCGCCTGGGCGGATCGGGCGGCGGTGGCGAAGACCTCGGGCCAGTGGCCCCAGAAGATCCACTGGTCGGAGAACCAGTGCAGGGCTTCGGCGACCTCGACCACCGCGGCGTGGTCACCCGCGGCGGCGGCCGCGCGCAGGGCGGCCAGCCAGTTGGCGCCCTCGGTCCGGAGCCACTGACGGGCGTGATCGGCGGTGGAGAGGTCGACGTCGCTCTGCCAGGTGGCGGGCGGGGCGCCGTGGTCGGGCTCGTACCAGCGGCCGGCCATGACGGTGGTCTCCAGGAGCCACCGGTGCAGCGCCGTCCGGGCCGCCTCGACCGCTCCGGCCGGCTCCTCGGCCCGGAGCCGGCCGCGAGCGTACAGGCGCAGCAGGTCGTGGAAGCGGTAGCGGTCCCGGTCCGTCCCCAGGAGGCCGGTCTCGACCAGTTCCTCGAGGGTGTCCTCCGCGTCGAACAGCGACTGTCCCGTCAGCCGGGCGGCGCCGGCCGCGCCGGCATCGGGGCCGTCGACGAGGGACAGCAGCCGGAACATGCGGGCGGCGGCGGGGGTGAGCTGGCGGTAGGACAGGTGGAAGGCAGTCGGCAGATGGAGGTCGCCCGCGGTCAGGGTGTCCAGGCGGCGCTCCTCCAGCGCGAGGCGGTCGGCCAGGCGGCGTACCGACCAGCCGGTGCGGGTGGCCAACCAGTTGCCCGCCACACGCAGGGCCAGGGGCAGGTTCCCGCAGTGGTCGGCCACCTCGGCCAGCGCGGTCGGGTCGGCTTCCGCCCGCTCCCGGCCCACCAGGGCGGTCAGGAAGACGGAGGCCTCGGCCGGAGAGAGCTCTTCGAGGGCCAGACGGTGCACGCTCTCCAGGCCGGTGAGCATGCGCCGGCTGGTCACCACCACCATCCCCGCGCCCGCACCGGGCAGAAACGGGCGGACCTGGGCTTCGTCGCGGGCGTTGTCCAGCACCAGCAGGCATCGCCGGTCGGCCAGCACCCGCCGGTACAGCTCGGGGTGCCCCTGCGGACCGGCCTTCGCCAGGTCCCGGTCGGCCACGCCGAAGGCCTTGAGCACCCCCAGCAAGAGCTCGGGCGGCTCCGGCGGAACGTCGTCCATCCCCCGCAGGTCCACCATCAACTGCCCGTCCGGGAACCGGTCGGCCAACTCCCGTGCGGCGTGCAGCGCGAGGGTGGTCTTGCCCGTTCCCGGCGGCCCGGAGACCGTCACCACCACCGGCCGCCCGTGCCCGGCGGCCCCGGGGCCCGCCCCGCCGGGGGAGCGGGCCCCGGCGGCGAGTTGCGCCAGTCGGCCCAACTCCCGCTCCCGGCCCACGAAGTCGTCGACGCCACGGGGGAAGGCGCGTACGCCCAGCGGACTGTAGCCCCGGTTGCGGCCGGACCGGGCGGCGGTCAGCAGGCGTTCCCGCTCGGCCTCCCCCAGTCCCAGGCCCTCGGCGAGCGCGGCCACCGTTCCCCGCTGCGGCGCCGCCCGTCTGCCCCGCTCCAGATCGCCGATGCCCCGCACGCTCACACCCGAAGCCGCGGACAGGGCCTCGATCGTCAGCGACGCCTCCAGCCGCAGTTCCCGCAACAGCGCTCCGAACGCCGCGCTCTCCCCCGCCACCGTGCCTCCAGGCTCCCGCTCAAGCCGGGCTGCCCGAGCATGTCCAAAACATTTTATCGGGCAACTACTTTCGTCGTGCGCACGCGCGGGGGCGGCCGGACGCCAGAGGCCGTGGGAAGGGCTGCCGCCCGGCGAGCGGGGCCGGGTGCGGTGAGCGGTCGTCGGGCGGGCAGCCGTGGGGCCCGACGGCACTTCGCCGGCGGCCTTTCCGGGTGGGCCCGTACCCGCGGTCCGGAGGGCGGCGCTCCGACCGTCTCGGGACGAGCGTCGCCCGCCCGGCGGAAATTTCTGCCCCTGTTGTGCCTGGGACCGGATCCCACGGGATGTTTGGCTGTTTCCAGAGAGCGAGAACCGCAGGTCAGCCCTGGTCCGGAGCCGGTCCTCACGCGATGCCGCCCGTGCAAGCGGCAGAACGGCACGACCGGCTTCGGCCCTGCCTTCCGCGGAGGCACTCCCCTCCGCCTCCTCGCCCTCGGCCCTGAAGAGACCCGTCCCCGCATGGAGGCCGACTTGAGCGTGGTGCTGACGACCGACTCCGTACCGGATGAGGAGAAGGCGACGTACTGGAACGAGGTGGTGAGCAGGACGCTGGTGCCCATGACGGTGTCGCCCCGGGGGACCGACCCCTTCGACGGCAGGATCGCCACCCACCACGTCGGGTACCTCCAGGTCTCGACCGTGGAGGCCGACGCGAAGTTCGTCAGCCGTACACCGGCGCTCATCACCCCGTCCCCCGATGCGCTGCTGGCGGTGGGGGTCCAGGTGTCGGGCACGGCCACCTTCGCGCAGGGCGGCCGAAGCACGCAGGTGGGCGAAGGGGAGATGGTGGTGTACGAGACGGGAAGACCGTACTCCTTCGACTACCCGCGGCGATTCACCACGCACGTCTTCCAGTTCCCCCGGCACGCCCTGACCGTGCCGGACGGCGACATCCGTCGGATCGCGGGCAGCGCCATCCGCACGAGCGGGGGCGTCGGAGCCGTGTTCTTTCCCTTCCTGTCCGCGCTGGCCTCCACGGCCGGCGCCCATCCTCCGGTCATCGCGCACAGGCTGGCCGACGATTTCGCCGATCTGCTCGGCACTCTGATCACCGAGCGGGCGCACCCGAGCGGCGCGGGACCGGACACCGCTTCCGGCGCCCTGCTGCTGCGCGTCCGCGACCACATCGACCGCAACCTGGGCGACCCGGACCTGTCGCCGGACAGGATCGCTCGGGCACACGCCATCTCGGTGCGCTACCTCCACAAGCTGTTCGAAGGTGAGGGAACGACCGTCTGCCGGCTCATCCAGCGACGGCGCCTGGAGGAATGCGGCCGGGAGCTGGCCCGCCGCGGCAGGGCGACACCCAGTGTGTCGGCGGTCGCCCATCGGTGGGGGTTCGGCAGCCCCGCCCACTTCAGCCGGGCCTTCCGGGCCGCTTACGGTGTCTCCCCGCGTGAGTGGCGCGCGCTGCACACCGCCGGGAACCAGCTCCTCCCGGTGCCCGCCGGCCCGTCCCCGGCCTCCCCGACCCCACCGCCCGCGAGGGACGACGGCCTGCGACACCCCGGGCACTCCCGGCTGGCGAGCGCGTGAACGACCTTCCGCCCTCGCCCCGTGCCCGCCCCGTCCTCGACCGCTCCACCCAGGCGTTCGTGAACCGGGGCCCCGTCCCCCCGGTGCCCGACCGGCTCGAACCGCGTCCCGGGCACGCGGACCCCGTTCTCGACGAGGACGCCACGTCCACGGAATGGCTCATGCTGCCCGGCGGGCCCACCGGCCACGTACGGGTGGAGGTCGTCAGACCCGCCGACAGCGTCGGGGCGCTGCCCGTCGTCCTGTTCCTGCACGGCCTGGGCCACGTCCTGGGGGAGACCGACGCCCGTACGCCGTCCCCCACGCATGCCGGGCGCTTGGCGCGCGCGTTCGCCCTCGGTACGGACGCGGCTGTCGTCCTCGTCGACTACGCGCCCGCTCCCGACGCCGCGTACCCGGTCGCCGTCCAGCAGTGCTACGCCGTCGCGAGGTGGCTCTGCGAACGGGGCGGGGAGATCGGGCTGGACGGAAGCCGGATGGTCGCTGTCGGCGACTCGGTCGGCGGCAACCTGGTGGCGGCGCTGACCCTGCTGGCGCAGGAGCGCGGTGGGGTACGGCTGATCCTGCAAGTGTTGCTGTGCCCCGTCACCGACACCGATTTCGGCACGTCCTCCTACCGGGAGTTCGCCGAGGGGTACGTCGTCGGCCGCGACACGATGCGCAGGTTCTGGGACCGGTACGCACCCGACGTCCGACAGCGCGGCCTGGCCACCGTCTCGCCTCTGCGGGCGACGCGCGAACAGCTCGCGGGGCTTCCTCCCGCCCTGGTGATCACCAGTGAGGCCGATGTCGTCCGTGACGAGGGAGAAGCGTACGCGGCGAGGCTCCGAGCGGCCGGTGTGGAGGTGGTGTCGATGCGGTACCACGGCACGATCCACGGCTTCATGGTCCTCGACCGGCTCCGTGACACGTGCTCCGCCCGCGCGGCGCTCATCCAGACGCTCGACACCGTCCACCTGGCCCTGCACACCCGTCGCGACCGGGGCCGCTGAACCGGCCCCGCCGCAGCCCGGCACCGCGAGTTCCGCGAGCTCCGGGACGGAGCAGCCGCGGCCGGCGGCCACGGAAGCCGTGCGCAGCGCGCCGGCGGCGGGCGTGACGGCCGTCTCCGCTGCGCGGGCCCCGCGAGGGGGCGCCTTCCCGTGGCGCACCGAGCCGGGTGGGCCGTTCGGCCGGCCCGCGTGCTCAGCGCTCCACGAGGGGCGTGCGAGCGACGA
Organism: Streptomyces sp. NPDC058758; assembly: GCF_042746075.1. Lineage (NCBI taxonomy): Bacteria > Bacillati > Actinomycetota > Actinomycetes > Kitasatosporales > Streptomycetaceae > Streptomyces > Streptomyces sp. NPDC058758. The sequence continues at coordinate 20,053 of NZ_JBHYPS010000049.1, read as the reverse complement.
ACCCGAACGGTCCCGTTCCCGTCGGCAAGGGCCTGATCCGCCGGACACTCGCCGAACGCTCCCGCCGGGGCGGGCCGTCCCACGCACTCACCGCACGACCGCGCTCTTCCTCCGAAGGACGGGTCAGCGGGTGCGCGATCGGCCGGGGCCGTCTCCGCCCGCCGTCACCGGTCACCCGCCAGGTCGAGGTCGCGCTCGGGCGTCCCTTCGGGGACCCGCGCCGGCTCCGGCCGGCGCCACGGACGGGCGATCGGCTGGGACACCCCGCGCCACCAGGCATCCGCGGGCAGCTTCCCCGCCGGCTCGAAAGGCTCACCGGGACGGGGGAACGCCACCGCCTGCCCCGCCTCCTCCGCCGCGTCCTTCGTCCACTCTCCCGGCTCCGCCCACGCGTGCGGGGCGAGGTTGAAGGTCCCCCAGTGGATCGGCAGCAGCACCCCGGCGGGGCCGCCGCCCTGGAGGTCGAGGTGGGCGCGGACGCCCTCGGCGGGGGTCATGTGGATGTCGGGACACAACGCGTTACATCGAAATCGTTGAACCGGCCGGCATCACACAGGCCCCGAGGGACCAAGCGCCCAAGGAGACGACGGATCGGTCCCAGGACCGACCTCTCCAGAGCGGCGCGGGATCCGGCTGCGGTCGACGTAGGGGATCGCGTTCACGATCTCTCTCAGATCATGCGCTCAGGCTGCCGTTTCAGGCTCTGAGCTGGCCGCCGTATAGCGACAGGCGCTGCGCCGCTCCCCGCCACATGAGGTGCAGTCGGTGACAGGTGCGGGCGTCGCCGCCGGGGCGTGCGGGCCTTCTCTGCAGTGCGTGGAGCGTGGTGGAACAGGGACGGTCTCAGGGGGCCAGAGCTCGTACGGCCAGCCCGAGCCCCACGACGACGACCAGGGCGGAGGTGGCCACCGGTCCGATACGTGAGGCGGTACCTACGAGCCAGCGCAGCCGGGGGCGGTCGCCAGCCTTCTTGATGCGATGTTTGACGTGGAGGAGGAGCATTCCGGCGAGGGCGAGGGTGGCCGCCATGCCGAGGCCGTAGGCGAGGACGAGGAGAATACCGAAGGCGGTGCGGCCGAGCGCGACTGCTCCGAGGAGGACGACGAGGGCGGAGGGGCTGGGCACGAGTCCGCCGGCGATGCCCATCCCGATCAGGCCTGCTTTCCCGGCAGGACGAGAAGCGTGTGTGTGCTCGGACGGCGCATGCTCGTGCGTTCTGTGCGAGGCAGGGGCCTGGGCTGGAGCGGTGAGGGTGCGCGTGGCGGCAGCAGCGGATTCAGGCGCGCTGGTATGGGGCGCCGTGGAAGGAGCCGGATGGTGGCTTCCCCCGTGCTCGTGTCCGTGCTCGTGAGGGTGGCTGTGCTGGTGATGATGGTGGTGGCTGTGTCCGTGGGAGTGATGGTGGTGGCCGTGGGTGGGCTTGTGGCGGAGGGCTCGGGTCAGAAGCCATAGGCCGATGGCGGTGACGATGAGTCCGCTGGTCAGGCCGAGCCAGGCCAGGATGGTTTCGCCCGCGAGGTGGGTGGCGGTGGGGAGGGCGAGGCCGAGGATCAGGACACCCGCGGTGTGGGTGAGGGTGACTGTCGCGCCGACGGTGACGGCGTCGCGCCGGGTTCCGCGGCGTCCGGCGAGGTATGCCGCCATGATCGTCTTGCCGTGGCCGGGCAGGAGGGCGTGGGAGGCCCCCAGGACGATGGCGAGGAGGAGGGCGAGGAGGCCGACGGGGAGGGTGAGTTCGTGCCGGGAGACGAGGGTGTCGAACCAGTTCGCGATCCGGTTGGCGCTTGTCCCCGCGGGACCGGCTGCAGGTGTGGGGGTGTTGGTGGTGCCGTCGGCGGGGGTGGTGTGCAGTTCGGCGGTGCGCTGGTCCAGTGCTGTGGCGAGGGGATCCGGCGGGTAGCGGCGGAGCTCCTGTGTGGGTGAGGTGGCGGGGAGATCGGTTCCGGTGATGCGCAGTCCGATGCCCTTGGCGGTGATCTCTCGCCACCCGATGCGGGTGGTGTCGTAGCGCGTGTCGACGCTGATGGCGCCGCCGAGCTCCAGTGGGGCGGCGGTGGTGTAGGCGCAGGTGAGTCGGCTGGTCTTGAGTCCTGCTTCGCCGGGCTCCCAGGTGAGCTGCGCGGCCCTGGGGCTCCATCGGGCGGGTCCGGCGGGGGTGCGCAGGGTGAGTCGGTCGGCCAGTGCTGTGCAGGTGGTGCGGGCGTACCGGGCGTTTTCAGCTTCGGTGAGGGTGTTGTTGTGGTCGGTGTCGATATGGGGGCGTTCTTGGAGTGCGGCGATCTCGGCGCGGTCGACGATGACGGTGGCGTCGATGCGGTCTGGGTGCAGGACGAGGCCGGTGTGGTAGTTGACGGTGAAGTTGCCCAGTGGATGGGCCGGTGCGGCTGCGGCGGCGGGGGTGGTCAGGCTGCAGGCGGCGGTGAGCAGGGCGGCGGCTGTGGCGGCGGTGCGGTGTGCTGGGGTCATGGTTGGGTGCCGATTCGCTGGGACAGGGCACGCGCCTGGGCGGCGTGCAGCGGGTTGAGTGCGGGAGCCTGACCGAGTGCCGACCGCAGGTCGGCGGTGGCGGCCTGGTCGTTGCCCAGGGCGTGGTGGATCGCGGCCCGGTGGTAGTGCCACAGGGCGTTGCGGGTGCCGAGCGCGAGGGCCTGGTCGGCGTGTGCGAGGGCCTCCTCGCTGCGTCCGGCGCGGTGCAGGGCCCACGCGTAGGCGTCATGGACGGCGACGAACGACCTTGTCCGCAGGGCCTGCTCGGCCATCGCCACGGCGCGCACGGGGCTGCCGTGGTCGGCTTCGAAGAGGATGGCGTCGGTGTCCGGCGAGCCGCCGGCGGAGGTACGCAGGGTGTCCTGTGCCCTGAGCAGGGTGTAGGAGGCTTCGGCCTGTTCGTCGTGTCCGAGAGCCTGATGCGTCTCGCCGAGGGCGAGCAGGAGGTGCGGCAGGGGTGCGATGTCCGTCGCGTGCTGCCAGTCGGCGCGTGCCTGTTTCGTCTGGCCGAGTGCGGCGAGGGCGCGTGCTCGGGCATCGAGGAGCGCGGGGTCGGCCGGTGCTTTTCGCAGCCCTTGTTCGGCTTCGCTGAGCGCCTGGCGCGCGTCGCCGTCCTCGAGTGCGAGGCCGGACAGGCAGGCGTGGGCGAAGGCGCGCTCGCTGTCGGTGGTGGCCGCGGTCAGGGAGCGCCGCATCAGTTCGGCCGCCCGCCCGGTGCTGCCGCGCAGCTCGAACACATAGGAGGCGCGGGCCAGGGAGGCGGCGTCGGGGCGCAGGTCGTTCATCTTCTGCACGGCCCGCTCGGCGTCGCGGTAGTGGCCGAGCTGGGTGTGGGCGTCGGCCAGGACCCCGTACGCGGCCGGGTTGTAGGGGTCGCTGGTGATGGCCTTCTCGGCCCAGGTACGGGCGGCGGTGAACTCGTGGCGGGCGGCGGCGAGTGCGGCCATGCCGGTCTCGGCGCCACTGTTGCCGCCAGGCTGCAAGGAGAGGGAGCGGCGCAGGGCCTTCTCGGCCGCGGCATAAAGGGCGGGGTCAGCGGTAGTGCGGGCCTGCTCGATGCGGGCCATCCCGAGGGCCGTCCAGGTGTTCCAGTCGCCCGGCAGGCGCTCCAGGCGAGCGGTGAGCGCCGCGGCCGGGGCCTCGGGCCGGGCGGCTGTGCCGGTAGGTGCGGAGGCGGGGAAAGGGGGTGTGTTAGGGATGGCGGGTTGGATGAGTACGGCTCCGGCGGCGAACATCGCGGTTCCCAGAGCGAGGGTGACGGCGACTTTCGTCAGTCGGCGTCGGCCGCGGGCGGGCGTGGGCGGGTCAGGGGTCATCGGAGGGTGTCTTCCTGCGTGAGTGACGCGCTCCCGGGGCCGGACCGGGCGTGGTCCGGCCCCGGGAGCCTTGATGGTGCGGTGGCGTCACATCAGGCGCGGTTGCGGCGGCGCATCCGCCATCCGGCCGCCGCGAGCAGGGCTGCTCCCACACCGCCGAGGGAGGCCGCAGACTTTTCCTTGCTCTTGGCCATGCCGGAGGGTCCGCTGTTGACGGACTTGGTGTGGGGCAGGGCCAGGTACGGGAACGAGGTGCCGAACGGGACCTCGTTGGCGTTCACCTTGTCGCCGTCGGCAAGCGCCGGGATGAGCTGTCCGGTCTGGGCGGCGCCTTCGACGGCCTGCAGGGAGATGTCGATGACGTCGTCGGTCAGACGGCGTCCGTTGGGGAACCCGGCCAGGTCGCCGGCGAGGACGCCGTACCGGTTCGGGTTCGAGGCCGGGGGTACGGCCATGTTCAGACGCAGTTCCTCCGCGGGCACGATGCGGCGGAGGTTGGCGTCGCGGTTGAGACGGTGGGCGTTGAGGTCGGCCTGGATCGGCCCGCACGCCTTGCAGATCCCGGTGAGGTAGATCTCGGCGAGGTCGTTACGCGGGGCGGGCGGTGCGGGGACGCCGTAGACCTGCTGGATCAGCTTGGGCAGGATCGGGTCGAGGACCTTGTCGACGACCGGCTGGACGGTGCGGTCCTGGTCGGGGTTGAGGGTGTTGAAGGCGTCCTTGTACTTCAGCGGGACGACGACCTCGTTCACAAGGGGGTTGCCCAGGCGGGAGACCTGCTTCCACTTGTCGCCGTGCCCGGTGCGCGAGTCGGAGACCTGCACGCCCTTGCGGTCGGTGGTCGACCAGATGCCCACGACCGGATTGCGCGACGGGGTGTAGTTCAGCGCCAGGTACTTCTTGGGGATCTGCAGGGCGACGGAGTTGACGTTGTAGCCGGCCAGGGTGTCCTGGCCGCGCTCGGACAGGTTCCCGCCGTAGAGGAGGTCGAAGACCCGCAGGTCGGCGAAGAACGGGTCCTCAGCCTGCCCGGCGAACGCCTTCCCGCCACCCGGGAGACCGCGTACGGCCTGGGCGCGCAGGGAGGCGTAGTTCGGCATCGAGGCGGGGCCGACGCGCGACGGGGCGGCGGGCACGTTGGACAGCAGGGTCCTGCTCGTCTTGCCGCGGGTCTCGATGAGGTCGTAGACCTGCCGGAAGTTCAGGTCCGGGTCGTCCAGGGTGGTCACCTGGCCGGTGTTGTACAGGAACTGGTCGGCCGCGTCGCGGATCTGGTTCTTGAACCGCCAGGTGTAGGTGACGTCGGCGTTGCCGTCACCCGTGTTGTCGATCTTGATGTTGTAGCGGAGGTCCTCGCCGAAGGCGTAGAAGTTCGGGCCGCCGTTGGGCTCCTCGAACGGGATCCAGTTCGCCACCAGGGTCACGGTGTCGGACTTGTCGGGGCTGGTGAACGCGTACACGTCGGTGTTGTCGGCGCGCGGATCACCGGCGATCAGCGGGGCCTCACGGTGGCTGGAGGCGGAACTGACGCCGGGGCCGAGGGTGAGGACGGCCATGGCGGTCGCCAGGGCGCCTGAGCCGAGGACGAGCAGGGAGTGGTCCAGCATCCGGCGCCGGCCGGACGCCGTGGAGGTTGCCTTCACGAAGAGGTGCTTCCTTCCCAGCAAGGTGCGTACCAAGCCCGGCCTGATAGGGCGGGCGTCGGTGTCGCTAGGGGGCTTATCGGGTGGCGGTCGGCACCGCGGCGAACGGGGGAGTTCGCACTGCCCGGGCATGGTCAGGAAAGGCAACGGGACTGACCACGTCCAGACACACCATCGCGCAGGGCTGCGCAGGGCGAAGGAAACCACGCCCGGACATCGCCGCGCGCCTGCCCGCCGCCCGCCGCCGACGTGCCCGGGCCCGCGAGGAGCGACAATTGTGCAGGTCAGAGGATTTCTTGTCCCGGCTTCAAGGTGGGCGCGACACGCAGTGCCGCTCTTAGCCCGAATGAGCCAACAACCGCTTGTTGCAACTCAGTTGCAACAGTGCAGCGTTGGTGGTGAGTGTGTCTGTTCAGTTGCCGTTGCCGCGTGGATGACCTCTGGGTCCATAGGGCGAGGGGGTGAGGGTGCTCACACGGCGTGGCAGCCGCCGTGTACGCGGGTCGATCGCTGTCACCGGCTCGCCGGCGGCGTGGCGCCGAGGAACCGCTTCTCGCACATCCAGGACCGGACAGAGTCTGTGGCGAAGGAAATCTTCGTTCCCTCGGGCCGGCGCGTGGTCTGTGCGGGCCAGGTGTCCAGGACGGCTGCAAGAGAGCGGGGCAGGGCCTCCTGCCAGCCCAGCAGCCGCAGCCCGCGCACCTCGCTCCCATGACAGCAGATCTCAAGTCCCGCACAGTCAGTGGGCCGCCATGTCTCGTCTCTAGCCACGACCACACCGTCACCACCGGCAGCGTCGCATCCTCCCGTCGGTGGACCGGCGCGCGGCCGGTCCCACCCGGATGGCGCAGCCCGAGGCAGTGCCCTTGGGCCGTGCGGGTGGCCTCCGTCCCTGGCGCCCATCCCCTGCTACGCCGGCGGCGAATTCACCACGAGACCTGGGCCACCTGGGCCCAAGCTCCGATGAAGGAGGGATCATGCGCAACCGGACCGTGACCGCGGCTTCCGCAGTCGTCCTGGCCGCCCTGTGCGCGGCGCCCGCGCTGGCTGTGTCCGACACGGCCTCGAAGATGCCGCCCGCCCGCGACCACAAGGCCCTGCACGCCATCGGCCTGACCGGCGACCAGCGCCTGGTCGAGTTCGACGTCCACAGGCCCTCCAAGACCTGGTCGCTGGGCAAGATCTCGGGGTTGTCCGGGGACACCAAGCTCGTCGGGATCGACTTCCGCGTCCAGAACGAGAAGCTGTACGGCGTCGGCGACAAGGGCGGCATCTACACCCTGAACACCACCAACGCCAAGGCCATGAAGGTCTCCCAGCTGACCGTGGCCCTGGCCGGCGCGGCGTTCGGCGTGGACTTCAACCCCGCCGCCAACCGGCTGCGGGTCATCTCCGACACCGGGCAGAACCTGCGGCACAACATCGACGACGCGGCCGCCCCGCTGACGACCACCGTCGACGGCACCCTGACGAACCCGACCATGCCGCCGTCGACCGCCATGGGAGTGACCGGAGCCGCCTACACCAACAACGATCTGAACGCGGCGACCGCGACGACGCTGTTCGACCTGGACACGATGGCCGACCGCATCTCCCTGCAGTCCCCGGCCAACGCCGGCACCCTGGCCTCCACCGGCAACCTCGGCGTGGACGCCGCCCTGGACGCCGGATTCGACATCTACTACAACCCGGCCGCCGGCACGAACCACGGCTTCGCCGCCATCGGCAACGGTGGCTCCTACCGCCTCTACGCCGTCGACGTCCTGACCGGCAAGGCCACCGGTGAGGGCGCCTTCCCGGCCAAGTACCAGGTCACCGACCTGGCCCTGCCCATCAACCAGAAGTAGCCCCCGCCCGCAGCCGGCCTGGGCGCGGCACCCTGCCGAGCCCAGGCTCCTGGTACGGCTATCGGCCCAGGGATCATGCCGGTGACCCTGCACCCTTCCGATGAGGGCTAGTGCAGGGCCACCGTGACGTGCGGACCGTGCGCGAAGCCCTACTTGGGCATGAGGACGGTGTCGATGATGTAGACGTTGGCGTTGGCGGTCTTCACGTTGCCACAGACCACGTTGGCGGTGTCGTTGACCTTGTAGGACTCGCCGGAGCCGGCGGTGGTGATCATGCCCTTCTGGAGGGTCTCGAAGGAGCCGTTCTCCAGCTGCTTGGGCGTGAGCTTCTGGCCGACGACGTGGTAGGTGAGGATCTTGGTGAGGGTGGCCTTGTCGGCGAGGACCTTGTCGAGGTCGGCCTTCGGGATCTTGGCGAAGGCGTCGTTGGTCGGGGCGAAAACGGTGATGTTCTCGGCGTTGTTGAGGGTGTCGACCAGGCCGGCCTGCTTGACCGCGGTCACGAGGGTGGACAGGGCCGGGTTGTTCGAGGCGGCGGTGGCCACGGGGTCCTTGGCCATGCCGTCGAAGGAGCCCGCGCCCTCCTTCGGCACCCCGGCACAGGCGGGGCCGAAGGGCTGGTCGTCGGTCATCGGCGCCTCGGAGGGGGTGCTCGCCTCCGTCGTCTTCGCGGCGTCCTCGGCACCCGCGCTGGGGGCGGCCTTGGTGTCGCTGCCGGAGTCGGAGCACGCGGCCAGGGAGAAGGGCAGCGCGGCTGCGGCGACGACGGCGATCGCGGTACGGCGGATCTTCATGCTGTTCATGACCAGTTGCTCCTTGGGACTTTCTCTGGGTATCGAGGGGGTTGGTCGTGCTGCCCGGTACGGGCCTTGCGGCCGTCCGGGTGGTCTAGGGGACGGTGACGAAGACGCTGTGCCAGCCGCTCGCTCCGTCGGGGATGGTCCGGGTGCGCTGTTCGGTCTGGGCCTGACCGGTGCCGTCGGTGGCGCGGACGGTGAGGTTGTGTCCGCCGGGGGTGGCGTTCCAGCGGTAGGACCACTGGCGCCAGGTGTCGACGCCTGCCTGGGCGGCGAGGTCGGCGTCCTGCCAGGGACCGTCGTCGACGCGGATCTGGACGCGGGTGATGCCGCGGTGCTGGGCCCAGGCGACGCCGGCGACGGTGACGGTGCCGGGGGCGGGGCGGGCGAAGGGCTTGGGGGTGTCGATGCGGGCCTGGGTCTTGATGGGCGCGCGACGTGCCCACTTTCGCTTGACCCAGTAGGGGTCGTAGGCGTCGAAGGTGGTGAGTTCGATGTCTTCGATCCACTTGCAGGCCGACACGTAGCCGTAGAGGCCGGGGACGAGCATGCGGACGGGGAAGCCGTGGTCGAAGGGGAGCGGCTCGCCGTTCATGCCGACCGCCAGGATGGCGTCGCGGCCGTCCATCAGGTCCTCGACAGGAGAGCCGAGCGTCATGCCGTCCACGGAGCGAGCCACCAACTGATCGGCCCGGCCGCCCTTCGACGGCGGCCGGACGCCGGCCTCCTCCAGGAGGTCGGCGAGGGGTACGCCGAGCCAGCGGGCGTTGCCGATGTAGGGGCCGCCGACCTCGTTCGAGACGCAGGTCAGGGTGATGTCGCGTTCGATGAGGGGGCGGGCCAGGAGCTGGTCGAGGGTGTAGGTGCGCGGCCGGGTCACGCCTTTGCCATGGATGCGCAGCCGCCAGGTGCCGGCGTCGACCTTAGGCACGGTCAGGGCGGTGTCGACGCGGTAGAAGTCGGAGTTGGGGGTGGTGAAGGCGGTGATGCCGGGCACCTTCAGCTGGACGCCGGCCGGGACCGCGGGCGCCGGGGAGGCCGGCTTGGGAAGCACCAGGTTCTCCCGGGAGGCGACGGCTCCCTGGCCTTGCCTGCCGGTGAAGTACCGGCCCAGCGCACCTGCCGAGGTAGCGGCGACGGCGGTCACACCGGCAGCGGCGAGGAACCCTCGCCTGCTCCACCCCCCAGTGCCTGGCTGCCCGTCCGGGGCGGGAACGGGAGCGGCTTTGGTCGCCAGCATGTACAGAGCCACAGCTCCCGCCAGCGCTCCGGCGATCGAGGGCAGTACGTCACCGGTGCCGGTGGAGTCGGGACGGCTGAGAGCCGCGGCGGCGCCGACGATCCCGAACAGCAACACCCCCGCAGCGCCGGCGCGTCGGTGCGACAGGGCGAGGATGCCGAGGCCGATGGCGATGAGGGCGAGGATCGCGAGGATCCCCAGTTGGAGAACGATTTTGTCGTTCTCTCCGAACGTGCGGATCGCGAAGTCCTTCACCGCGGCAGGCGTCCGGTCGATCACCGCTCCGCCCACCACCGTCACCGGCCCCGCCGCGGGCCGCACCAGTCCGGCCACCAGCTCGGCCACGGCCAGAGCCGTGAACGCGGCCAGGAGTCCGGCCAGTGCGCCGAAGGCGGCGCGGACGAGTTTGCTGCGGAAGCTGCTCACATTGCTGCATTCGGCAGCGCCCGCCCGGCGGATTGGTCCAACCCTCGAAAGAGTGAAATCCCTTGCCGGTGTTGCCTTACAGCGTGGGTGTGGAGGCGGCGGCGCGGCCAGGGGTACGGGTGCGGGGAGCGGAGGCTGTGGCGGGCGGGCGGCGGTCGCCCGGGAGGTGGGTGGGCCACCAGGTGCGGGGGCCGAGGTCGAGGATGAGGGCGGGGACGAGGAAGAGGCGCACGAGGAGGGTGTCGATGAGGACGCCGAGGGCGACGATGCAGCCGATCTGGGCGAGGTAGAGCAGAGGCATCACGGTCAGTGCGGCGAAGGTGGCGGCCAGGATGAGGCCGGCGGCGCTGATGACGCCGCCGGTGGTCACCAGCCCCCGGCGGACCCCCACCGCGGTGCCGTGCCGAATCGCTTCGGCGCGGATCCGGTGGACGAGGAAGATGTTGTAGTCGACCCCCAGCGCGACGAGGAAGACGAAGGAGAACAGCATCACGGCGGGCTCAGTGACGCTGCTGCCGAACACCAGCTGGAAGAGGAGCGCGGAGGCCCCGAACGCGGTGAACAGGCTGACCCAGGCGGCGGCGACCAGCAGCAGTGGCAGCAGCAGGCAGCGCAGCAGGACGATCAGGACGGCCAGCACCACGGCCAGTGCCAGAGGCATGATCAGCCGATGGCCACGCACCGATGCCTGGTGCAGATCGGCGAGCTGGGCGCTCTGTCCGCCGACCAGCGCCCCGGTCCCGGCCAGCGAGCCGCGCAGCCGGGCCACCGTGTGCCGGGCGCGGGCGCTGTCCGGGCTGTCCGACAGCGTCGCCAGGATCTGCGCCCTGCCACCGGTCTCGGCCGGTAGGGCGGCTGTTGCCGCTACGCCCGGTGTCGAGGCGATCCGGTCGCGGACCTCGGCCGACCGGGCGGCAGGGGCGAGGACGATCAGGGGGCTGGCGGTGCCGGCGGGGAAGTGGCGTACGAGGACGGTGTGCCCGGCAACCGAGGGGGCCTGGGCCGGTAGGGCCTGGTGAAGGGGGACGCCAGTCGGGGCGAGCAGCGGCGCCATAGCCGCTCCGGCGGCGAGGAGGGCGAGGCAGCCGGCCCAGGCCCGGCGCGGCCTGTGCTCGAGCGCACGGGCCGGCCGGGCCCACCAGTCTCCCGGTGTGCCCGCGTGTGGCCGCAGCACGCGCCGCCCGCACAGTGCCAGCACGGCCGGCAGGAAGGTCAGCGACACGGCGGTGCAGCACGCCATGGCGATCGCCACCGCCGGGCCCAGGGCCCGCTCGGAGGGCAGGTCGCTGAGGACGAGCGTCATCATGGCGCAGGCGATGGTCGCGGCGCTGGCCAGCACGGGCGGCGCGGTGGCGCGGCACGCTGCGGTCATCGCCCGGCGGGAGTCCGGCTGTTCGGCGAGTTCCTCGCGGGCGCGGGCGGCCAGGAGGAGGGCGTAGTCGGTGCTGGCACCGACGACCAGGACGAACACGATGCCCTGGGTCTGGCCGTCGATGGACAGCCAGTCCGCCCGCGCCAGTGCGTACAAGACGGCGCAGGCCACCGCGAGGGCCAGGAGAGAACTCACGATCACCAGCAGGGGCATGATCACGCTGCGGTAGACCAGCAGCAGGATCAACAGGACACCACCGAGAGCGACGGCCAGGAGGGTGCCGTCGGTATGCGAGAAGGCTGCGTCGAGGTCTGTTTGAGCGGCCGCGGGTCCTGCCAGGTGCACGCTCGTCCCGCCGACCGAGGCCGCCGCCTTCGCGATGGTGGCCAGGCGGGCGGCCCCGCCGTCGGGTTCGGCGGCGATCACCGCGGTCATGGCGCGGCTGTCTCGGGACAGCACCGGAGCTCCGGCGGTTCCGGTCAGGCGGATGACGATCTGACGCGCCGCCTGCTGCTGGCGCGCCGTGATCTGCTCGCCCTCCGGGCGGGAAGTCCAGATCACGGCCAGCGGCAGCGCGGCCTGCGCCCCGGCGGGGTTCAGAAGGCGCTCCACCCGGGCCGACTCCGTAGTCTCCCGCAGCGTCACGTCCCCGCCGGCCTGCGCTACCTCACCGAGACGGACGGTGTAAGGGCCGGCGGCAACAGCCAGGATCAGCCACAACAGCAACACGACGTACGGCCTTGCACGGTTGAGCCTCAGCACGAAGCCATCCCTCTGTACTGCTGCCGGGGGCGTGCTGCGGGCGCCGGCGGCAGCGGAGCACGGCACCTGATTGCTGTCCTCATCCGCTTCGGCACGGCAGCGGGGCAGGGATGGCAGGGAGCGCTGGAGATCACCTGGACGGCGGCTCGGGACTTTTCCCGGATTCCGGCAATCCATCGCGGCATTCGTCACGAATCGTTACTGAAAGCAGCACTCAATGGCCGGCCTCAGCGTCAGCCACTGGGTTCCCGGCCCCTTGGACTGTGACGATGGGCAACCAGGCGCGGAGTCCACGGCACCATCACAACCCCACGACGTTCCCCTTCACCCGTTTTCGGTGACGAAGACCGCTCACTGCGAGGAATCATCATGGACACCGCCACCGCTCCCCGCGGATGTCCGGTCACGCTGCATCTGCCGCTCCTCTCGGACGAACGCGCGGCCCGCCAGGCCCGCCAAGCCGTGGCACGACTTCTGGAACAGGAGGCGGACGCCTGCCCTCGCGAGGTCGCCGATGATCTCGTACTGATCGTCTCGGAGTTGGTCGGCAACGCGGTGCTCCACGCCGCCGGACCCTACGCGCTCACCTTGAGCCTGGAACGAGGCCAGGTGGGCATCGCCGTCAGCGACGGGACGGCGGACCTGGCCGGGAGCCATCGAGAAGGGCAGCGCAGGGAGACGGGAGGCCGGGGGCTGAGGATCGTTCGTGCGCTGGGGGCGGACCTCCGCGTCAGCCGCTCCGACCGGGGCAAGCAGGTCATCGCGGTCCTCACCTGGTAGCCCAGTCGCAAAGGCCGTGGTACCGCGGGCGGCTGTGCCGACAGCCGCCCGCGGCCGACCCGCTCGGAGAGCACTGCCTTCCGGGCGGATCACCGGTCCGCGCCACCCCGTCTTGAAGGCGGCGGACCGGAGTCTTCTCGCGGTGCTCGATCAGGCGTTGACGCAGGTGTTGCCGAAGGTCGGGTTCAGCAGGCCGATCACGCTGACGGTGTTACCGCACGCGTTGACCGGGATGTGAACGGGAACCTGCACGAGGTTGCCCGAGCCCACTCCCGGCGAGTGGGCGGCCACTCCCTGTGCACCGGCATCGGCCGATGCCATCGACGCGCCACCGATGACCACCGCACCGGCCGCGAGGGCCACCGCCAGACCATTCCGCATACGAACCATGTGAATTACCTCCCATGAAGGAGCCTCGGCCGAGCAACCCGCGCGGCCGGTGAGGAGAGCGAGAGAACGTCGCTCCGCTCACCTCACGCACCGTCTTCGCCGCCGTCCGCCCTCCGGCTTGGCCCCTGTGCCCGCCTTCCCTCGAACGAGTTACTCGACGATGGCGCGGGTGACGAAGCACCACCCATCCACCCGCCGGTCCGCTACGAAGAATCAACGAAGCACCCACAGGTTTCGCGACCGGGCCGCCGCCGGGCGGTCCGGCACGATCGAGTGACGACACAAGGACCGGCATGCGATGGACGCCCCGCCCCCCGACGGCCGGCCCAGGCCGCCCCTGCGCCTTCTCACCACGACCGGAGCGGTGCAGGTGAACCAGCCGCTTCCCTTCGGCACCGGCCGCAACGGCCGCGCCGCCCCCAGCGACCTCACCGAGACCATGGGCAAAGTGGCCCATGGTGACAAGCAGGCGTTCTCCGCCCTCTACGACGCCCTCGCACCCCTGGTCTTCGGCATCGTCCTCAAAGTGGTGCGCGACCGGGCGCAGTCCGAGGAGGTCGCCCAAGAGGTCATGATCGACCTGTGGCGGCAGGCCGCCCGCTACCGGCCCGACGCCGGCAGCGTGCAGACGTGGGCCGCGACCATCGCCCACCGGCGGGCCGTGGACCGCGTCCGCTCCGCCCAGGCCGCCACCGACCGCGAGCACGCCCAGGCCTCCCGCGAACACACCACCGCCTTCGACGAGGTCGCCGAACAGGTCGAGACCCGCCTGGAGTCCGAACAGGTACGCCGCTGCCTGCGCGGCCTGACCGAACTCCAGCGCCAAGCCGTGACCCTGGCCTACTACCAGGGGCTGACCTACCGTGAGGTCGCCGAAGCCCTGCGCACGCCTCTTCCCACCATCAAGACACGCATGCGCGACGGGCTCATCCGGCTCCGCGACTGCATGGGGGTGACCACATGAACCACCACACCACCGACGCCCACACCCTCGCCGCCGCCTACGCCCTGGGCGCACTCGACGACGCCGAACGCAAGGACTTCGACGCCCACCTCCAGACCTGCGAGGCATGTCGGCAGGAAGCAGCCGAGTTCCAGGCGACCACGGCGCGCCTGGCCGCCGCTGTCGCCCAGCCGCCGCCTCCCGGAGCCAAAGCACAGGTCATGGCCGCCGTCGACGGCGTGCGTCAGCTGCCCCCACGCGTCCCCGCCGCCGGTGCGGCACCCGTCCTCGGCGGCATCCTGCGCCGCCGTGCCGTATCCCTGGCGCTGGCCGCCACTGTGGCCGCCGTCGCACTGGGCGGCGTCGCGGTGTGGCAGACACAGAACGAACAAGAGCTGGAGCAGCAGGCCCGCCAGGCCCAGCAGCAGCTCGACGCGGTCAGTGCCGTCCTGGCGGCCCCGGACGCCCAAACCGTGCACGGCAAGGCCGCCAACGGGGCCCTGACCACCGTCGTCTCCTCCGAGCAGCGGAACCAGGCCGTCTTCACCGCCGCCAACCTGCCGGCGCCCGGCGCCGGGAAGACCTACCAGCTGTGGCTCGACCACGACGGCACGATGCTCCCGGCCGGTCTGATCGACCACGACGGCACCGTCATCCTCGCCGGGAACCCGGCCGACGCGGGCGCAGTCGGCCTCACCCTCGAACCCGACGGAGGATCCCCCCAGCCCACCACCGACCCGCTGCTGCTGATGGCCCTGCCCGCCTGACCGGGCGCTCCGCAACGATCAGCGATCGAGGTACTTCATGGCAAGCATCCCGGAGATCGGGGACATCGTCGGCGACTTCTGCCTGCCCGGCGGACATCTGGACGGCGAAACCTTCCACCGCCGCGACTACACCCTGTGCGAGCAGCGCGGCAAGCCGCTCGTTCTCGTCTTCTACCCCGGCGACGACACACCGGTATGCACCGCACAGCTCTGCTCCTACTCCGACGGCCTCGACCAACTCCAGTCCGCCGGTGCCACCGTGTGGGGCATCAGCCCACAAGGGCTCGACAGTCATGAGAAGTTCGCCCGCAACCGCAGGCTGACCATGCCCCTGCTGTCCGACGAGGAGCGTGTGGTGGCGAAGTCCTTCGGGATCAGCGCACCCCTGATCGGCCTGCGCCGGTCGGTGTTCATCGTCAACGGCCACGGCCGCCTGCACTGGAAGCACGTCACCGCCATAGGCGCCAGCTACCCGCCCGCCGTCACGCTGAGCACGCATCTCGCCGGCCTCACCGGCTGAACCGGCACACCTCTTCGACCGGACCTTCCACCTCGCGGTCACACATCACGCCAATCCGATCGCCCGACTGCCGCGAAGTACGGGTGAGACGCAGCAGCCGGGCAGCGTGTCGAGTGGCGGGAGCAATGGTGGTCGAACAGCGCAAGGCGGCGGTCGTGGGCGCCGGCGTGGCGGGCCTGACGGCCGCCTACGTCCTGGCGTCCTCGTACGAGGTCACCCTGTACGAGGCGGACGGGAGGCTCGGCGGCCACGCCCACACCCGTGAGCTGCCCGGCCCCGGCGGTCGGGCACTTGCCGTGGACTCGGGGTTTATCGTCCACAACGAGCGCACCTACCCCACCCTGCTGAGGTTGTTCCGGGAGCTGGAGATCGGCACGCAGGACGCCGAGATGAGCATGTCGGTGCGGTGTGACGGGTGCGGGCTGGAGTACGCGGGTGCCCGGGGCGCTGCGGGACTGTTCGCCTCCCGTGCGGCCCTGCGGTCGCGGTACCTTCGGCTCCTGGCAGAGGTGCCGGTCTTCCACCGGGGTGCCCGGCGGCTGCTCGCGCGGGGGACTCACGCGGGTGTCACCTTCGGGGACTTCCTGCGCGAGGGCGGGTTCTCCCCCTACTTCGTCGGCCACTTCGCCCTGCCGCTCGTCGCCGCGGTGTGGTCCTGCCCGGCCCGCACCGCGCTGTCGTACCCGGCCGCCTACCTGTTCGCTTTCCTGCACCATCACGGTCTGCTGTCGATCACCGGCTCCCCGCAGTGGAAGACCGTCACCGGCGGTTCGTCCGCCTACGTGACTGCCGCTGCCAAACGCGTCCACCGCATCCGCACCTCCAGCCCGGTCGACGCCGTCCGGCGCACGGGCCGAGGCGCCCTCGTCACCACCGGCGACGGCGCCACCGACGCGTACGACGCCGTGGTCATCGCCACGCACCCCGACCAGGCGCTGCGCATGCTCGCGGACCCCACCGCCGACGAGAAGCGGCTCCTGGGCGCCTTCACGTACTCGCGCAACCCCACCGTGCTGCACACCGACACCTCCCTCCTGCCCCGCTCTCCGAAGGCGCGCGCCAGCTGGAACTACCGCATGACCGGCTGCGAGCCCTCCACCGCACCCGTACACGTCAGCTACGACATGGAGCGCCTCCAGCGCCTGCCCGCAGGCTCCGGCTACGTCGTCACGCTGGGCGGTGACACCGGCATCGCCCCGGACCGGGTCGTGGAGCGGATGGTCTACGAGCACCCCGTCTACACGCCCACGTCGGTCGCGGCGCAGAAGGAACTGCCCCGTCTCAACACCGGTGTGACCGCGTACGCGGGCGCCTGGCACGGCTGGGGGTTCCACGAGGACGGCTGCCGCTCCGGCGTCGAGGCAGCCCGGTCCCTGGGGGTGGACTGGTGACCCGCACCGAAGGAGACGTCATACCCGCGGGCCCCCTGGGCGCGGAGCCCGTCGCGGCGCTGTACGACTGCGTGATCACGCACGTCCGCCGCACGCCGCTGCACCACACGCTGCGGCACCGCACCTACCTGTGGTGCGTGGACCTCGACCACCTGCCAGTGCTGCCCCGGCCACTGCGTCCGCTCGCCCGTTTCGACGCCCGCGACCACTTCGCCGGCACCGCCGACTCCCTCCGCGCCGGGCTCGACGCCTTCCTCGCCGCGCACGACATCGACCTGGGCGGCGGGCGGGTGGTGATGCTGGCGCACGCCCGGGTCTTCGGGTACGTCTTCAACCCGCTGAGCGTGTTCTGGTGCCGCGATGCCTCCGGCTCCCTGGTGTGCGTGGTCGCGGAGGTCCACAACACCTACGGTCAGCGCCACTGCTACCTGCTGCGGACGGACGATGCGGACGAGGCCGTGGCGGACAAAACCTTCTACGTCTCGCCGTTCTTCGCGGTCGACGGCCGCTACCGGATGCGCCTGCCGCTGCCCGGGGAGCGCCTGGCCCTGACCGTCCACCTGGAGAACGACGACGGCAGGGCGTTCACCGCGGTCGTCCGCGGCCGCCGCCGGCCCGCCACCGTGCCCGCGCTGCTGGCCGCGGCCGCGCGCAGACCCTGGTCCACCGCCGCGGTCTCGGCCGGCATCCGCCGCCACGGCGTCCACCTGCTGCTGCGCGGACTCCCCGTGCACCCACGTCCCCGTTCCGCCCCGCAGAAAGGCACGCTGTCGTGACCCGCCCCGCCCTCACCTCCGAAAGCCGCTCCCGGCTCGCCGGCCGCACCCTCGACGTCCCCGAGCAGACGCCGCCGGGCGGCCCCGCGACCGCTGCGCCCCTCAGCCGTGCGGACGTCGACGCCGACCACTGGCCGGACGTGGTCCGGATCCCCTCGGCCGGCCCTGCCCGGACCGCCGTCGCCCGGTACCTGGTGAGCCGGGCCCTGGACAAGTTGTCCCTGACCGGTCCTCCGGCCGGTACGCGTCCTTCGGCGGTGGGCCCGCACCTGACGCTCCACGACTCCGATGCCTTTTACCAGCGCATCGGGCGTGACGGGCTGATCGGCTTCGGCGAGTCCTACATGGCGGGCGAATGGGACAGCGACGACCTGGCCGGCGTCCTGACCGTCCTCGCCGCCCACGCCGACGAGCTGGTGCCCGCTCCGCTGCGCCGGCTCCGGGGCCTGTGGGTGTCGGCCCGCCCCGTCGCCGACCGGAACACCCGCGACGGGGCCCGCGCCAACATCCAGCGCCACTACGACCTCTCCAACGACCTGTTCGCCACGTTCCTCGACGCCACCTTCACGTACTCATCGGCGGTCTTCACCGCGTTCCCCGCCCGCTTCGAGTCCCTCGCCTCCGCGCAGCACCGCAAGATCGACAGGCTTCTGGACCTCGCCGGCGTCGGCGAGGGCACCCGGCTGCTGGAGATCGGCACCGGCTGGGGCGAACTCGCCCTGCGGGCCGCCGCCCGCGGCGCGCGAGTCACCACCCTGACCCTCTCCGCCGAGCAGGCGGCCCTGGCCCGCGAGCGGATCGCGGCGGCCGGACTCGCCGACCGGGTGGACGTCCAGCTGCGCGACTACCGCGACGCGGAAGGGCGGTACGACGCCGTGATCAGTGTCGAGATGATCGAAGCGGTCGGCGCGGAGTACTGGGCCGCCTACTTCAGGGCCCTGCGCCGCGCGCTCGCGCCCGGCGGCAGGATCGCCCTGCAGGCCATCACCATGGGCCACCGGCAGATGCTCCACACCGCCGCCGCCCACACCTTCATCAGCAAGTACGTCTTCCCGGGCGGTCTGATCCCCTCCCGCGAGGCCATCGCCGAGCACTCGGCCGCCGCCGGCCTGCGCACGGCCGCCGACGACGGCTTCGGCGAGCACTACGCCGAGACCCTGCGCCTGTGGCGGGAACGGTTCACCGCCCAGCGCCCCGCCGTCACCGGCCTCGGCTTCGACCCGGTCTTCCAGCGCATGTGGGAGTTCTACCTCGCCTACTCGGAAGCCGGATTCCGCTCCCGCTACCTCGACGTCCGCCAGCTCCTCCTCACCGAAGGAACCCCCCGATGAGCCCCGCCGCCGACCGACTCGCCCAACTCCTCGGCCACTTCCTCCCGGGGCCGCTCCCCGTGCGCGTCCGGGCCTGGGACGGCAGCCAGACGGGCCCCGCCGACGCGCCCCTGGTGGTCCTCCGCTCGCCCGACGCGCTGCGCCGCCTGGTGTGGCAACCGGGCGAGCTCGGCCTGGCCGAGGCGTACGTCACCGGCGACCTGGACGTCGAGGGCGACCTCGCCGACGCCCTCTCCACGGCCGGCCGAAGCGTCCGCGACCGGCCCGCGACACGCCCCGGTCCGGCGGGGATGGCCGCGGCCACCGCCCTCGCCGTACGCCTCGGTGCCGTCGGACCGCCCCCGAAGCGGCCCGACGGGCGGGCCCGCCTGACCGGCGGCCTGCACAGCGTCGCGCGGGACCGGGCGGGCATCAGCCATCACTACGACCTCTCCAACGACTTCTACGCCCTCCTCCTCGACGAGACGATGGCGTACTCCTGCGGCTACTGGACCCGGCCCGACGATCCGGCCTACACCCTGGCCGACGCGCAGCGCGAGAAACTCGACCTGATCTGCCGCAAACTCGGCTTGGGCCCCGGGGACCGGCTGCTCGACGTCGGCTGCGGCTGGGGCTCCCTCACCGTCCACGCGGCGCGCGCGCACAAGGCCCGCGTCACCGCGGTCACCCTGTCCCGCGCCCAGCACGAGTTCGTCACCGCGCGGGCCGCACGCGAGGGGGTGTCCGACCTCGTGGACGTCCAGCTGCGGCACTGGCGCGACATCGACGGCGGCGGCTACGACGCGGCCGCGGCCGTCGAGATGGGCGAGCACGTCGGCGACGCCGAGTACCCCGCCTTCGCCGCCAAGCTCCACGACGTGCTGCGTCCCGGAGGCCGGCTCCTGGTCCAGCAGATGTCCCGGGGTTCCCACGCGCCCGGCGGAGGCGCCTTCATCGAGACGTACATCGCCCCCGACATGCACATGCGCCCCGTGGGCCGGACCGTGGACGTGCTGGAGACCGCCGGGCTGGAGGCCCGCTCCGTCGAATCGCTCCGCGAGCACTACGCGACCACCATCGACGCCTGGCGCTCCACCCTCGAACAGCGCTGGGGCGACATCGAGGCCCTCGTCGGAACGACCACCGCCCGCGTCTGGCGCCTCTATCTGGCCGGCGCGTCGCTCGCCTTCTCCGAACGCCGCATGGGCGTCGACCAGATCCTCGCCGTACGCCCCACCCGCGAAGGGGCGTCGGCCATGCCGGCGACCCCCGCCGCCTGGTACGCC
>NZ_JBHYPS010000048.1:0-46781 GCF_042746075.1 Streptomyces sp. NPDC058758 | reverse complement strand
GGGGGGGGGGGGGGGGGGGGGGGGGGGGGGGGGGGGGGGGGGGGGGGGGGGGGTGTGGGGGGGGGGGGGGGGGGGGGGGGGGGGGGGGGGGGGCCCGGCCGCGGTCTGCGGCCGGCCTCGCGTGCCGTGGACGAAGGGCGCCGGGTGACCGGCGCCCGGTCAGCGCAGGACGACGTCGGTGTAGCGGTCCAGGGCCGACAGGAACTCTCCGCGCGACAGGGCGGCGGCGACCAGCTCGATGTCGTCGGCCATGTAGCGGTCCACGCCCAGGGTCGGGACCAGCGCGCGGACGGCGTCGTACGTGGCCTTGGCGGCCGGGCTCAGGCCCTCGAAACGGCCCGAGATGTCGACGGCCTGCGCGGCGGCGAGGAATTCGACGGCGAGGATGCGGTTGTTGTTCTCGAGGACGCGGCGGGCGTTGCGGGCGGCGATCAGACCCATGCTGACGACGTCCTGGTTGTCGCCGTTGGACGGCACGCTCTGGGTGCTGGCGGGGCCGATCGTGCGGTTCTCGGCGACGAGCGCGGTGGCCGGGTACTGGGCACCGGCGAAGCCGCTGTGCAGACCGGGATCGCCGGCCACCAGGAACTCCGGCAGGCCGTAGCTCAGGTGACGGTTGAGCACCCGGTTGACCTGGCGCTCGGCGAGCACACCGAGCTGGGTCAGCGCGATGGTCACGAAGTCCATGGCGAACGCGATGGGCTGGCCGTGGAAGTTCGCGCCGTGGAAGATCTCGTCCTGGCCCTCGAAGAACAGCGGGTTGTCGTTGGCCGAGTTGAGCTCGATCTCCAGCTTCTGCACCGCGTGGTAGAGAGTGTCGCGGACGGCGCCGACGATCTGCGGGATGGCCCGCAGCGAGTAGGCCTTCTGCAGGTAGATCTCGGAGCGCTGGACGTCCTTGCCGGCGTCCTTGTCGGCCTGGAGCTCACGGCGCAGGTCGGCGTGTTCGACCGTCAGGTTGCTGCCGTCCATCAGCGCGCGCATGTTGGCCGCCGTGTCGATCTGCCCCTGGTGCGGGCGGGCGATGTCGTGGCCTTCGGCGAGGAACGGGCTGGTGGAGCCGCGCAGCGTCTCGATGAGCAGGGCCGTGACGATCTCGGCCTGACGGGCCTGCGCGAGGGCGCGGCCGACCACGAGCGAGCCGAGACCGGTCATCGCCGAAGTGCCGTTGATGAGGGCCAGACCCTCCTTGAACTTCAGCTGGAGCGGCTCGATGCCCAGCTCGTCGAGGACCTTGCGGGTGGGCACCGGCTTGCCGTCGCGCAGCACGTAGCCCTCGCCGATCAGGGTGCTGGCCACGTGGGACAGCGGGGCGAGGTCGCCACTGGCGCCCAGGGAGCCGATCTGCGGGATCGCCGGGGTGATGCCGAGGTTGAGGTAGAGGGCGAGGCGCTCCAGGATCTCCGGGCGCACCGCGGAGTAGCCCTTGGCCAGCGTGTTGAGGCGGGCGGCGACGACGGCGCGCGCCTCGTCCTCGGCGAACAGCGGCCCGACACCGGCGCTGTGGCTGCGGACCAGGTTGGTCTGCAGCTCGGTCTCCTTGGACTTGTCCACCTGCATGTAGATCATCTCGCCGTAGCCGGTGGTCACCCCGTAGATCGGGATGTTCTGCTCGGCGATGCCCTCGAAGATCTCCCTGCTCCTGCGGGCCTTGGCCATCGCCTCACCGGGGACCGCGACCCGCGCGCCCTCCTCGGCGACCTGACGCACCGAGTCGATGGTCAGGCTCTCGCCGTCGAACGCGACCGGAACGGCGGAAATCTCGACTGTCGTCAACGTACTCACTCCCAGTGGAATCGGATGAAGGCAGGTGATGCGGGGTCAGGCCGCGGCGGTCGCCGCCCGCAGGCGCGAGCGGTCCACCTTCCCGGCGGCGTTGCGCGGCAGGCGGCCCGGCGCCTCGTGGAACGTCGCGGGCAGGGTCAGGGGGCCGAAGTGGCCGCGCAGGTGCGCCCGCCATTCGGGGGCGGCACCGAGCGGCCGACCGTCGGCGTCCCGGCGCGGCACGACGTGGACGTCGAGTCCGTGCACCAGGCCCGACACCGGTTCGGCGACCGGCACCACGGCGCACTCCAGGACGGAGGCGTGCGAGGCGAGCGTTCCTTCGATCTCGGTCAGTTCGACCCGGTTGCCCGCCAGCTTGATCTGGAAGTCCTCGCGGCCCCGGTACTCCAGGGTGCCGTCGGGCAGCCGCCGCCCGAGGTCGCCGGTGCGGTACCAGCCCCCCTCGGCGCCGGGCGCGTCCAGCCACTCCACCGGGCGGAAGGGGGCACGGTCGGCACTGCCCAGGTACCCCGAGGTCACGTACGGGGAGCGCACCACGATGCTGCCGGTGACCCCGACCGGACAGGTCAGGTCGTTCTCGTCGAGGACGAGGAGCTGGCGGCCCGGGATGGCCCGGCCGACCGGCACCGGTCCCTCGGTCAGGCCGGTGACCTCGTGCCAGGTGGCGGCGACGACCTCGGTCGGCCCGTACAGGTTGAAGACGCGCAGCGCGGGCAGCTCCTCGGCCAGGCCGCCGAGCAGCTCCGGTGGCACCGCCTCGCCCATCAGCAGCAGGTGGCCGAAGGCGTCGAGCCGCGGCCCCGCCCCGGTCCGGGCGATCACGTCGAGGAGGTCGCGGGCGAAGCTGGGCACGGTCTGCAGATGCGTGATGCGGTGCTCGGCCAGCCACGGCACCAGCAGGTCCGGGTTCACCCGCACCTCGTCGGGCACGACGTACAGCGTGCCGCCGGCGGCGAGCGTCGCGCCGACCTCGGCGAGCGCCGGATCGTGCTCGGGGGAGACCCACTGGGCCACCCGGGCTCCGGGTCCCATCGCGAACCGGGTGCCGAGCCATCCGGTGAACTGGGTGAGCGCGGCGTGCGTCTGCGGGATGCCCTTGGGGCGTCCGGTGGAACCGGAGGTGAAGGCGATGTACGCGGTGTCACCGGGGGTGACGGCGGGCGCCGGGGCCGCTGGCGGGGCGGCCGCGTCGGCGGTCACGTCCACCACCCGGCCGCCGAACTCGGCGTGGTACCAGTCGAGCAGTTCGTCGTCGCCGTCGCCCTCGACGACCACGCAGGCCGGCCGCAGGGCGGTGAGCACGGAGCGGCCGCGCTCACCGGCGGGACCTGGGGCGAGCCAGCACAGCCGGGCGCCATGGGCGAGGACGCCGAGCAGCGCCGCGATCCGCAGCGGCCCCGGCGGCATCCGGACGACCACGGCGTCGCCGGCGGTCACGCCGGCGGCGGCGAGCCGCCGGGTGACGTCGCGGGCCGCCGCGTCCAGGGCGGCGTAGCCCGTGGTGCGGCCGTCCCAGACGACAGCGGGCCCGTCGGTGACGGCACGCGCCGCCACCTGCAGGGGCAGGGGGTCGGTGTGGCCGACCGGCCTGAACATCGGCAGGGCCGCGTAGCGTTCGATCAGCGCGGCGGCCGGGAGCAGCGGCGGCAGCGTGTTGACCGGCGTGTCGGGCGCGTCCAGCGCCGCCGTCAGCAGGGTGCGCAGCCCGTCGAGCAGGTGGGCGGCCGAGCCCGCGTCGTAGAGTGCGGTTCGGTACTCCAGTCGGCCCGAGAGCCGCGGAGCTTCGTCGTCGCCGCCGGCGTCGAGGGCGTCGACGACGAGCACGAGTCCGGCCGGCAGCACCACCCGGTCGGGGACGACGGGCGAGGCGCGCAGACCTGCCACCCGGTCGACGACCGGCGCGGCGGACCGGTCGGCGAAGACGGCGTCGAGCTGCGGAAGGTCCCGGTCACCGCGCAGCGGGTGCGGTTCGAAGCCGAGGAGCGCGCGCAGGGTTCCGTCGCCCGCGTGGCCCCCGTGCCGCAGCAGCAGCGCCCGCAGCGCGGCGAGGACGACACCGGTCGGGGACGCGCTCTGTTCCGCGGCGACGCGGGCGACCCGGCGGGCCAGCTCGCCGCTCCACTCGAACGGCAGCGAGGCCCCTTCGTACCGGTGGGTCCTGGTCCGGAGGGTGCGGGCGACCGCCTCCCGGGCCGCCGTCTCCTGGACCGTCGCCTCCGGGACCGGCGCCGGGGCCGGGGCGCCGTGGCGCTCGTGCGCGTACGCGGCCGAGAGCGTGTCGACCAGCCGCGGGACGTGCTCCTCGTCGAGGGCGCCGTCCACCGTCACGAACAGCAGCAGGTCCGCCGGGGCGATCCGCGCCGCGTGCAGCCGCGCGTGCGGACCCGCCGCGACCGCCGTGCCGGACCGGTCCGCCGGGGCCTCGGTGGCCCACCGGCCGCACAGCGCGGCGGCCAGCGCGTCGACGTCGTCCACCGGCAGGGCGCTGAGGTCGGTGAAGCGCAGCGGCTCGGCCGTCATGGCGTCGTCGGGCCGGGTGCTCACCGTCGTGTCCCAGGCCCGGCGCAGCGCGGCCGGGTCGAGGCCGCCCGCCAGCCGGAATCCCGCACACCGGGGGGACACGGGAGGGTGCGCCGGGGGTCTGTCGCCCGGATGGTTCGCTGCCGCTTCGAAGTTCACGGGGACATGGTGCGACCGCGCGGCCGGGCCGTGCTTCTCCTGGAGTGCGGAGGTGCCCGTGCACCCGTTCTCCAGGCGGTACGGCCCCGAATGCCGTGGTTACTTCGCCATGTCGGGCCCGCGCGGACCCGAACGGGCACCGGCCGCCCCGCCTCGGGTCAGCTGTCGCGGGGCTCCGCCTTGAACCAGATCCCCGCCTTGAACCAGGCCTCCGCCGCCCGGATCCGGGCCTCCGTCTCGGCCCGGTCCGCGCCGGTGATGACGAACGCGGCGAGAAAGTCCCCGGAGTGCGATGCGTCCAGAACGGTGTCGCCCACCTCCGCGTACGTCGTGTACTTCACGACGCCCTCCGGCAGCGTCGCCGGGTCCGGCAGCGCGGCCAGCACTCCGGGTCGCTTGGTGAAGAGCAGCTGCCCGGCGAGCTGCGCCGGGTCCGCGCGCTCGCCCACCGGGGCGGGCAGGCCGAGCTGGCGGCGGACCGGGTACTCCATGGGGTCGAAGCCGAACAGCGCCCGCTGCACGTCGCGCACGCCCGCGCCCCCGGCCCGGGAGGCCGCCTCGCACAGGACCAGTTCGCCGTCGGTGGTGTGGAACACCTCGATGTGGAAGGCGAAGTGCTCGGGGCCGCCGAACGCCTCCAGGATCCGCTCGCCGAACGCGACGAGTCGCCGCGCCAGCGGGTCGGCGGTGTCGAGGGCGATGTCCACCCGCCCCTTGCGGTCGCGGAAGTCGGCCAGCGCGTACTGGTACTGCGACGGCCACATCGTCGCGATCCGGCCGTCCAGGACGGTGCCGTCGATGTGGCACATGGAGCCCTCGACGAACGTCTCCGCAAGCCACTCCGGTTCGCCGTCGGGACGCAGCAGCTCCGCGTCCCGCGCCCAGTCGGCGAGCTCCTCGCGGGTGCGCAGCACGGACACTCCGACCGACAGCAGCCCCTGACGGGGCTTGACCACGACCGGCAGGCCGTGGACGTCGGCGAAGGCGTCGAGCTCCGCGGCCGAGCGCAGCAGGACGTGGGCGGCGACCGGGATCCCCGCGGCCGTGGCGAGTTTCTTCATCTCCCACTTGTCGCGGTACACCAGGGCCGACCCGGGCCGCTGGCCCGGCAGCCCGAAGCGCTCGCGCAGCGCGGCCGCCCGCAGGATGTCGAACTCCTGGCAGGCCACGATGTCGGTGACGCCGAACTCCTCGACGAGCTCGGCCGCCCGCCGCTCCACATGGGGGCCGGTGTCGTAGTCGGTCAGCACCTCGGCGTGCAGATAGGGAGCGCCGGTGGGCAGCTCCTCGCCGAACAGGGCGAGCTGTTCGGCCGAGCCCAGCAGGACGATCTTCTCTCCGTGGTCGGCGAGCCAGCGCTCGTACGGATTGGCGCGCAGCGAGCCGCGGTGCAGGACGAGCGTGGTCATGCGGAGGTCCCTTCGTTCCAGATGCTGACGTAGCGTTCGCCGGTGTCCGGCAGGATCGTGACGATCGTGCGCCCCGCGTAGGCGGGGTCCCGGGCGAGCCGGAACGCACCGTGCACGGCGGCGCCCGAGGAGAGCCCGGCGAACAGCGCTTGCTCCCGTGTGAGCGCCCGCGCGGTGTCCAGCGCCTCGTCGTCGGAGCAGGTCAGCACCCGGTCGATGAGGGTGACGTCGGTGGTGGGGGAGACGAAGCCGCCGTTCAGGCCGGGGATCCGGTGGGTGCCGGCGTGTCCCTGGGAGAGCACCGGCGAGCCCTCCGGCTCCACCGCGACGATCTCCACGCCGGGGTTGTGCTCGCGCAGGAAGCGCCCGGTGCCGGTCAGGGTGCCGCCGGTGCCGACCCCGGCGACCAGGACGTCGACCCGACCGCCGGTGTCTGCCCAGATCTCGGGTCCGGTGGACTCGTAGTGGGCACGGACGTTGTCGGGGTTGTCGTGCTGGCGCACGTACCAGGAGCCCGGCGTGGCGGCCTCGATCTCCTCCGCCTTGGCGATGGCCCCGGCGAACCGCTCGGCACTGGGCGTCTGCACGATCTCCGCGCCGAGCGCGGACAGCAGCCCGATCCGCTCGGGGGTGGCGCTGTCGGGCAGCACCACGATGCAGCGGTAGCCGCGCAGGGCGCTCAGCGCGGCGAGCGCGATCCCGGTGTTGCCGGAGGTCGCCTCCACGACGGTGCCGCCCGGGGCGAGGTCGCCGCGCTGTTCGGCGCCGCGCAGCATCGCGAGCGCGGCCCGGTCCTTGATGCTGGCGAACGGGTTGGTCGACTCGATCTTGGCGAGGACCTCGGCACCGGGCGCGGCGTCGGGGACGGAGAGCCGGACGAGCGGGGTGTTGCCGACGAGTTCTTCGAGGCCGGCGGCGACACGCCGCCCGGCGGGCGCGATGAGGAGATCGGGGGTCACCGGAAGGCTCCAGGAGTAGGGGACGGAGGGGGGGAGGACAAGGGGGGAGGGGACGGGGGAGGGACGGCCGCGGGGGTCACCAGGAGCCCGCCGAGGCGAGCTCCCGTACGGCGTCGGAGACCGACAGCGGCGGCCGGTCGCCCACGGATGCGCCCACGGGGCCGCCTGTCCGGCCGGCGGCCGGCGGGACGCCGGGCCCGGCGCCCGTACGGGCCGCCGACACGGGTCCGGCCTCCAGCGGGGGCACCGCCCGCGGCCCCGGCGCCGGACGGACCACGGAGCGGGCCGCGTACACCCGGGCGCCGGGCGGCAGGTCCTCGGTGACCGTCGCCATCGCCCCCACCAGAGCGCGGTCGCCGATGGTCACCGGACCGAGCACGGTCGCGTTCGCGCCGAGGATCACGCCGTCGCCGACCACCGGGTGGCGGCGGGCGCCCGGCGGGCGCTGGTTGTCGGCCCACCAGCCCACCGCGCCCAGCGTCACCTGCTGGTAGATCGTCACGTCGTCGCCGACGACGGCGGTCTGGCCGATCACCACGGAGGCGCCGTGGTCGATGAACACCCGCCGGCCCAGCACCGCACCGGGATGGATCTCCACCCCGGTCCGCCGCCGGGAGATCCGGGCGATCGTCCGTGCCG
The DNA here is from genome assembly GCF_042746075.1 of Streptomyces sp. NPDC058758. Taxonomy (NCBI): domain Bacteria; kingdom Bacillati; phylum Actinomycetota; class Actinomycetes; order Kitasatosporales; family Streptomycetaceae; genus Streptomyces; species Streptomyces sp. NPDC058758. The sequence continues at coordinate 39,310 of NZ_JBHYPS010000048.1, read as the reverse complement.
CGGTGCGCATGCCCCGGCCGTACAGCCGGTGGGACACGCGGTGGGCCCACACGGCGGACAGTCCGGTGTGGCCGAGCGCCTCGCGGCGGCTGGTGAGGGACGGGTCCCGGGCGACGACGACGGAAAGGTCCTCGGCCAGGGTCCGCAGCAGTCCGGTCTCCTCGGTCATGGGGTCGGCTCCTTTCGGTGCGGCCGTCGCTCAGGCGGCCAGGGCCGGGGTCGCCGCGGCGGCCGGTTCGACGTCGATCCGGAGGGACTCGCCGACCAGCCGCTCGCACAGTGCGACCGCGCTGTCGGTGTCGGCGGCCGTTACCACCACGCTGCCGAGCCGGTCCCAGTTGTCGCGCAGTGGCCGGACGGTGTCGCCGGGGCCCACGTTGACCTGCGCGGCGAGCACGTCGGGCCGTGCCCTGACCTCGTCGAGGCCCGCGACGGCCGTCACGGTGCCGGGCTCGCGCACCACCGCGCGCATCACCGCGGCACCCTTCGGTTCGGGGGAGGCGGCGAGCGGTTCGACCAGGCCCAGCGGCCAGGCCGTGCCGTACGCGATCATGTCGATGCCGTACGCGGCCTCGACCAGCTCCACGATGTTGTCGCCGCCCAGCCGGTTGTGCGACTCGATGACGAGGGGCCCGCGCGAGGAGAGCCGGATCTCGGTGTGGCTGGGGCCGTCGGTGACGCCCATCCCGGTCAGGAACTCCTCGACCGCGTCGGTCAGCGCCGCCCGGTCGTCCGCGTCGAGCCGCGCGGGCACCGCGTGCCCGAGCTCGGCGAAGTGCTCCTCGCTGGTCAACTTCTCGGTGACGGCGACGACGACGTGGCGGCCCGCGAAGCTCAGCGCCTCGACGCTGAACTCGGGTCCGTCGATGTACGACTCCATCAGGAAGCCGTCGACGGTGAACATGGTGGAGCCTCGGTCGGTGCGGCCGCCGTCCATCTCCTGGATCCGCGCCCACACCCGGTCCAGGTCCGCGCGGTCCTCCGCGCGCAGCAGGCCGAAGCCCGCGGTGGTGGAGACCGGCTTGACGATGAACGGGTAGCCCGCCCGCTCGCCGAACGCGTCCAGCGACTCCCGGCCCTCCACGAGCGCGGCGTGCGGCACCGGAAGCCCGTTCTCGGCGAGGTGCCGGCGCATCAGCGACTTGTCGCGCATCCGGCGGCTCACCTCGTGACGCCGCCCGTCGGTCAGCCCGAACAGGTCGCCGAGGCGGCCCGCAGGGGTCACCCCGGGCTCGGTCAGCGACACGACGGCGTCGACGCCGTACACGGCCCGGGCGGCCTCGGCGAACGGCCGGACGGTGTCCCAGTCGGTGTAGTCGACGACGAGCAGCACGTCGGCGGCCCGGGTCTGGTACTCGGTGACCTTGTCCGGGTGCTGGATCAGCACGGTCGTGACGCCGAGCGCCGCGTAACGCTCCACGTGGGCGTCGACGCCCCCGATCAGCAGCACGGTCTTCCGGCCGGTCGGCGCGGCCGGGACCGGGGCGGAGGAGGGGCCGGGGGCAGGGGCAGCGTGCTCGATGGTGCTCATCGGTGGGTTCCCTTCGGAGCGGCCAGGGCGGTCTCGCGGACGTCGACGCGCAGCAGCCCGCGGACCCGGGCGATCCGGTCGGCGGCCTCGGCGGGCGACTCGGCGTCGACGACGACGTAGCCGTGGCGCGTGAACGAGTTGGTGGTGGCAGGCAGGACGTCCCCGATGGAGTGGGGGAAGTGCAGCGCCTGGACGTAGGGCAGGGCCCGGATCGCGTCGAGTCCGGTCACCGACCGCAGCTCCCCGGCGGGCAGCAGGAAGAAGCCGACGGACGCGGTGTGCTTCGGCCGCGGCGGCTCCACCGATTCACCGGCCAGCGTCCGGAAGATCGCGGCCTCGATGTCGTAGTCGGAGGCGGTCTCGATGAGCAGCGGAATGCGGTCGCCGCCCAGCCGGGTCTGCGACTCGACGACGCGCGGACCCCGGTCGGTGAGGATGACCTCGGTGTGCGCCGGGCCGAAGCGGTAGCCGGCCAGGTCGAGCAGGCCGATGACGACCGCGTGGATCGCGGTCCGTTCGGCGTCGGCCAGCGGCGCCGGGTGGACGTGCGAGGTCTCCACGAAGTACGGCGCGCCCGTGGTGTGCTTGGCGGTGATGCCGATGACGTGGTGCACCCCGTCGGCGGAGAGGGTCTCCACGCTGAACTCGGGCCCCTGCAGGTACTCCTCGATCAGGTACGGTCCGGACAGCCCGGCCGCGGTGACCCGCTCCGTCCACTCGTCGAGGTCGGCCGCGTCGCGGATCAGCGCGACGCCCCGGCTGCCGGAGGCACGGGCGGGCTTCACCACCACGGGCAGCGGCAGACCGGCCAGCGCGCCGGACACGTCGTCGGCGGTCGCGACGGATGCGGAGCGCACCGCCGAGAGACCGTACCCGGCGAGCAGCTCGCGCATCGCCGCCTTGTCGTTGAGCACCCCGATCGCGGCCGCCGGGTTGGGCGAGACGCCGAGCGCCTCGGCCTCGGCGTAGACCGGGGGCATCGACTCCTCCGCGCCGAGGTGCAGCACGTGGCCGATGCCGTGCGCGCGGACCGTCGCGGCGATCAGGGTGCGCAGCCCCTCCTCATCCGAGAAGTCGGTGAGCAGCAGCTCCCGCGCGTGCTCGGCGACCTCGTCGAGGTACTCCCGCTCGCGCAGCGAGGGGTCCCAGATCGCCCAGACCTCGAAGCCCGCCTCGGCGGCCTTGCGGACGAACTGGCTGTAGGGCATCACCATCAGCAGCCGCTTGGGTGCACCGGTGGGAGTCATGTCGGGGGCTCCGTTCTGGGCCTGGTCGGTGAGTCGGCACGGGGCCGTCGCCATCCGGCGGGGCGGCGACTTCACGAAGAAGCGCCGAGTCCCGACGGACGTCTTCCGGCGCGGGGGCGGGTCGGTATCGTCGTGTCAGACATCGGGACGGACTCGGTCGGGAGTGCGTCCCTCGCCGTGGTGGGGCATCCGGAGGCCGCAGGGGCGGCCACCGGAGCCCGAGCGGATCAGGCAGGGCCCAGTCGGAAACGGGTGAGCGACCGTGCGCCCGTCACGGCGAAGACGGGCACGAACGCCTCGGCCCTGTGCACGTCGCCCGTCTCCAGCGTGGTCAGGGCGCGTACGGCGCCACGGGCGCGCAGTTCGGCGAACCCGGCGGTCAGCAGGGCGAGTCCGACGCCGAGCCCGCGGAAGGCCGGGGCGACCGCGACCTCCAGGACCCGGCCCTCGTTCCCGGATCCGGTCGTCAGGACGTGGCCGGCCGGACGACCGGACACCTCCAGGAGCAGCGCCGCTCCACCGGCGTCCCGCGACCTGCGCAGTGCCGCGGCGTAGACCGCCGCGTCCTCGGTTCTGGGGCCCTTGGCCGAGCAGCGCCGGTGCAGTGCGTGCAGGGCCGCGAGCTCGCCGGGGTCGTCGAGGTCGGCCGCGCGCACCGCACCGCCGTCGGGCAGCACCATCGGCAGCGCGTCCGCCGTCAGGTCGATGTCGTACTGGCCGGTCGTGGCGCCGCGGACGAAACCCGCCTCCTTCAGCACCGTCGGGACCACCTCGTCGCCCCGCAGCACGTCGCCGACGGTGACGGAGTACGGCCTGCCGTTCTCCACCGCGAGCGCGTCGGCCCGGTCCAGCAGCAGGCACAGCAAGGTGCGGGCCGCGCTCACGCCGTGCCGGCCGGGCAGCGCGGTCAGCACCGCGTCGAGCTCGTTGCCGCGCGGGGTCAGGGCCGCCCAGGCGATCACTTCGTCGCCGGGGCCGGTCAGGCACCAGCTGTTCTCCTCGTAGCCGGGGTGCCCGGCGGCGCGAAGGGCGTCCTCGCGGGTGTACGTGGCCACGCCGGTGAGGCTCTTCTCGTGGGTGCGCATCAGGCGGACCAGGCTGTCCGGCGAGACGTCGGTCGGGCGTCTGACGGTGAGCTGCCCGTGCGGGGTCATAGGTGCCTCCCGTCCTTGGGAAATCGGGTCCGGCGGTCGGGCCGGAGCGTCCGGGAGCCCGTGGCGGGCCGCTGTCGGTCGCGGCCTGCCCCCAGGCAGGTCCCGGAATCCGGTACCGACAGTGAAAGGAATGCTGTGGAACGGAATTCTCTGGTATTCACAGCACTCCTCCTCATCTCTGACGGACCGGATTCCGGCGCCGGTACGGGGGGGTCCCGGCGTAGTCCGAGATGCTACTTGCCAAAGCTGTGACGTCCTTCTCCGAGAATGCTTGGTGACCCTCTCCGCGATTGAACACGGCTGAACGCAGCACGAACCGAGATGCGACGGCGCAGCCGCCCGCGAGACGCTTCGGTGAGCAAACCCTTAGCTCAGGGTGGTTGCGAAGGGGTGATCGCATGTACGGCGGCGTCATCGAGGCGAGCGTGGACACACGTGCGCCGCGGCACCACGGTCGAACGGAAGATTCCCCCGAGCCGGTTCACGCCGCTGCGGGTGACGTGGTTCCGAAACTCGTCGACGTTCTTCTGCGGAACCGCACCGAATTGCTCACGGTACTCACCGAAATCGCCACCGCCCAGGCAGCCGCCGACGAAATTATGCGCTCCGTGAGAGCGCTGGCGGGCGCCCCCTGGGAACTGCTCCGCAATTCCCCCCGGAGGCTCGCCCGCCTCGCCACCTTCCTCCCGTCGAACAACCTGCTCTACTCCTACGTGCTGTTCGGCGTCGTCCCCTCGCTCTACACGGACGAGATCCGGCTGCGCCCCTCGGCCCGGGTCGCCCGCGCCGCGCTCGCCGTCCACGAGATCCTCGGTCCGCCACTGCGCCGGCTCGGCGCAGGACGGATCGTCATGACCCCCTGCACCCAGCGGGAGTTCCTCGCCGACTGCGCCCGCTCCGACGCCGTCGTCTTCACCGGCCGTCCGGAGAACGGGGCGGCCGTCGCCGCCCGGCTTCCGGCCGGGACCCTGCTGCTCTCCTTCGGCTCCGGGCCCAACCCGGTGGTCGTCGGGCCCCACGCCGACCCCGACGCCGTGTGCCGCGCCGTGCTCGACGCCCGGCTGTACAACTCGGGCCAGGACTGCCTGTGCACCGACCTCGTCCTCGTCCACCGCTCGCAGGTCCGCGCGCTGGTGCCGCGGCTCGCCGACGCGCTGGCCGGCATCCGGGTCGGCGACCGGCGCGACCCCTCTACCCGGGTCGCCCCGTTGGTCTACCCGGACGCCGTCGAGGACGCCGCCGCCTTCCTCGACGCGCACCGCGAGTTCACCGTCCGCGGCGGCCGGACCGACCTCGCCCGGCACACCGTCGAGCCGACGCTGCTGCACCTGCCGTGGCAGGAGGACTTCCACCCGCCGGAGTTCTTCTCCCCCGTCGTCCTCACCATGGCGTACGACGCCCCCGACCAGGTCGCCCGCTGGCTGGGCTCCGCCGAGGAGTCCGCCCGCGGCATGTACGCCTCGGTGTTCGGCGAACCCGCCTTCGCCGGGAGGTCGCGCATCGCGACCAGCGTGGTCTGCGAGGAGCGCGTCACCTTCGACGCCGAGGACGGCAACCGCCCCTTCGGCGGCTACGGCCCGCTGGCCGGGAACGTCCGCCGCCACGGCACCGTGTCCGGCCGCCCCCTGCTGCTGTCCGCCGAGGCGGGCCCGCCCGCCGGCCCCGGTACCGGTCCCCGGTCCCGGATCCGCACAGAGCCCTGACCGTCCGCGCTTCCGGCCACCGCGACGTCCCCGCACCCGGGCCCGCGCCCCGTACGCGTGCCCCGTTCCACCGAACCGATGAGGAGCCGACCCGTGAGCGTGAGCACCGAGAACCATCCCTGGCACGTCGTCGCCAGGACCCTCGCGGACGCCGGATGCGATCTCGTCGTCGGCCTGCCGTCCGACGATCCCGGTCTGATGGACGCCGCCGGGGCCGTGCCCGGGCTGCGCGTCGTCGGGGTCCGCGACCAGCGCGCGGGCGCCTGCGCCGCGATCGGCCACGCCGCCGTCTCCGGACGGCCCGCCGTCCTCGCCGTCAACTCCGGCCCGAGCTTCGCCAACGCCCTCACCGGCCTGCTCGAAGCGGGTTCGCTGGGCGCCCCGGTCGTCGTCGTCACCACCCGCGTACCCGCGCTCGGCATCGGCCGGGGCGCGTTCCAGCACACCGACCAGGCCGCCATGGCCGCCCCGCTGGCCAAGTGGACCTTTCTGGTGGAGGACCCCCGTCAGCTGACCTGGGCGTTGCGCCGCGCCGTCCACCTCGCCGTCAACGGCGCCCCCGGCGTGGTCCTGGTCGAGATCGCCGACGAGGTGCTGCGCGCTCCGGCGCCCGAGCGCCGCCCCGCTCCGCCGGTGCGCCGCCTGCGCTTCGCCGCCGACGCGGAGGAGGTCCGCCGCGCCGCCGCGCTGCTCGCCGCCGCACGCCTTCCCGTCGTCGTCGTGGGCGGCGGCTGCAAGCCCGCGGGCGCGGGCGCCGCCGTGCGGCGCCTGGCCGAACTGCTCGGCGCGCCGGTCTTCACCACCGCCGCCGGGCGGGGGGTCCTCGACGAGGAACACCCCCTCGCCTGCGGCCTGGTGGGCCTCTACACCACGCCACCGGCGGACCGGCTGCTCGCCGAGGCCGATGTCGTCCTCGCGATCGGATCCCGCCTGGAGGAGACCGCCCGGATGGGCTGGGACGGGCTCGACGACAAGACGCTCGTCCACGTCGACGTGGACCCGGCCGTGTTCCTGTCCGCCCTGGAGCCCGAGGCCGCCCTGCTCGGCGACGCCGCCGTGGTCGCGGGCCAGCTCGCCGACGCCCTTGGGGCGCAGGCCCCGGAGACAGCCGCCGTGGCCGCCCGCCGGGCCGAGATCGCCGCCGTACGGGCGGAGATGCGGGCCCGCGGCGTGCCCGCCGACACGGACGGGGCCGCCCTGACCGTGCCCGGGGCGCTGCGGCTGCTCCAGGAGTCGGTGGGCCGCGACGCCACCCTCGTCCAGGAGAACGGGCTGCACGACATGTGGGGCTACCACTGGCCGGTGGTCTCCGTCGGCGACGGGGCCCGGGTCGTCACGCCCGGCGAGCAGACCATGGTCGGCTTCGGGCTCCCGGCCGCCGTCGGCGCGGCCGTCGCCGATCCGGCCCGCAGGACGGTTCTGGTGTGCGGCGACGGCGCGTTCGAGATGGGGCTCGCCGCGCTGCCCACCGCGGCCGAGCTGAAGCTCGGCCTCACCGTCCTCGTCCTGGACAACCGCGGCTACGGCTGGCCCCGGTTCGCCCGCGCCGAGGAGCGGGCCCCCGACGCCCTCACCCGCTTCACCGCCCCCTCCCACGCCGACGCCGCCGTCCGCGCCCTCGGCGGCGACGCGGTGCGCTGCACGACGCCGGCGGAACTCACCGCCGCGCTCGCCGCCGCGGCCGAGGCGCACGCCGCGGGCCGGACCACCGTCATCACGGTCCCCGTCCACGACGCCGACGTCCCCGTGGGCGTCCGCCGGCTCTTCGCCGGTCCCGTGACCCCCGAGACCCCGTCGTCCGGAGCGGCGGCATGACCCCCCGCCCACGGACCCACCCGTTCCCCGGCCCGGCCGGCACGCCGACCCCCGCTGCGGTCTCCGGCGGCTCCACCACCGCCTCCGCCGGCCGGCCGGTCGCCCGGATTCCCGGCCCGGCCGACCACTTCGACCGCCCCGCCCCGCGCCCCGCCCCCCGCCCCGCCCCCCGCCTGACCGTCGACGGCGAAGCCGTCCCCGCCGGCCGGCTCGCCCGGCTGGTCGACGAGGCCGCCCGGGGGCTCGCCGCCGCGGGGGCGGGGCCCGGGCGGGCGGTCGCGCTCGCCTGCGACCATCCGCTCGCCGCGGTCGTCGCCGCGCTCGCCGCCGAGACGGTCGGGGCCCCGCTGCTGCTCGACGGCACGGCCCCGGCCCGGCACATCGCCCCGGCGGCCCGGATCCGCGTCACCGGCTCGGGAGTGCCCGTCGTCGTCGCCGGGGCCGCCCGGCCGCTCGACGTCCCCGACCCGGTCGCCGCCGTCTTCTGGACCTCCGGCAGCTCGGGCGACCCCAAGGCGGTCGCCGTCCCCGCCGCCGCCCTCGTCCACCAGGGGCGGGCCACCGCCGCCCGGATGCGGGTCACCGACGCCGATCGGCTGCTGCTCCCGCTGCCGCTGCGGCACGCCTACGGCTACAGCGTGCTGCGGGTGTGGCGGGCCACCGGCGCCCACCTGTACGCGGAGTCGGGCTTCCACCTGCGGACCACCCTGACCCGGCTCGCGACCGAGGGCATCACCTCGCTGGACGGGGTGCCCACCATGTACCGGATGCTCGCCGCCGAGGCCGCCCGGGACCCGGAGGCGGCCCTGCTGCTCGCGGGCCTGCGGATCCGCGGCTGCGGCGGCGACGTGCTGACGCCCGCCCTGTACGCCGACTTCCTCGCCGTCACCGGGGCGCCCCTGCACGACGGCTACGGCCTGAGCGAGGCCGGCCCGAACGTCGCCCTGAACGCCCCGGGAGACCTGCGCCCCGGCACCGTCGGGCGGCTCCTCGACGGCGTCGGGGCCCGACTCGGCGGTGCCGGCCGGGAGATCGAGGTGGCGAGCCCGAGCCTGATGCTCGGCTACCTCGACCCGGCCACCGGCGGCCTCGACCGCACCCCGTTCACCGCCGACGGCTGGCTGCGCACCGGCGACACCGGCGCGGTCACGGCCGACGGCTGGCTCACGGTCCGCGGCCGGATCAAGGAAGTGCTCGTGGTGCACGGCGAGACCGTGGCCCCCACGGTCGTCGAGGACGCGGTACGGGCCGCGGCCGGGGTCCTGGACGCCGCGGTCGTGGGGGTCCGTGGCGGCGGTGACCGGGGCGACACCGTCTGGGCGTTCGCGGAGAGCGCGGATCCCGACCAGCGGGCGGTGGCCGCCCGGGTCGCCGAGGCGTGCCGCCGCGCGCTCCCCCCGCACGCTCGCCCCCGAGCGGTCCGCGTGGTGGCGCGGCTGCCGCGCACCGGGAGCGGAAAGTCCGACCGGGCGCGGTTGCGCGACTGGGCTTCCGGCACGACGACCGCCGTCGCGTGACCGTATCGCTGTTTCATGTCCCGTTTTGAGTAAGTTTTATGAAGCAACCTCGAAGATGTGAGGGCCCGTCAAGATCGCTAAATTCGTTGGTGGCCGCCGGAAGAGGAGCGGCCGCTTCCCCTCCTTCACATCCTGGAGTTCTCGCATGACCGTCAAGAACACGCTCGGCCTCATCGCTCGCGTCGGCGCCACCGCCGCCCTCGCCACCGGCCTGGCCGTCGCCTTCCAGCCCGCCGCGATGGCCGCGGCCCCGGTGGTCTCGGTGACCCCGGCCAGCGGCCTCGCGGACGGCGCCACGGTGACCGTCAACGGCACCGGCCTGACCCCGGGAGCCGTCTACCACGTCGCCCAGTGCGAGATCGTCGCCTCGGGCGCCTACGGCTGTGACCCGTCGACCGTGGTCGACATCACCGCGGACGCCCAGGGCAAGCTCAGCACCCAGTTCACCGTGCACAAGGTCTTCCAGGCCGTGAAGGGCGCCGAGGGCACCCCGTCCGGCACGGTCGACTGCGGTGTCACCGCCTGCCAGGTCGGCCTCGGCGACTCCCAGGGCGTCGGCGGCGGCCAGCGCATCACCTTCGCCTGAGCACCGGCCGGCTGACGACGTCGCGCGGTCCGTGGCGCCGCCGCACCCGACCCCCCGTCAGGGAGCCTGGCTCCCGCTCGGGGAGGGTGCGGCGTCGGCCAGGACCACCGCGACCGTCTCCGGCTCGAAGTTGACCGCGCTGGACCAGCCACCGATCGCGAGCCTGAACCAGATCGCGCTCGTGATCACCCCGTCCCGGTGCTGGTCCTCCACCACCTCGTCACCGGGCGACCAGCCCTCGGCCTCGTAACCGACGGCCGCGTCCGGCAGCAGCAGCCGGATCACGGGGCTGTCCAGGGACGGCCCCGACCGGACGTTGGCGTCACGCCAGACCGGCCCCAGCAGGGCGGGAAACGGGTGGAACCCGCCGGACACGGCGGACTCGGGGGACGACGACATCGAACCCTCTCCTTCTCTCTGCGCTTCTCTGTGCTTCTCCGCGGCGTCCTCGCCGCTCCCGGCCGGCTCCCGGCCGGGAAGTCCCCACCCGCCTGCCGCACTCAGGCGACGGCCCCCAGGACCGTCTTCCGTTCGGCGGCCCGCATGCTGCCCAGCCACACCACCTGGGACACCATCTGCAGCAGCCGCGCCGTGTCCGGCGCGGGCTCCCCACCGGTGGTGTCGGCCGCCGGCACCCGGTCGACGGCGACCCCCACCGGCGTCGGCCAGCCCCTCAGCGCGTGCCCGATGGTGCGCAGCGTCGTCAGCGTCGAGACCGCACCCTGCGCCGCCGCCCCGACCGCGACCGTGCCGATCGGCCGCCCCTCCAGGTACGGCACCGGGCCGTCGATGTCGTTGACGTAGTCGAGGGCGTTCTTCAGCAGTCCCGAGAGGGTGGCGTGGTACGTCGGCGACACCAGGACGACCCCGTCGGCGGCCCGCAGCTCGTCGAGGAACCCGGCCACCGCCGCGTGCGAGGTGCCGAGCCCCGGCCGGTACGCCGGAAAGTCGATCTCCGCGCCGGTGAACACCCGCGCGGAGGCGCCCTGCTCGGCGCAGCGCTCCGCGCACCAGTCGGCCACCCGGTCACAGGTGGATCCCTGGCGCAGCGATCCGCTGATCAGGACGATGTGCGGTGCCGGCATGGCGGAGGGCCCTTTCTTCGGACGGAGGGTGGTCATCGGAGAGGACGGCCCGGCGGGCCGTCGGGGGTCCCGGTCGCCGGGCCGCCAGCCCAGGACGTCGGTGAGTGCCAGGTCCTTGCGGCCGGCGGAACGGACATGGGCGTTGCGGCGTTCTTCGGCCGCCCGGTCGGCGCCCTGGTCGAGGGAGCCCTGACGGCGGGAGGCGAGGACGACGGCCCCGGCGCGCGACGCGCGCTCGCGGGCGTAGTCGGCGAGCGCGTCGGGCACCTCGGCGTCCGAGGCCAGCGCCTCGGCCAGCACCAGCGCGTCCTCGAGGGCCATGTTGGCCCCCTGGCCGAGGGCCGGGACCATCGGGTGGGCGGCGTCGCCGAGCAGCGCCACCCGGCCGTCGACCCAGCTGTCGACCGGATCGCGGTCGTGGATGTCGGTGACGACGATGTCCTCGGGAACGGCCTCGCGCACCAGGTCGACGACCGGAGGGTGCCAGCCGTCCATGGCCTCCAGCAGCGCCGCCCGCGCCCCGTCCGGTCCCAGCGCGGGCCACACCCCCGGCGGTGCGGTGATCTTGGCGGTCCAGTACAGGGTGTCGCCGCCCACCGGGGCGACGAACAGCTGGATCCCCCGGCCGTTGACCACGTGCCCGCGCGCTCCGAGCGCCGAGCCGCTGGTCCGGCCGCGCACCGAGGTGTAACCGCGGTAGTGCGGCGGCCCGTCGCCCAGCATCTGGGCCCGGACCGCCGAATGGATGCCGTCGGCTCCGATCAGCGCGTCGCAGTCGATGCCGTGCTCGTCCGAGAGGACGACGGTGACCTGATCGGGCCCGGTGATGTAGTCCGTCACCGCGGTGGCGAGGCGGACGGCGGCCCCGGCGGAGAGCGCCTCGTCGAGCAGGGCCCGGTGCAACGCGCTGCGGAGCACCGGGATCTGCGGGGCGCCCAGCGCGGCCGTGGACGTGCCGACCTGCTCCTCGGCGAGCACCGTGCCGTCCGCCTCCATCACGATCCGCACCTCGTCGCGCCGGGTGACGTGGCCGACATCCCGGATCCGGGCCCCGAGACGTCCGCTCAGCGCGTCGATCGCGCGCACCCCGTTCGGGTACAGGACGAGCCCCGAGCCCTTGGCGCCGATCCGTCCCGCCCGTTCGACGACGGTCACGTCGAGGCCGCGCACGGCCATGCCCACGGCCGCCGCGAGTCCTCCGATGCCACCGCCCGCCACCACCACGGACCGTTTTCTGGTCATGTCATCCCTCCCGTGCGGCGAACGCCGCCGTCGGTGTCGTGTCCCGGGCCGTCGCGGACCGCGGGTCCGCATCTCCGCGGCCTGCGTCCCCGAAGACCGGGGCCGCCCCGAGCAGCCGGCCGTCGTACGCGCCGAACGTCCCCGACGCGGCGTCCCACACGGTCCGCCCGGCCCGCAGGGTGCGTTCGACCCGGCCGGTGAACGTCCAGCCCTCGTAGGCCGACCAGCCGCACTTGCTCTCCACGTCGTGGGCCGAGAGCATCCACGGAGTGTCCGGCGCGAAGACCACCAGGTCGGCGTCGGCGCCCGGCGCGATACGCCCCTTGCCCGGCAGCCGGAACAACTCGGCGGGCCCTTGCGACAGGTGCCGCACCAGGCGGGCCGCCGCCACGTCCGGATCCTCGTCGGGACGGCGGCGGCGCATTCCCGTCCACACGGCGACCGCGAGCTCCTGCACGCCGGGAAGCCCCGGCGGCGAGTCGGCGACCGAGCGGGTCTTGTCCTCGACGGTGTGCGGTGCGTGGTCGCTGCCCAGCGTCGCGGCCTGCCCCTCGACCAGCGCCCGCCACAGCCGGTCCTGGTCCAGCTGGCCGCGGATCGAGGGCGAGAGCCGGGTGCGTGCCCCCAGCCTGCGGGTGTCCTGGTCGGTGAACGACAGGTGGTGGCCGGTGACCTCGAAGGTCACCGGATATCCGGCGGCCCGCGCCGCGCACACCAGGTCGGCCTCCTCGGCGCTCGACAGGTGCAGGATGTGCGCGGCGGTGCCGTACCGCCGGGCCAGTTCGATGACCTTGGCGACGGCGACGATGCCACCGGTGCGCGGACGCCGGCGCTCGTACTCCAGATAGCTGCCCGGATCGCCCCACCAGGCGTCGAGCAGTGCGAACAGGTCGTCGTCCTCGGCGTGCAGGACCAGCTGGACCCCGCCCTCGGCCGCGGCGGCGAACGCCCGCTCCAGCACCACCGGGTCGCGCACCACCGTGGGCGCCGTGTGGTGGCCGGCCATGAACACCTTCGCGCTCGTCGCCACCGCCGGATCGAGCTCCGCCAGCAGCTCGGGCCTGGCCGGATCGAGCCCGATGTGGAAACGCATGTCCACCAGTGAACGGCCCGCCACCAGCCGGGCCTTCTCCGCCACCGCGACCGGGTCGAGCGTCGGCGGCACCGTGTTCGGCATGTCCATCACGGTGGTGACACCACCGCGGACCGCCGCCCGGCTGCCGTGCTCCCAGTCCTCCTTGTACGTCAGACCCGGCGTACGGAAGTGCACGTGGGAGTCGATGAGACCCGGCAGCACGTAGTGGTCGCCCGCGTCGATCCGCTCGACGTGCGCCGGCGCGGTGTCGGCTCCGGTCACGGCGGTGATCCGCCCGCCGGCGATCAGCACGTGTCCCGCACGCACCCCGTCCGGCGTCACCAGCCGGCGACCGCTGACCACGAGGTCGGGCACCGCGCTCAGCCCTTCCACGACGCCGCCACCAGGTCCCGGCACAGGTCGTTGGTCGGCCCCATGAACGCGATGCCCCGCGCGTCGGCCAGGAGCCGCACGATCCGCGCTCCGTCGCGGTACCCGGCCGAGCCGAGCATCCGCGCCACGTCGAGGCAGATCTCCTCGGCCGCCACGCTCGCGTGCAGCTTGCTGTGCAGCGTCGTCAGACCCGGATCGGCCGAGGTCCGCGCCCCCGCCCGGTCCACTACGGCCCGCGCCGCCTCCAGCCGGGTCGCCAGTTCCACCAGCCGGTGCCGCACGGTCGGAAGCGCGAGCAGCCCGTGGTGTTCCGCGTGCTGTACGGCCAGGTCGAACGCGCCCTGCGCGATGCCCACCGACACCGCGCCCAGGCTGGCGCCCGACTCCCGCACCCCCGCGATCACCGAGGCGGCCCCGCCCGCCGGCCCGAGCCGGTCGGCGTCCGCGACCACGCAGTTGTCCAGTGCGACCAGACCGGTCGCCGAACCACGCATGCCGGCGAGACCGAAACCGATCTCCGGGACCACACCCGGGGTGTCCGCACCGACCAGGAAGAAGGTCTGCCCGTCCGATCCGTACCCGCCCGGTGCCGCCGACGGCGCCTCGGCGGCCGTCCGCACCAGCACCAGATAGGTGTCGGCCACCCCGGCGCCGGTCGCGAAGGCCTTCGCGCCGTCCAGTCGCCACCGCCCGTCGGCGAGCCGTGTCCCGGTGCTCGACAGGTTCCGCTTCGCCGCCCCCGCACCCGTCTCGCTCCACGCCGAAGCCGCCAGCACGCTTCCGTCGGCGAGCCCCGGAAGCCAGCGTTCCCGCTGCTCCTCGGTGCCCCACTCGGAGATCCTGGCGCTTACGGCGAAATGCTGGAACGCGACGATCGCCACCGACGGATTCACGGCGGCGATCTCCGCGACGACCCGGTTGACCGCCGCCGCGTCCCCGCCCGCACCACCGTGCCGGACCGGCACGGCCGTGCCGAGCAGGCCGCTCGCACGCAGCTGGGCCAGCACCTGACGGTCCGGCTCACCCGCCGGATCGGTCGTGTCGGCGGATTCGGACAACCGGGCGCGCAGCTCGGCCGTCAACAGCGGTCTCATGCCGCCCCCGACAACGCCAGGCATTGGGCGACCTCCTCGAATTGCAGATGGCTCAGGGGCGTCAGAACGAACGAACCCTGGAAGGTGACGCTCTTGCGTGCGACGGTCGCCCACAGCAGGGCGCCCTCGCCGTCGGCCGCGCCGGGCGCCGCCGTGACCGCCGTGACGGCCGTCCGGCCGCCCGTCGTCGCGATCTCCAGCAGCCCGGTGTCCGCCCCGTTCTCGCGGGCGATCCGCCACGGCACGGTGCCCGGGATCCGTACGGCCGTCCCCAGGCACACCACCCCGGTCAGCGCGATCGACGGATGCCAGCCGGGCACCGTCACGGCCCGGGCCGCGATCCCGCCGTCCTCGGAGGGCAGCACCGCCGCGATCTTCGGGAAGGCCCCGTCCTTGGCCCAGCCCAGCCGGTCGGCCGCGATCTCCCGCAACGCCTCCAGCCGGACCAGGAGTTCGTCGCCCGCTCCGAACAGCGCCGCCTGGTCGGGCACCCCGAGGTCGCGGGCGTCCACGAAGGCGTACGCGTTGGCGCTCGCGACCAGCGACACCTCGGTCCGGTCGGTGCCCACCACCAGAGGCGTACGGGGCGTTCCGGCGGGCAGCAGCTCGCCGAAAGGCACCGGCGCCGACTGCACGAAGGTGACCGTGAAAGCGGCCCCGTCCCGCTCCACCCGGTCGACCTCGCACACCACGCTGTCGCCGTTGTTGAGCACCTGGACACGGATCCGCGCCCCCGGCACCAGCCGCGGCAGCATTCCCGAACGGGCCGCGGCCACCACCGCCGACAGGATCGAATGACCGCACGAACCCCGCAGGTCGAACCGGTCGGGGGCGCCGGGCAGCGCCTGTACGAACCGGTAGTCGAGATCGAACATGGGGTGCGCGGACGGTTCCACCAGCGCGATCTTCAGCACATGCGCGCCGCCGGCCGACACCAGGTAGCGGCGGGCCTCGGCGAGGTGCGCGAGCAGCGCCTCGTCGTCCTGCGGCAGCCGTCCGGCGTCCAGCACGAAAGTCGGGCAGGGGCTGCCCGCCGCGTACGCGAGATGGCCGATCACGCCGCCACCGCCAGTGTCCGCGGCCCGTCCGGCGCCACCGGCGCGATCTCGGGGAGGGCCACCGGACGGCGGAACTGCTCGTGCCACACCTCGTAGGCGAGCAGCGCCCACAGCGCGAGCGCGGCGCCGTCGTCCGGCCGCTCGGCCTGCGCGGTGAAGAGCGCCTCGACCGCCGCGCCGTCCACCTGGCCGCGCTCCCCGAGCCGACCGGTCGCCAGCAGGTCCCGGGCGAGTTCCCACAGCGAGGTGCCCGGCCGCAGCATCGCCGTCACCGGCAGCGTGAACGGCTGCTTCGGACGGCCGAGGACACGCTCCGGCAACAGCCCCGCCGCCGCCGCGTACAGCGTCCGCTTGACCTGTCCGCCCTGGATCCGCTGGTGGTCCGCGAGCGCCGAGCCGAGCGCGATCACCGACCGCTGGCAGAACGGCACCCGCGCCTCGACCGAGGAAGCCATGCTCAGGTGGTCGACCCGGCGCAGGTGGTAGGCGGGCAGGCGCTGCTCCAGTTCGAACCGGGTGATCCGGTCCAGGACCGTGCCGGGGCCGTGAAGCAGGTCGGCCACGACGGCGGCGGGCAGCGCCGGATCGGCCGCGACGTGGGCCCGGTAGTCGTCGGTGTACAGGCGCGCCCGCAGCGCGGCCGGGGCGGCGGACAGCGCGTCCAGATACCCCGCCGACCACTCCTCGCCCGCCGCGGACCGCTCGGCCGCCACCCGCATCCGCTCGTACCCGCCGAACACCTCGTCGGCGGCGTCACCGGTCAGCGCCACCGTGAATCCGGCCTCGCGCACCGCCCGGAACAGCGCGTACGTGCTCAGCGCGATCGGGTCGGCGTTCGGCTGGCCCAGATGCCACACCGTGTCCCGCAGGAGCGCGGGGAAGTCCGTCGGATCGATCTCCACCTGGTGGTGTGCCGCCCCGGCCCGCTCGGCGACCTCCCGCGCGAAGCGCCGCTCGTCGAACGGCCACGCTCCCCGGTAGGCGATGTTGAAGGTGTCCACCGGCCCCCGCTCGGCGGCGAGCGCCGTCACCAGGCTCGAGTCCAGACCACCGGAGGTGATCAGGGCCACCGGCACGTCGGCGACGAGCAGCCGGCCCACCTCCGTGCGCAGCGTCCTGCGCACCCGCCGGGCCGCGGTGAAGCCGTCCGGGACCGGTCCCTCGGCCACGTCGGCGGGCCGCCGACGCACCCGCGGGGTGCCACCGAGCTCGCACACCCAGGTGGTGCCCGGCGGCAGGACGTCCACGTCCTCGTACACGGTCCGCGTGCCGAACGGCGTCCTGGTCGCCAGGTACGCGTCGAGCGCCGACTCCCGCACCCGGGCGCCGGTCCCGCCGAAGCCCAACAGCGCGGGCAGTTCGGAGGAGAAGCGCAGGGAACGCTCCGCCGCGTCCCACCGCAGGTACAGCGGCTTCATCCCGATGTGGTCGGTGGCCAGCAGCAGCCGCGGCACCGGGCCGCGCTCGTCGACCAGCGCCAGCGCGTACATGCCGTCGAGGTGGTCGGTCAACTCCTCGCCGTACTCCAGGTACAGCGCCGGCAGCACCGAGCCGTCACAGCGGTCGGGGATGTCGTGGCCCCGTGCCACCAGGCGGGCCCGAAGCTCCTCGTGGTTGTAGATCTCGCCGTTGAACACGACCCGCACTCGGCCGCCTCGGCCGTAGGGCTGCTCCCCGCCGTCCAGGTCGACGACGGCGAGCCGGTTGCTGCCGAGGCCCCAGCCGGGGGCCCGCGCGGTCCGGGTGGCGTCGGGGCCACCGTGCCGCTGGAGGGCGGCGACGGCGCGCATCTCGTGCGGCGTCGCCGCCGCGTTGAAGTAACCGAAGATCCGACACATGTCTGCCTGTCTTTCGTGAGGAGACGACGGATCAGCGGGCCGTCGACAGGTAGCGCTCCCCGCTGTCGGGGAAGACGGTGACGACCGTCGCGCCCGCCCAGCGGGAGCGGGCGGTCACGGTGCGGGCGGCCCAGGCGGCGGCCCCGGAGGAGACTCCGACGGGCACGCCCGTGGCGCGGGTGACCTCCCGGGTGGTCGCCGCGGCCGCCTCGTCGGTGACGGCGACGACCTCGTCCACCAGGGACAGGTCGGTGATCTCGGAGACGTATCCGGCGCCTATGCCGGGAATGCCGTGCGGCCCGGCCTCGCCGCCGGACAGCACGGCACTGCGGGCCGGCTCGACGGCCACCACGTGCAGCCCGGTGCGTTCCTTGAGATAGCGGGCGGTGCCGGTGAGGGTGCCGCCGGTGCCGACCCCGCACACCAGCACGTCGATCCGGTCGCCGAGGGCCCGCCAGATCTCCGGCCCGGTGGTCGCGTAGTGCGCCGCCGGATTGGCCGGGTTGCGGTCCTGGTGCGGCACCCACGAGCCGGGCACGGTCCGCTGCAGCTCCTCGGCGTACGCCCAGGCGGCCATCAGCCCGTCCCCGGCCGGCACGAGGTGCACCTCGGCGCCCAGCTCGCGCAGGATCAGGCGCCGTTCCTCGGTGGCGTTGTCGGGCATCACGATGACGCAGCGGTGCCCGCGCCGGGCGCACAGCGCGGCCAGCGAGATGCCGGTGCTGCCCGACGAGCACTCGATGACGGTGCCGCCGGTCGGCGGCAGCAGCCCGGCCTCCTCGGCCGCCCGCATCATGAACAGCGCGGCCCGGTCCTTCACGCTGGACAGCGGGTTGGCCATCTCCAGTTTGGCCAGCAGCCGCACCGACGCGCCGAGTCCGGGCAGCGGCACGTCGAGCAGCGGCGTCCGTCCGACCAGGTCGTCCACCGACCCGGCCGACGCCCGCGTGCTGAGCTCTGTCGTCACGGTTTCCCCTCTCCGGCCGTGCGGTCAGGCCGTGCCGAGGCCGCGGGCCGCGGCCAGATGCGCGGCGGCGGCCTGCTGAAGGTGGGTGATGTCGCTGGAGACGGTGGCGAAGGTGAACCCCTCGGCGAGCCGCTTCGCGGCGTTCTCGCCGTCCAGGACGTGGATGCCGCAGGCGATGCCGTTGCGCCGGGCAGCGTCCTTGATCCGCACCAGCGCCGCCTCCAACGCGTCGGCCGCGGCCGGGTCGCCGAAGAAGCGCGCTCCGAGAGCCGCCGACAGGTCGGCGGGACCGACGTACACCGCGTCCAGCCCCTCGGTCGCGCAGATGGCCTCCAGGTCGTCCAGCGCGGCCGCCGTCTCGATCATCACGATGCAGGCGACCTGCTCGTCGATCTCGGCGGGCACCGACCCGAGCCGCACCTCGGCCCGGACCGGACCGCCCAGGCTGCGGGTGCCCGCCGGATGGTGCCGGCAGGCCCGCACCACGGTCCTGGTCTGCTCGGCGGTCTCCACCATGGGGACGATCACGGCGCGCGCCCCGGTGTCCAGGGCCACGCCGATCGCGACCGGGTCGGGCGACGGAACCCGGAGCACCCCGGCGGACCGGCCGCGGGCGTCGACCGCCAGCATCGCCGACTGCCAGCCGGGCTGGTGCAGCACGCCGTGCTGGCCGTCGACGCCGATGTAGTCGTAGCCGAGACCGGCGATCCGCTCGGTCCCGGCCGGGTTGTCCAGGGCGATCCAGTAGCCGACCAGCGGCTCCCGGCGGCGCAGCCGCGCGGCGAACCCCGCAGGACCGGCGGCGGACACGGGCGCGTCGCCGGACCCGGTGGGCGCGGTGGTGGGCGCGGTGCTCACTCGCCCTCCCGCAGGGCGTAGCTCCGCTTGCCGTCGAGACCGACCGGCACGTCGCCGTCGACGGACACCCGGTGCAGCACCCGCTGATGGCGGTCGTAGTCGTTGACCGCGTAGTGCTGGGTGCTGCGGTTGTCGAAGATCAGCACGTCACCCGGGCGCCAGGACCACCGCGCGGTGTTCTCGGGGCGTCGCACGTACGACTGCAGCACATCGATGATCGGCCGCGACTCGCGCGGGGTCATCCCGACCAGCCACTGAGCGAAACCGCCGAGGAACAGGCTCGGTTCACCGGACTCCGGGTGCACCCGCACCACCGGGTGGGCGGCCTCGAACCGGCGGGCCAGGAACGCCTCCCGGACCTTCTCCCCGCGCTCGGTGCCGAGCCGCGGCTGCTCCGCGTGATTGGTGTGCACGGCCCACAGCCCGTCCGCTATCGCCCGCAGCTCCGCCGGCAGGTCCCGGTACCCGGCGGCCGCGTTCGCGACCATCGTGTCCCCGCCGTAGGGCGGCAGCACCACGCTGCGCAGGCTCGTGCCCAGCGACGGGGCGGTGGTGAAGCTGACGTCGGTGTGCCAGTGATCGGCACGCTGGTCCTCCCCGTCCACCGGGATCACCTGAGGGGTGCCGTCGATCGTCCGCATCATCGGGTGCGGGGCGGTGAGCGGACCGAACCGCGCGGCGAAAGCGAGCTGGTGGGCATCCGTGATGTCCTGGTCACGGAAGAACAGGACCTTGTACTCCAGAAACGCATCGTGGATCTGCCGGAAGACGGCGTCCGACAGCTCGGTGGAGAGGTCGACGCCCCTCACCTCCGCGCCGATCCTGCCGCCGATCCTGCGTAGGTCGAAGAGGGACACCAACATTCCTTCCGAGCGGGTCGGGAGTCCAGAGCTCCCGTGACGGGCGGGGCCGCGCGGGGATCGGGCGCACCAGGCCGTCCCGTCACGGGAGAACACCCGGCGGAGGTCGGACGGGACCGGCCGGGCAGGACGGCGCTGATCACACCACGGCCGGAAATCGACGGCAAGGCCTCCTGGAATTGCGTCGCGACTTCACCAACTCGATGTCCGGGACCACAGGAAAAAGGACCGGGAAAATCCATGACTTGTTCAAGTCGTGCCGCTTCTCCGCCCGCCGCTTGCCGACCGCCCGGCGACGGGAGATTCTCGAGCCGCCGCGCCTGTGCCCGCACCCCGGAAACATATTCCGCGCTCTTCGCCGTCTTCTGCAGAAAAGGACCGCTGACATGCCGGTGATCACCGTCAACTGGTGGCAGGGCAACGACCGAGAGAGCCGCAGAGACCTCGTGGCCGGCATCACCGATGTCGTCACCCGCGTCTCCGGCTGCCCCGACGAGGCCGTCACCGTGATCATCCGGGACGTGGACCCCGACCACTGGGGCAAGGGCGGCCGGCTCGCCGACGAGATCCGCCTGCCGCGGAGCCTGCGATGAGCACGCCGGAGTCGAAGAGGGCGACGGACGACACGCGGCCCGCCCTCACCCTGCGCTCCCTGCACCCCAACATCCGCCTCCGCCTCGGCGTCGGCTTCGTCCAGCGGCTCCTCTCGATCATGCTGATGCCGCTGCTCGTCATCCACCTCGCGAGCCTGTACGGCGCCGCCGTGGCGGGCGCCCTCACGGTCTGCGTGGCGGCGGCGGGCATCGCGGCCAACTTCCTCGGCGGCCACCTGGCCGACGTCCACGGCAGGCGCCCGGTCATGGTGGCCGGCGAACTCGGCGCCACCCTCACCTTCGCTCTCCTCGCCCTCGCCAACTCGCCCTGGTGGAGCTCGGGACCCGCGACCTTCGGACTGTTCCTGCTGAACACCTGCTGCTCGCAGCTGGCCACCCCGGCGGCCGACGCGATGATGGTGGACGTCTCCACCCCCGAGAACCGCCCGCTCGTCTACACGATCAACTACTGGTCCATCAACCTCGCCTTCACCGTCGGCGCGCTCCTCGGAGGCTTCCTGTACGACGGGCACTTCCTCCAGCTGCTGACCGGTGCCGCCGTACTCTGCCTGCTGACCACGACGGTGATGTGGCGGTGGATCAGCGAGACCGCACCCAGCACCGGTGCCCCAGGCGCGTCCGGCCCGGCCGCGATGGTCCGCGGCTATCTCGCCGTCGCCCGTGACCGGGTCTTCCTGCGGCAGCTGGCCGCCGCCGCGCTGATCGCGGCCGTCGAGATGCAGATCGGCTACTACATCGCCGTCCGGCTCGCCGACGAGTTCCCCCGCCAGACCCTCCTCACCGTCGGGTCCTTCGGCCTCGACGTCGACGGCACGGCGATCCTCGGCGTCCTGCGCGCGGTGAACGCCGCGCTGGTCGTCGCCCTCATCCTCGCGGCCAAGACCCTCCTCGGGCGGATCGGCGAACGCACCCGGCTGTACGGCGGGATCACCGTCTTCGTCGTCGGCTACATGATCTGGGCCGTCAGCAACTCCGGCTGGGTGCTGATCGCCGCCGCCGTGCTGCTCACCGTCGGCGAGATCGCCAGCGTCCCGGTGCGCCAGGCCCTGCTGGCCGACCTCATCGACCCCGAGGCCCGCACCAAGTACATGGCCGCCTACGCCCTCAACGCGCGCGTCGGCCTGCTCGTCGCCGCCCTGTGCGTCACGCTCGGGGCCTTCGTCCCCGCCGTCGGCATGAGCCTGCTCTACGCCACCGCGGGTGTCGCCGCGCTGCTCCTGTACCGCTCCCTCCTCGGGGTGCGCACCGCCCGCGAGGCCGAGACGAACCTTGTGAAGGCTGCCTGACATGACCCGCACCGCGACCAGACGTCTGTTCACCTCGGAGTCCGTGACCGAGGGACACCCCGACAAGATCGCCGACCGGATCAGCGACACCGTCCTGGACGCGCTCCTCGCCCAGGACCCGCAGGCCCGCGTGGCCGTCGAGACGCTGATCACCACCGGCCAGGTCCACATCGCCGGCGAGGTCACCACCACCGCCTACGCCCCGATAGCCCAGCTGGTCCGAGAGGCGATCCTCGAGATCGGCTACGACTCCTCGAAGAAGGGCTTCGACGGCGCCTCCTGCGGCGTGTCGGTGTCCATCGGATCCCAGTCCCCGGACATCGCCCAGGGCGTGGACACCGCGTACGAGAAGCGGGTCGAGGGCGCCTCCCGGAGGGACGAGGGCGACGAGCTCGACAAGCAGGGCGCGGGCGACCAGGGCCTGATGTTCGGCTACGCGTCGGACGAGACGCCCGAGCTGATGCCGCTGCCGATCCACCTGGCGCACCGGCTCTCCCGCCGTCTCACCGAGGTCCGCAAGAACGGGACCATCCCGTACCTGCGCCCGGACGGCAAGACCCAGGTGACCATCGAGTACGACGGCGACAAGGCCGTCCGTCTCGACACGGTCGTCGTCTCCTCGCAGCACGCCTCGGACATCGACCTGGACTCGCTGCTGGCTCCCGACATCCGCGAGTTCGTCGTCGAGCACGTCCTCAAGGAGCTCGTCGAGGACGGCATCAAGCTCGACACCGAGGGCTACCGGCTGCTGGTCAACCCGACCGGGCGCTTCGAGATCGGCGGCCCGATGGGCGACGCGGGCCTCACCGGTCGCAAGATCATCATCGACACGTACGGCGGCATGGCCCGGCACGGCGGCGGCGCCTTCTCCGGCAAGGACCCGTCCAAGGTCGACCGCTCGGCTGCCTACGCCATGCGCTGGGTCGCCAAGAACGTCGTCGCGGCGGGCCTGGCCTCGCGCTGCGAGGTCCAGGTCGCCTACGCGATCGGCAAGGCCGAGCCCGTCGGCCTCTTCGTCGAGACCTTCGGCACCGAGGAGATCCCGCTCCACCTCATCGAGCGGGCCATCGGCGAGGTCTTCGACCTCCGCCCGGCCGCGATCATCCGCGACCTCGACCTGCTCCGCCCGATCTACTCCCAGACCGCCGCCTACGGCCACTTCGGCCGCGAGCTGCCGGACTTCACCTGGGAGCGCACCGACCGCGCCGCCGCCCTGCGCACCGCAGCCGGACTCGGCTGACACCCAGCCGTGGCGCCACCCGCCCACCCGCCCCACGAGAGGACCACGATGGCCGCCCCCGTTCCCACCCACCTCAGCAACCCCTTCTTCCTGGAGCCCGTCGCCACCGACCGCGCCCGCGGCCGCGTCGAGGGACTCGTCGCTGACCTCCGCGCCGGCGCCTGGGCACCGACCCCGCTGGAGAAGCGGGTCGCCGAGCTGCTCCTCGCCTCCACCGAGGCCGACGGCATCCTCACCGCCCGCCGCGTCCGCGCCGCCCTGTGGGAGGGCGACCTGGCGATGACGTACGAGAACGACGGACGCTTCGCCCAGCTTCTCGCCGACCTGGTGCCGGTCCTGGACGAGCCCGAGCTGACCTCGCTCGACATCGTCGACGCGGCGGGCGAACTCGTCACCGCCATCGCCACGGCCGACTCCGCCGCCCTCGCCGCCTGAGCGGCGACCGCACGCGAAAGGCCCGGCCGGACTTCCCGGCCGGGCCTTTCGCGTGTCCGGCGGCCGCTCAGGCGGCCCAGGGTGCCAGCGGGTACCAGATGAGGTCACGCCGGGCCAGCATCCGCACGTCCCAGTAAAGGATCATGAACACGCCGGCCGCGATGAACGCCGCCGCCATCAGCGCCGACGCCCGACTCGGCCGCCGGGTCAGCCACCTGTGCAGCCGGTCCCCGAAGAAGCCGGTGACCAGCAGGAACACCAGCCCCATCACCAGGATGTTGCCGAGGCTCTGCAGCGCGAACTCCAGCCCCGCGTACAACGAGTTGCGGCTCGCGGCGGCATCCCGGAACAGCTGGCGGAACAAGGGGAAGGGCCGTCCGATGAGGAACGCGCCGATCAGCCCGCCCATGAAGAACATCGGGGCGTCCGGCCACACCCGGGTCACCCGCGCCAGCGGATCGCGCACCACCCCGAGGGCGGCGAGGCCCAGGTACGTCATGACCGCGCCGAGCAGCCCGTAGACCACCATCGCCTGGATCAGCCGCCCGGAGAACCCGCCGCCCCCCTGGCTCTCGTCGAACTGCGGCATGCCCGTACCGAGCACGCCCACCACCATGCCGTACACCGCCGACACCGCGATCGCACCGAGTGCGAGCCGGCCGAGCGGCCGCAGCGCGGCGGCCATCCGTCCGCGCCGGGAGGTGGCCCGGGCGCCGGTCAGCGGGGCGAGCGCGCTGAACACGGCCACGTTGCACGCGGTGAACGTCCCCGCGATACCGGTGACCAGCGCGAACACGAGCCCGGCGAGCGCGCCCGCTATCGGGGTGCCCTTGGCCGGGTGCCCGAGCAGCGTGTCCGCGATGGTGTCGCCGATGGTCTTGTCGACGAACTGCGCCGACCACACCACGGTGAGCGCGAAGCCGAACAGCGCGCTGATGCCGATCACCAGCGCACGACGGCGCGGCACGTGACCGTTGAAGAAGAACGAGGAGTTCGGGTTGCCGGAGCCGGGTCTCCCGGCCGGGTGTTGCTGCGGCCGGGACCGGGCCGGAGCGGGCCGCTGCGTGGTCTGCGCCATGGCGGGTCGCCTTTCCAGACGGGGGGTGGGGGTGTGTCGTGGCGCCACGCTAGGCCCGGGCCGACCCCGCGCACCGTCCAGAAGACGCACCCAGCACGATGGAGGAAGCCGGGATCGCGACTTCGGGAAGTCGCCCCTGAGGAACGCGCTTCCCCGGAGGAGGGTGCGTGGTGCCCCGGCCGGACGCACCCCGATGCCCTGTCTCGACGGGCCGCACCACCGGACCGCCCGCCGGCCCCGTTCGCTCCGCGCCCGGGGCCGTTCCGGCCGGGCCGCGCTTCGCTACCAGGGCCCGTGAGCGGCGTACCGCGCGTATCCGGCCGCCTCGGCCGCGCGAGCCGAGAGCGCCTCGGTACCCGGCTCCGCCCGCCACGCCGCGCCGGTGACGTCCGGCAGCTCCATGTCGAAGCTGCGCCACATCCAGGCCCAGGCCGCCACCGGCCGGAACCGCTCCGGCCGCTCGATGCCCGCACCGACCTCGGCCGCGACACCCACCCCGGCCGGCACGCTCCGCTCGGCCTCGCCTCGGCTCCTCCCGGCCGCCGGACCGACGTCCGCGCCCCCGCTCATATCCGCCCACCCCTCACCGGGCACCCCATGACGGCGGGCGCGGGGGCCGCCTCGGTCACCGACGTGGATGCTTCGGGGGCCGAGGGCTCGCACGCGTACCGAACCCCGGTCAGCTTCTCCGACAGCGTCCACAGCCGCCCCCGCCCCGCCTTGCTCCGCGCCGCCCTGCTGGAGCGGGCGGGTTCGGGCGCGCCGCGGCCACCGAACCGCTCCGAAGGGCCGAGGTACGCGTCTCCGCGCACCGCCGGATCGACGGCGGCACGCAGCGACGGCAGGGCGGCCGCCTCGACCGGCTGGGCCAGCCACCGCATCCCCGCGGCGGCCAGCGGCCGTGCCGGGGCGGGTGGATCGCCGTGCCACAGGGCGGTCGGCGACAGCCCGGGGTGTGCGGCGACCGACACGGTGGCCGCGCCCGCCACGGCGAGCCGGTGCTGCAACTCCCGCGCGAACAGCAGATTCGCCAGCTTCGAGCGCCCGTACGCCGTCATGGAACGCCGCCCCGTCAAGGACCGGGCCGCCCCCTCGTCCAGGCGGCCGAAACCGATCCGGTGCGCGAGGCTCGCGACCGTCACCACCCGGGAGCCGGGCACCGAGGTCATCAGACCGATCAGCAGCCCGGTGAGCGCGAAGTGCCCGAGGTGGTTGACGCCCAGGTGCGTCTCGAAGCCGTCCTCGGTGCGCCGGTACGACGGGAACATCACCCCGGCGTTGTTGACCAGCAGGTCGAGCCGCCGGTGCCGCTCGCGGACGATCCCGGCCGCCTGCCGCACCGAGGCGAGCGACGCCAGGTCCAGCGGGACGACCTCGGTGCTGCCGTCGATGCGCTCGGCCGCGGCACGGCCCCGCTCGGCGTCCCGGCAGGCGAGGACGACGTGCGCGCCGCGTGCCGCGAGGACCCGGGCGGTCTCGAAGCCGATGCCCGCGGAGGCACCGGTGACCAGCGCGGTCCTGCCGCTCTGGTCGGGAACGTGCTCGATGGTCCACCCCATGACGCCTCCTCGGACGACGAACCGACAGGACAGGACAGAACAGGAAGGGCAGAACGGAACGGAAAGGGAAGAACTGAACAGGGCCGGGCCGGCCGGGAGCAACCCGCTCCGGTCACGTCGCCAGGGCGGCGCCGTACCCGTGCTCGACGATCAGCTCGGCCGCGACGTCGTAGAACGCCGGGTCCGCCGGGACATCGGTCGCGAGCCCGTTCACGTACCGGTTGAACATGGAGAACGCGGCGGCGATCAGCACCGTGTCGTGCAGATGGGTGTCGGTCGCACCCGCCGCCCGGGCCGCCGCGATCGCCTCGTCGGTGACCGGCGCGGCCTTCGCCTGCACCTCGGTGGCGACCCCGAGCAGGGCCTTGAGCAGCGGGGAGACCGGCGCGGTGGCGACGTCGGCACGCACCGCGTCGACGAGCTCGGCACCACCGTCGAGCTGCGCGGCGGCGAACGCGCCGTGCGAGTCGGCACAGAAGTCGGTGCGGTTCAGGTGCGAGACGTACGCGGCGATCAGCTCGCGCTCGCCCCGGGAGAGCGGGGAGGGGCCACTGCGCAGCAGCGTCTCGGCGACGGCGGACAGCACCTTGCCCGTGTCGGGTCGCTGCGCCATCAGCCCGCTGATGCCGGGAAGGTCGTTGGCGATCTCGATGTGGGGCACCGGTGGGTCCTCGTCGTCTCGGCGGCGGTACGGAACGCCCCATCGTCGGGAGCCTCGGCCCGAACGGCCAACTCCTGGCGTGCGGACCTCACCTCGTGCCGCGGCCCGCAGCTCCGCACACAGAGAGAAGCGTCCGGCCGTCCACTAGTCCAAGAATGAGGACGTGGCAAGGAACGGCTCGCGGAACGCGGAGACTTCGGCAGGTGGTCGCACCACCCCGATCACGTCGCGCCGCTCTGCCTCCCGGGCCCCGGCCCCGCGAGGCTCCGCCCCTGTCGCGCGCCCTCAGGCGACGACGGGCCGCGCCAGCCGCCAGCCGTGCAGCACTGGGGAGCCCGCCAGGGCCCGCTGGCACATCGCGCGACACCGCTGGACGGCGTGCGCGCCGTCCGGGGCCAGTAGGAACGCCGCGCCCCGGGCACCGGCCCGGCTGGTGTGGACCCGCACGTGCTCCACGCCGTCGTCCGGCCCGCACACCGCCCACAGGGCGGCCACCAGGGCGTCGTGGGACGCCTCGGGCGCATCCGGCGGCTTGGTGAACGCGAACTCGACGAGGTGCACGCACCGAGTGTGCCGCACCCACCCGGCCCGGTCCCAGAGCCGGCACCGGCCACGAACATGCCGTGGCACGCATGTGCCCGGCACCCGCAGACGACTCAGGGGGTTTCCGATGCTGGAGGTTCTCGGACTGGATTCGGGCACGGAAGCCGTCTACCGGCTGATGCTGACGCATCCGGGCTGGGGCGTGGACCGGCTGGCCGGAGCCCTGGACGCCGACCGGCACACCGTCGTCCGGGCCCTCGACACCCTGGCCGACCTCGCGCTGCTGCGCTCGGCGACGGCGGACGACACACCGGGTCCGGGCCGATTGGTGCCGCCCCGGGCCGGTCTGGGCGCCCTGCTGGAACGCCGGCAGTCGGAACTCGCCCGTACCCAGCTGGAGATCGACGCGACCCGGGCCGCGGTCGCCGACCTGCTCACGGAGTACACGGCGCTGGGCCGCGAACCGCTGCCCGGCGGAGGGACGGAACGCTTCGCCGGAGCCGAGGCCGTCCGCAGGACACAGGCCGACCTCGCAGCCCGGGCCATCGACGAGTTCCTCGCCCTGGCACCCTCCCCGGCGGCGGACACCGACGCCGACGACCCGTGGCGGCTCGACCTGCCCCTGCTGGGGGAAACGGCGACGCGCGGCGTCAGGGTGCGGATCCTGGCCACGGACCCCACCGAGGGACTGCGGCGCCTGGCCGTGGCGGGGGCGGAGGTCCGGCTCCTGCCCTCGCTACCGGTGCTCCTGAGCCTCGCGGACGGATCGGAAGCGGCCCTCCCCCTCGACCCGGCGGCACCGGGGGACGGAGCCGTGCTGGTGCGCGAACCGGGCGTACTGGCGGGCCTGCGGATCCTGTTCCGGCAGCTGTGGGACACGGCCGCACCGCTGCCGGGAACACCCGCGCCCCGGGCGACGGGCTGCACCTCCCAGGAGCGTGCCCTGCTCCGCCACCTCGCGGACGGACTGACCGACGAGGCCGCCGCGCGGCGCCTCGGCATCTCGCTGCGCACCGAACGCCGGCTCATCTCCCAGCTGTCCGAGCGGTTCGGAGCCCGCAGCCGTTTCCAGCTCGGTCTCGAAGCCGCCCGCAGCGGCCTCCTCTGACACAACGACGCCAGGCAGTTCTGTGCCATCGAAAACTGCTGACAGTCCCCGTGAAGCCGTGCCAGAGTCACTTTCAGAACGGACCGGAAAGCAAACGAATCCCTGCCGGACGGAACCGCTCTATTCCAACCGCTCTTCCACACGTCCACACCGATCGCTGAGGGAGCAGCACCTCCGAGAATCCATGCCGACCAAAAGGAAGGAAAACACGTCCTGGGAGAATTTCCAGAACCTGGTGACGGAGATCGTCGGAGACGACCGCTTCGGCTTCGAGACCGATTCCGATCCGTGCCAGGACGTCGGCCACTGAGGCCCGCACCGCAACGCGGCCGGTAGTCCCGAGCGAGGGCACCGGCCGCGTCGGCCGTTTTCCCGTTCGATCGCCCACGACCGTGTACACCGCCCTCGCCCCGCACCGGCCGAGACCACGACGGCTGCTCGACCCATGCCGTCGAGAAGACCGCCCGCGTCGGCACACCACCCGGTCCGGACCGCCGACCCGCCCACGGGACGGCGTCCACTCGGCTCGGCAAGCGAGGAGTTGGCAGGCGACTCCCGCACATGCCCAGGATGAGGCCGCGACCTCCGTCCCGACCAGCTAAGGACCCACCGGTGCCGCACATCACCCTCGCCAACGACCTCCCGGGCATCCGCGGTCTGATGACCGACCGCCCCGACACGGCCGTCCCCCTCAACGACCTCGCGGACACCCTGCTGCGCGGCCCCTCGCCCCTCACCCGGGGAGAGCGCGAACTGATCGCCGCGTACGTCTCCGAACTCAACGCCACCCGCTTCTGCGCCGACACCCACGGTGCGGCGGCCGCGGCCCAGCTCGAAGGCGGCGCCGCCCTGGTCAACGCGGTGCGGCACGACCCCGGCACCGCCGACGTCACCCCCCTCGTACGGGCCCTGCTCCGCGTCGCCGCCGAGGTCCAGGCCGAAGCCGCACCGGTGAACGACGCCACGATCGCCGCCGCCCGCGCCGCCGGCGCCACCGACACCCACCTGCACGACACCGTGCTCATCGCCGCCGCCTTCTGCATGTACAACCGCTACGTCAGCGGGCTGGCGACCACCCTTCCCACCGCCCCCGACTACTACGACGAGGCCGGCCGCCGCATCACCGCACACGGCTACGCCGCCGCCGTCTGACCGCCGACCGAGAAACGGCCCACCATGTCTGCGCACCCTCCGAAGAAGGACCACCGCCGCGCGGTCACCGCCACCGTCGTCGGCAACTTCATCGAATCCTTCGACTGGCTCGGCTACGGCCTGTTCGCGCCGCTGTTCGCCGCTCAGTTCTTCCCCTCCGACAACGCCCTCACCTCCCTCCTCGGCGTCTTCGCCGTCCTCGGCGTCGGCGTCCTCATGCGGCCGCTCGGCGGCGTCCTCCTCGGCCGCTACGCCGACCGCCGCGGCCGCCGCCCCGCCCTCATGCTCGCCGTCTCCCTCATGGCGGGCGGATCGCTCCTCATCGGCCTCACCCCCGGCCACGCCCAGATAGGCATGCTCGCCCCCGTACTCCTGCTCCTTGCCCGCATGGCGCAGGGCATCTCCCACGGCGGCGAATGGCCCGCGGCGACCACGTACCTCATGGAGGTCGCCCCCGAGCACCGCAAGTCCACCTACGGCAGCCTGTTCTCGCTCACCACCTGCGCGGGCGCGTTCACCGCCTCCCTCCTCGGCGCCGTCCTCACCGCCGCGCTCGGTCCGGCCACGATGGCCGACTGGGGCTGGCGGGTGCCGTTCCTCGTCGGCGGCATGCTCGGCCTCGTCCTGCTCATGCTGCGCAGCCGCCTCGCCGAGACCGAGGTCTTCGAACGCGAGGTCCGCACCCGCCGCGACCGCGGCTCGCTGCGCCAGGTCCTCTCCACCCACCGCCGCCAAGTGCTGCTCGCCGTCCTGCTGGTCGCCGGCAGCGGCGCCGTCGGCGGCACCTGGCCCTCGGTCGTCCCCGCTCTCGGCGGCCGTCTCGCCCCACCCGGCACCATGCTGTGGGCCGTGGTGACCGCCACGGCGCTGATGATGGTCCTCAACGTGCCCATCGGCCTGCTCGCCGACAGGATCGGAGCCACCCGCCTCCTGGTCGCCGCGGGCGTGCTGTTCTCCGTGACCGGCTCCGTCTCGTACCTGACGATGACCGGCACGTTCACCAGCCTCCTCTTCGCATACGGCTCCGGCGTGGTCTACCTCGTCTGCGTCACCTCGGTCCTGCCCAAGCTGCTCACCGAGATCTTCCCGGCGCAGAACCGTGCCCTGGGCGTCGGCCTGCCGAACGCCGTCACCGGCGCCGTCCTCGGCGCCGTCGGACCCGCCGCCGCGACCTACGCCGCCGAGCACGACGCCGACGGCTGGTTCGTCGCGGGCGTCGTGGCCGCGGTGCTGCTGTCGATCCCGGCCACCCTGCTGGCCCGCCGCACGCCCCGCCCCGCCACGCCCGCCCTCGACCGCTCGGGCCTCACGCTCGTCCGGTGAGACGACGACGGTCCCGGCCCCCGACGAGGGGACCGGGACCGACGACGGCACGGCCGGCGGCACCGCTCCGACGAAGCGTCAGACGATCTCCATCTGCGCCATCATCCCGATGTCACTGTGCTCCTGCAGATGGCAGTGGTACAGATAGCGGCCCTTGTAGCCGCTGAACGTGGCCTGCACCCGCACCGTCTCACCGGGCCGCACCAGCACCGTGTCCTTCAGCCCGTTCTCGCCCGGCAGCGGCGGCTCGCCGTTCCGGTCGAGCACCCGGAACGGCACCAGGTGCATGTGGAAGGTGTGGTTGACCGGGCCGAACGGAGTGTCGGCGGGGTCGGTGTTCGTGACCCGCCAAATCTCGGTGGTGCCCTCCACGATCCGCGTGTCGACCCGGTCCGGGTCGAACGTCTTGTCGTTGATGGCGAACTCCTCGCCCGACGGCGAGAACGACAGCTTCACGTCCCGCTCGACCGTCGCGGCCGGCAGCGCGGGCAGTTCACGCAGCCTGCCCGGAACCCGGCTCGGGTCGACCACCCGACGGGTCACGTCGAACCGCATCACCGGCTCGTCGGCGCCGTCGAACACATCGTTGAGCACCAGCTTGCTGCCGACCGCCTGAGCCGAGAAGTCCACCACGATCTCGACCCGCTCACCCGGCACGATCATGATCTTCTTGCGGGGCAGCGGCTCCGGCAACAGCCCGCCGTCGCTGGCGATCTGCACCATGTCCAGACCACCCAGGTCCAGCTCGACGTTCCGGTGCAGAGTCGCGTTGAGCACCCGGAAGCGGTACTTGCGCGCGTCCACCCGGAAGTAGGGCTTCTGCCGCCCGTTGACGTGCAGCGTCGTCGGCAGCGGGCTCGGCTCGAAGATCATGCCGCCGTTCTCGTCGAAACGCGCGTCACGGATCATGATCGGCACGTCGTACGCGCCCCGGGGCAGCCCCAGCTTCGCTTCGTCCCGGCCCTCGATCAGATAGAACCCGGCCAGCCCCCGGTACACGTGCTCGGCTTCCTTGGAACACGTGTGGTCGTGATACCAGAGCGTCGCGCCCCGCTGCCGGTTCGGGTAGTCGAAGACCCGGGACGTGCCCGGTTCGAGCAGGTCCATCGGAAAGCCGTCGCTCCCCGGCGGCACGTGCCCGCC
Organism: Streptomyces sp. NPDC058758; assembly: GCF_042746075.1. Taxonomy (NCBI): domain Bacteria; kingdom Bacillati; phylum Actinomycetota; class Actinomycetes; order Kitasatosporales; family Streptomycetaceae; genus Streptomyces; species Streptomyces sp. NPDC058758. Next base: position 7,145 of record NZ_JBHYPS010000048.1, on the reverse strand, counting down.
GTGCAGGTGCACGGTCGCCGCCCGGTCGAGCCGGTTGACGTACCGCACCTTCACCCGGCGACCGGCCTTGGCACGGATCGTCGGACCGATGAACTGCCCGCCGAAGGTGAGCACCGGTGTGGGACGGCCCGGGAAGAACTCCGCCCGCGCGTGCTGCATCGCCAGCTCGTACACATCGGTGTCACCGAACGAGGACACCGGCCTGAGCACCCGGGGCACCGGCAGCTTCTCCGAGAACGCCGTGTGCGGCGGAGGCGTGGCGGTCCCCGCCGTCGGCTCGCCCCCCGCCGGCGCCGCCGTGCCCTTGTGATGGGCGTGGGGGTCGGCGGCCGGAGCGGCCGACCCGTCAGCCTCGGCACCTGCCGCGCTCTGCCCCCACCACAACAGCGCACCGCCGGCCGTCGCCGCACCGCCGCCCATCGCCAGCAACCGCCGTCTGTTCAGCATCTGTTCCCCACTTCGGTGAGAGCCGGAAGAAGGCGACCGTCCAGCTCGCCGGGAACCCGCGCGAGCAGAAGCCACTCACCCCCGAGTCGAACAGAAAATCGCTCATCGATCCTGGTGGTGATCAGCTCCACCGGGCATCTTCGCGCGTGCTGTGTTCCCCGCGGGGCGAGGGGCTCCGGCGGCAAGCGACCGCCGGAGCCCCACAGGGCACCCGTCTCCCCGGCGTCAGCCCGAACCCTGCGGCAGATACCCCTCGGCCACCAGCGCCGCCCCGATCCGGTCGTACACCGCGGGATCCTCCGGAGTGATCGCCCCGAGCCCGTCGACGTACCGGTTGAACATGCAGAACGCCGCAGCGATCAGCACCGTGTCATGGACCGTCTCGTCGTCCGCGCCCGCCGCCCGCGCGGCCGCGACATCCTCCTCGGCCACCGTGCGGGCATCACTCCGCACCTTCCCCGCGAGCGCCAGCAGCGCCCGCATCCGCGCGCTCACCGGCGCCGTCGCCAGGTCCTTCTGCACGGCTTCCACCAGCGCGTAGTCCCCGCCATGGGCGTGTGCCGCGGCTGCGGTGTGCGACCCCGTGCAGTACCGCGTCCCGTTGCCGTACGACACGTACGCGGCGATCAGCTCCCGCTCACCCACCGACAGCGGCGAGTCACCCCGCAACAACTGCTCGGCCAGCCCGCTCAGCAGCCGACCCGAAGCCGGCTTGCTCGCCATCAGCCCCCGGATCCCCGGCACCGGTGAAGGAATCTCGATGTACGGCACCTCCCGCCCCCTACCGGTTGAACCACGGAGTGGACGTCGGGTCCGTCGACAACTGGTTCAGCACCAGGTTCGCGACCTTCTGCTCACCCGAGGCAGAGGGGTGCACCCCGTCCGACTCCAGATCCGAGCACGCCCACTCCAGCCCGTCGCTCCGCCCCGGCACACCGCCGGCCACCCCGTCCGAGCCCAGACCGTCGGCCCACAGATACGGCCCCCACGACAGCCACGGCGCGACCCCGCCCACCCCGTAGGTCAGGTCCGAGGCCCCGTTGATCTGGTCCTGGATCAGCTTCTTGACCGCCCAGCCCTGCTGGTACGCGCCCGCGCTGCGCGCCGGCGCGTAGGTGTAGATGCGGCTGGCGACATAGCCGAGCGCCAGGTTGGGGTACTTCGCCCGGGCGTTGCGCGCGATCGAGGCCAGCGAGTTCCGCAGGTTCTGCGCACCCTGCGGGAACGCCCCCAGGTTGTCCCCGACGAACTGCTCCTTCAGCCACACCGCCTGCACCTGCGCCGGCGTCACATTGGCGTTCGACAGCCGGCCGGCCAGCACCGACCAGGTGGCGTCCGAAGGGTTCGCCCAGGCGGAGGCGTCCTTGCCGCCCTGCGCGCCGTCGACGATCACGAGCTTGTCGCTCAGGTTTCCGTACGTCTTCGTCGCCGCGACGAACTTCTGGAACTCCTGCGTCGTGTTGGACATGCCGATCGAGATCAGCACCACCTTGCCGTTGACCGGATCGACCTGACCGGCGGCATTGCGCGGCAGCACCGCGTTCTGGGCGAGGTCCACCCCCGCCGCGGTGTGCGCGGCGGGCCGGACGTTGCCGCCCCCCGGATACAGACCGCCGGTCAGACCGTTGTACGTACCCGTCCCCAGGTCGTTCAGCGGCACCAGACCGCTGGACGTGTACGTGCAGTCCGCGGCGGCGGCCGCGGGCTGCGGCACCAGTGCGATGCCGAGCGCGGTGACCGCGGCGGTCAGATAGACCCCGAAACGGCCGGTCTTCTTCATGGTTCCCCCTCCGTGGGCGGTGAGCATCGGGCCGACGGCCCGGCAACGATGCTCACCACGACACTCCCGCGCCGCACCTCCTGCCGTGCCGTCACCACGCCCCGCGCCGACTGTGCCAAGTCCTGTCCCCGCCCCGCCCCGCACCTGACACGATGCCCCCATGCCCCTGCCCCTGCCCCTGCCACGCTCTCGCGGATCGTTCCTCTCCATCGGTTCCAAGGAGTCGATCCTGTCCATCGGCTCCGTCGGATCCGTCCTGTCCATCGGCTCCGTCGGCAGCGTCCTCTCGATCGGCTCCGTGGGGAGCGTCCTGTCCGCCGGCTCGATCGGCTCCGCACTCTCTCTCCTCTCCACCGCCTCCTGGCTGAGCACGGGATCCCTGCTCTCCGCCCAGTCCCGCTGGTCGGTCCTGTCCTGGCGCGCCCGCCACGGCTTCCGCACCGCGAACCGCAAACGCCCCGAAGCCTGAGCGGGCCCGGTCTCCCGAGTGACGGTGACGGGCGACACCACGGTGCGGGTCCTGCCCGAGAACCCGGGCAGAGGCGCGTGCGGACGGCCTTGTCGATCGTCCTGCCGCCGGCGGGAGCGACGATGCCGAGGAGGCCGGTGCCCACGGTGAACCGTTCCACTGCGGTCCGCGCGGGCTGCGCCTCCTCCCTGACGTCCGACACCGGAGTCTGGCGACGCGCCCGGCGGCACGGGCGAGCGGTTGACCTCCTCGCGGGCCGGTCTGCCGGCGCTCTTGTCGGTCCCGTGGACCTGCGAGGGCGCCCGCGACACGGAACCGGCTCCGTACGAAGCGGTCCGCAAGCGCCACCCGTGCGGTGCGGGGCCCACTCCGAGGCTGTCGTCCTGCTCCTCGACGGCCGTGCTTTCGCGCGCCTGAGCGGGATGCCGACGACGGCGCCGACGCCGTGCGGAACGGGCGCGCCCCCCCGCGAGAAAGAGCCCCGCTCCTGCGAGGACGGTCTCTGACCTCGGCCTCCAGGGCCATCCGACGCCGCCGCGGCATCCGTGCCGCCCTCCGTATCGACATCGGATTCGACGGCCCTGCGGAAATCTCTCAAGATCTTTTCATCGGGTCGCGCCCGTCGCGGAGTCGCGGACCGCCGGGAGGCCCCAGCAGCTGCGGACTGTCGCTCTCCGCGCCACGGCCGGCCCGGTGAAGGCGGCTCTGCAGAACCCCCTGGCACTGCTCCTCCCCCGGCAATCCGACGCCCGGCGTGGCCCGGGAGGCGACTCCCCCCGACCACGTCCTGCGCGGTGCCGGTCAGCGCCTCGGGCTGTCACCGGGGCCGACCCACCTGACGGAGACGCCGCGGCACGAGGTCCCGTCAGGCACCGGCGGCGGTGGCGGGCAACCGCATGGGCAGACCCCACAGCGGGAACAGGCGGTCGGTGTCCATGTGGTTGGTCATGGCGGCGATCCGGCCGTCAGCGATCTCCAGCACCGTGATTCCCCACGGCGTCCAGCCGTTCTTGTCCTCAGCCGGCCGGTACTGCGCGAAGGCGGGCGAGCCGTTCGCCTCGACGGCAAGCAGCCGCGATCCGCGGCAGCCGCAGCCCGCACCGAGCCACCACTCGCCCAGCTCGACCGCGCCGCGGACCCACATCTGATAGGGCGGCATGTTGAGCACGGCGTCCTCGTGAAGGAGCTTCTTCAACCCTTCGATGTCGAATGCCTCGAACGCCTGGACATATCGGGCCAGTAGGGCCTGCTGCGTCTCGTCGAGAGGTTTGTAGGTGTCGCTCGCCGGGATTCCCCCGCTTTGGGCCAACGTGGCGCGCGCCCGCTGCAGCGCGCTGTTCACCGAGGCGACCGTCGTGTCGAGCAGCTCGGCGGTCTCCGCCGCCGACCAGGCCAGCACCTCCCGCAGCACGAGGACCGCCCGCTGCTTGGCCGGGAGCTTCTGCAACGCCGTGACGAAGGCCAGCCGGATCGTCTCCCGTCCCACTGCCACCTCGGCCGGGTCACCGCCCAGTACCCGCCGATCGGGGACCGGACCCACCCAGATGTTCTCCTCCCGCTGTGTCAGATCCGGCGAGGACGCGGAGACCGGCGAAGTCAGATCCATCGGCCGGGCTCGTCGCTGCGCGGCCGGCGCCATGTCCAGGCACACGTTCGTCGCGATCCGGTACAACCACGTCCGCAATGTCGAACGCGCCTCGAACCCGCTGTACTTCGACCAGGCTCGAACCAGCGTCTCCTGCACCGCGTCCTCGGCCTCGAACGCGGAACCGAGCATCCGGTAGCAGTACGCCGTCAGCTCTCTCCGGAACGGTTCGAGCTGCTCGACGACGTCATCACAATCCTTGGTCACCGACACCGTCCCACTCTAAGACCGTGAGCTCTTTCCAACCTCACGCTGACGCGTGGTGAAGGACGAGGACGGCCTTCACGATGTTGGTGATGCGGTTGGTGCTGCAGCGGAGTTTCCGCAGGAGCCGCCAGCCCTTGAGGGTGGCCATGGCCTGTTCACCGACACACCGGATCTTGGCGTGGGTGGTGTTGTGGCGGTGCTTCCATCGCTTGAGGTGGCGGCCCCGGAACGGGACGCGGACAGGTCTGCCGGCTCCTTTGCTGCCGGGCGGCGGTCAGGTCGTGGGTCGCGTCGGGCAGAGCCGGTGAGGCCCAGAGCAGACGGCTGAACGGATCGGTGAGGACCTGGACGCTCATGCCGTGGCGTTTGTGTTTTCCGGAGTAGTACGGGGTGTCGGCGGCGATGCGGTCGATGGGCAGCAGGGTTCCGTCGAGGAAGACGAACGCCTTCGTCCGGATGGTCTTCATCGCCTCGGTCAGGGTCGGGGCGAGGGCCGCCAGGACCTCGATGACCTCACGGATGTAGCGGTAGACGGTTGCGATCCCGATGCCGAACCCGGCCGCGAGTTGGGCGTAGGTGTCACCGCACCGCAGGCGGGCCAGGACGAGCAGGGCCTGACGTACCACGAGAAGCCTTCGCCACCGAGTCCCGATGTCCCGGCGCCTGGCCGTCAGTTGTCCGGCCAGGAACCGCAGAGTGCGGGCGGACAAGTCGATCGAGGACGGGTAGACAAGCACGCGAAGCTCCTGGCGACCACGGGAGATCTTGGTCAAGAACCCGTCTACCAGGAGCTTCGCCGCTGTGCAGGACTGTCCACCTCGCAGCGAGCGCCGCCAGCTTGGAAGAGGCTCAGAGTCCCGAGCCGAGGAGAATCCGCAGCGCCGTGCGGCCTGGGCGCGTTCAGTGAGACTCACCCCTTGCCAATATGGACTGTTTGCCCCTTTCGGTGAAAGTGGTCCAGTCACGGCAACCGATGAGGTAGAACTGCAGGTCAGGAAGTTGCTCCCCGTACCCGCGAGGATAGACCCGTCGGCGATCGGCCTCATAGATCCCCCCGCACTGCTCCCCGCGCCCGCGGGAATGGCCCCCCGCCCAAGGACGGCGACCATACGGCAAGCGTCTGCTCCCCGCCCGCGGGAGGCTTGGCGGTGGGGGTGTGGGTGATGTGTTTTCCGCATGAGGCTGGGGTTTTGTATGTCGTATGCGGAAGTCGCATGCGGGGCGTGGGGTTGTCGGGTGGTGTTCCTGCCGGCGTGGCGTGCGTGCTCCTGTTGCCGCTTGTCTTTGATCGCGCGGGTGGTGGGGCGGGGGCCGTGTTCGGTGAAGGGTCTGGGTCCGTCGCTGTGCCCTCCCGGGCGCTCCTGCGTGTGGCCGGTGCCGGCCTTGCTTGGGTGCGTGCGTGTGGGTCTGTGGTCTGTAAGGGCCTGGGCCTGGGCGCCGTTCTGTCCTGGGTGGTGTTGTGGTGAGTGTGGGGCCTGAGAGCCTCTCAGGCCGTTTCCCCTGGTAGAGAGGCGGGCTGAGAGCTGTGTGTGGTGTTCCTGCCGTGGCTTTCCAGAGCACTGGCCGGGCCGGGGGAGGGACTCTTCCTCCGCCCGGCACCGTGGGACGGGTAGGCCGTTGTCTGGCCGGCGCTGCCTTCCGTAGTGTCGACGGCCCGCCTTCTACCTGGCTGTTCGTGGGTGGCCTGGGAACCGTCGGTCGTGGCGCTCACGCCTGCCCCTGGTCAGCGCGCGGGGCCGGGACGAGCCCGGGCTGCTCCCCGCGGGGTGGGGGCAGGGGTGATGCGGTTTCCGCATGCGGGATGACCGCCCCTGTCGGGTATGTGCTTTCCGTATGCCCGCGAAGGGCTGCTCCCCAGCCCCTCCCTCTCGGTCGTCGGCGCATGGCCTCTGCCCGCTTGCCCGCTCGAGCTCACGAGGGACGTGCTCCGCAGCCGGCCCCGCCCGGGGTGCGCCCCCGGCACACAGCACCCTGCCGGTGCGCCTCCGTGGCTGCCGCTGTCTTCGGAGGGGAGACGGGTGACAGACCGTCTTGATGCGTTTTTACACGGGGCGTTGATGACCCGCCAGGAGGTGTCCGTTGACAGCTTTTTGAGCGCCGCTCACCCGAAGCAAGATTTCTGACAGTTGGAGGCATACTAGGGGTTTGAGGTACTTTTATATAGGTCTAGACAACTATCTTTGAGCTTTCTGCGAATCAATCACTCATAGTGACATTCCATGCGGCGTCCCTACGCTCGTGAATCACCGCCCCAACACCACTCGAAGTCACATCCCTCGAGCGCGGCAAACGGCCGACACGCCCCGCCGGCCCCGCAGGGGCCGCACACCATCCAACACACCCTCAACCACCCGCCACACCAACCCACTTACCTTCACCACACCCCGCCGCAGGCGGGCGCCCCACCACAAACAACCCCCCACCCCACACCCGCACCCGTCACACCACACCCACCACTCCGCGGTCACCGAAGGTACCGCCCCTCACGCAGCCAGCCCAGCCCAGCGCCGCGCAGCGGCGCAGCACCACTGGGCGTGACGCAGTCACGCCGCGTCGTGTCTCCGCAGGAGCTGTCGCTTATACACATCACCGAGCCC
>NZ_JBHYPS010000047.1:41285-54108 GCF_042746075.1 Streptomyces sp. NPDC058758 | reverse complement strand
GCGTCAGGTGGTGGAGCAGGCCGAGCAGGTTGGTCCCCGAGGCCACGGCGGCCGTGCGGACCGCCGGTTCCGGTGCGCCTTCCACCATCGCGGCGACGGAGGTACGGAGGTAGTCGAGGAAGCCGCGCAGGGTCTCGGCCTCGGTGGTGCCGGTGCTCCGGAAGGAGCCGGCCGCCCCGGTGGTCTCGTGCGCGGCTAACCCTGGCGCAGCGGCCGGACGAAGGCGCGGACGTCCTCGACGAGCAGCTCGGGCTGCTCGAGGGCGGCGAAGTGGCCGCCCTTGTCGAACTCGGTCCAGTGCGTGAGCGTCGGCAGCAGCGGGTCCGCCCAGCGGCGGATCGGCAGCGCGGCGTCCTCGGGGAAGACGGCCACGCCGACCGGCGCCTTCAGCGGCCAGGGGCCGCCCCAGGTGCGGACGAAGGCCTCGTCGCCGTGCGCGGACTCGTAGTAGAGCTGGGCGCTGGAGCCGGCGGTGCCGGTGAACCAGTAGAGCGAGACGTTGGTGAGCAGGTGCTCGCGGCTGACCGCGTCCTCCGGAACCTTGTCCGCGGCGGTCCACTCCTTGAACTTCTCGACGATCCAGGCGAGCTGGCCGACCGGCGAGTCGGTGAGCCCGTACGAGAGGGTCTGCGGCCGGGTCGACTGGATGCGCTGCCAGCCCATCCCGTCCTGCTGGAAGCGCCCGGCGAACTCCAGGCGTCCCAGGTCGGTGGCGTCCAGGTCCTCGAAGGCGGCCGGTTCCTGCGGCGGGAAGGTGACGAACATGTTCACGTGGACGCCGGCGACGTGCTCCGGGTCGGCGAGACCCAGTTCCAGGGAGATCGGCATGCCCCAGTCGCCGCCCTGCACGAAGTAGCGGTCGTAGCCGAGGCGGCTCATCAGTTCGGCCCAGGCGCGGGCCACCCGGCGGGTGTCCCAGCCGGCCGCGCGGGTGGGGCCGGAGAAGGCGTAGCCGGGGATCGAGGGGATGACCACGTGGAAGGCGTCGGCCGGGTCGCCGCCGTGCGCGGCCGGGTCGGTGAGCGGGCCGATCACGTCGAGGAACTCGGCGACGGAGCCCGGCCAGCCGTGCGTGACGATCAGCGGCTTCGCGGTCGGTTCCGGCGAGGTGACGTGCAGGAAGTGGACGTCGGTGCCGTCGATCTCGGTGATGAACTGCGGGTACTGGTTCAGCCTGGCCTCGGCGGCGCGCCAGTCGAAGCCGGAGCGCCAGTACTCGGCGAGCTCCTTGAGGTACGCGACCGGGACGCCGCGCGACCAGTCGGTGTCCGGGATCTCGCCCTCGGGCCAGCGGGTGCGCGCGAGGCGCTCGTTCAGGTCGTCGATGTCGGCCTGGGGGATCTCGATGCGGAAGGGGCGCATGGCAGCCTCTCGTGGTGCGCGTGCCGGAACGGGCGAAACGGGCTTCAGCGGGGTGCGGCGGCGGCCTGAGGCCGCCGGCGCGGTGCGGTGGTGGCGGGGCCGGTGCGCCGGGCGGCGCGGGAGGCCCGCAGGACGCGCAGCATGAGGCGCGGGCGCATCAGCGCCTGCGGCGGGTCGACGAGACCGGCGACGCGGATGAACGCGTTGCTCAGTTCCGGGTCGTGCTCGGCGGCGGCCTGGAGGCGTGCGACGTAGGCGTTGGCCATCCTGACCTTGAGCGTGCGGCGTCCGGAGACACCCGGGTAGCCGAGGTCGGAACCGGCGGCCAGTTCCCACGGCGCCTTGATGGCGGCCGCGACGTCCTTGAAGTACGCGGCGGGCTTCCGGCCGCGGGGTGCGGCCAGGTGCCGGCGCAGCGCCAGTGACTCCAGCGCGGCCACCGTCATGCCCTGGGCGTAGACCGGGTTGAAGCTCGCCACGGCGTCGCCCATCACGAGCAGTCCGTCGGGGAACCTGGTCAGGCGCTCGTAGTGGCGCCAGACGCTTGCCGGATAGCGGAACTTGACCGGTTCGTCGACGGGCTCGGCGTCGGCCACGGCGTCGTACAGGTGCGGGACGGGCAGTGAGCGCATGAACGTCTCGAAGCCCTCGGGATCCGTCGGGGCGTGGTCGCCCAGGATGCCGGTGAGCGACAGCTCGTAGATGTCGCCGTCGCCGGGCAGCCGGTAGAACAGGCCGCCGCGGGGGTGTTCGGGGGTCGCGGCCGGGATGATCGCCTGGGCGTCGCCGAGCGGGTCGTGGTCCAGGCGGTAGTGGCGCGTGGTGTAGGCGAGGTCGATCTCGACCCGCTCCTCCTCCGGGCCCGGGTAGCCGAGCTCAGCGAGCCAGACCGGGGTGCGCGAGCCGCGGCCGGTGGTGTCGACGACGAGGTCGGCGTCGAGTTCCTGCGGCTCGCCGCCCGCGTGGCGCGGCTGGACCCGGGCGCCGGTGACCCGGGTCCGGTCGGCGGTGGTGCGGAGCCCGAGGATGTCGTGCTCCTCGAGGAAGCGGACGTTGGGCAGCTGCTGCACCCGACGGCGCACCTGCTCCTCGAGGACCGGTCGGCCCGCGGGAACGGAGACCAGACCGGTGTCGGCGGGGGCGATGCGCCGGCCGTTGAAGTACCAGTGGCAGGCGTGGCCGAAGTCGTCCGGGGGGGCACCGGCGGCCGCGAGGTCGTCGGTGAGCCCCGGGAAGTGCTCTTCCAGGATCTGCTGGCCGCGGGCCACCAGACCGTGGGCGTGCCGCCCGTGCGGCACGCCGCGCCGCGGTCCCGAGACGCCGACGAGGCGGTCGCGGTCGACCAGCAGGACCTCCGCGTAGGTGTCGGCGAGCACGCGGGCGGCGAGCAGTCCCGCCATGCTGCCGCCGAGCACCACCGCACGGTGTGCGGCTGTGTGGGCCACCGTGTTCTCCTTCTTCGGGCCGGCGGGGGTCACGGGGTGTTGCGGGGGGTGTTCTGGTAGGCGGCGAGGAGCCACTCGCCGTCCTGCTTGGTCAGCACCCAGATGGCGCGGACCTGGCGGTCGGCGGCCGGCTCGGTCTCGCCGGGGGCGAGGACGCCGCCCTGGGTGATGACGACGGCGTTGTCGGGCGAGAGGAACTTGACGGCGAGCGGCGTGCCGGTGACCTGGGTGCCCTTGTACGGGCCGGCGAACGCCTGCGTCATGAAGCCGGCGATGCGCTCGCGGCCGGTCTCGTACACTCCGGGCAGCACCATGGTGCCGTCCTCGGTGAAGACGTCGCCGAAGGCGGCGCCGTCGTGCGCGGCCCAGGCGGCGACGATGCGCTGCGGCACGGCGGCGACGGCGGCGGTGTCCTCGGCGAGGGCCGTGGCGGTGGTCGTGGCGGTCATGGGGGATCTCCCTGTGTTTCGTCGGGGTGGGGACGGGTGCGGGCCGCCGCGGGCGCGGCGGCGTCGACCGGTCAGGAGGGCAGTGCGACGGAGAGCGCGTGGCGGAAGACGTTCCGCGGGTCGTAGCGCTTCTTCACCCGCTGCAGACGCGGGTGGTTCTCCTTGTAGTAGAGGACGGCCCAGCCGGTGCCGGAGGTGTTCCAGACCGGGTCGGCGAGGTCCACGTCCGGGTAGCTGATGTACGAACCGTCGTTGACGTCGCCCGGCTCGGGGACGCCGCCGGTCTCGGCGTACACGTCCTGGTAGAAGCGGCGCACCCAGGCGATGTGCAGCTCGTCCTCCTCCGGCGCGGTCCACGCGCCCGCGGAGTAGGACGCCTTGAGGATGGAGTCGCGCTGGGGGACGGCGGTGGCGTCGGGGGCGACCGCGTTGACCTGGCCGCCGAAGCCGGTGAGCACCAGACAGGCCATCGGGTTGTCGTAGCCGGGGTCGGTCAGGTGGCGGTGCACGGCGGCGAGCTGGTGATCGGTGAAGCCCGCGCGCAGGTATCCGGCCTTGTTCTTGTATCGGCCGCGCGGGTCGCTGGGCCAGCTGTAGGAGGGCATCCAGGTGTCCATCCAGGACACCACCTGCTCCTCGACGTGGGCCGGTGCGGCGCCGCCCGGGCCGGTGAGCGCGGCCAGTTGCTCGGCCATCAGCTCGCCGGCACCGGGCACGTCGTCGTCGATGACGGAGTTGAGGACGAACGATCCGGCGGAGCGGTGCAGGACGATCAGGTTGCTCCAGATGTGGCGTGCCGGGGAGTCCGGCGCGCTGTTCTTCTCGTGCCAGTCGGTGTAGGCGCGCAGCAGTGCCGTGAAGCTCTGCTCGTCCAGGGTGTCCCAGGACCAGACGACGTCGGCGCGGCGCATCCGGCGCGGGGCGCGGGGCAGGGCGCGCTCGGGGGCGGTCGGCCTGGGGCCGGCGGAGCGCAGCCAGAAGCGGGTGACGACGCCGAAGTTGCCGCCCCCGCCCCCGGTGTGGGCCCACCACAGGTCGTGGTGCGGATCGTCCGGCTCGCGGGTGGCGGTGATCGCCCGGGCCCGGCCGGTCTCGTCGACGGTGACGACCTCGACGGCGTACAGGTGGTCGACGACCAGGCCGTCGCGCCGGGAGAGGTGTCCGTAGCCACCGCCGCAGATGTGGCCGCCGACGCCGACCTCGAAGCAGGTTCCGGCCGGGACGGTCACGCCCCAGCCGTCGTGCAACTCCTGGTAGAGGCGGTCGAGGCGGGTGCCGCCGCCGACGGCGAAGGCCGCCATCCGTTCGTCGTAGGAGACGGCGGACAGCGGGGAGAGGTCGATGAGGACCTGGATGTCGGGCGAGGCGGTGAAATCCTCGAAGCAGTGGCCGCCGCTGCGGACCGCGATCCGGCGACCGGTGTCGACGGCGTCCTGGACGGCGTCGACGACGTCCTGGGTGGTGGCGGTGAGGCGGACCGCATCGGGACGCCCGGTGAAGCGGTGGTTGTATCCCTCCACCAGACCGGGGTACCGGTCGTCCTGCGGGGTGATGGTCACCCCGCGGCTCTCTTCCGACATGGACGGCTCCTCCTGCGGCGGTCGTGCCCAGAGCCTGTCCGGCGGATCACGGCCGGGTCATCTCCTGGTTTGCGGAGTTGCCGGGGAACGGGTCCCAGTCGTCGGTCAACTGCTTTTCCAGGGCGCTTTCCACGGGAGTCAGGGGAAGGGCGGACAGCCGTTCCGGGTGTCCGGGGGGCGGCCCTTGCAGGGCGGTGCCGTGGTCGAGCGGCGCGGTCGGGGTCGTCACGCCGATCCACACCCAGCCGTAGTCGGACAACGACCAGTAAGCGGTGGTGAAGAGACGCTTGGCCAGGCGCATGGCGGGGGCGGGCAGACGCAGCACGCCGCCGCGTGACGGCTCGGGCTGGGGCGAAGACGTGGTGACGGTCACCCCGCGACCGTCACACCCGGCCGGCGGCCGGCGCATCTCTCGGTGTGCGCCCGTCCGGAGTGCCTTCCAGGGCCGCCTGGCCGCGCCTGCCCTCCTCCAGGGTGAGGGCGAGTTCGAGCGGTGCCGAGTCGTCGCCTTCCCGCAGGATCGCGGCGGCCCGGGTGAGCTGCCCGGCGATCCGGTCCAGGACGTCGGCGACCGGTCCGGCGTTGTGGGCGAGCACGTCTCCCCACACCCACGGGTCGCCGCCGGCCGTGCGGACCGCGTCGCGCAGGCTCGGCTCGGCGAGGCCGAGGAGGGCCAGGGAGCTGTCGGCGAAGCGGCTGGAGAGGACGGCCGCGACCAGGTGCGGGGCGTGCGACAGTTCGGCGACGACCCGGTCGTGGATCTGTGGGGAGAGGTCCAGGCGCTGCGCGCCGCAGGCCTCGATCAGCGCGTCGAGCATCCGCAGCGCCCAGTCGGGGGTGGTCTCGTACGGGCACAGGGTCCAGATGCGGCCGGTGAAGCGGCCGGCGCCGGCGCCGGCCCGGCCGGGGGCGTCGGGTCCGGCCAGCGGGTGTCCGGGTACGTATCCCTTGAGGTCACAGCCGCGCAGTTCGGCGTCGGAGCTGATGACGTCCTTGGCTCCGGCGGTGTCGGTGTAGACGTTCCCGAGGCCCTGGCTCTGCGCACGGTACAGGACGTCGACGACGGCGGACGGCGGGGTGGCGACGACGACCAGGTCGGCGGGCGGGCGCTCGGGGGTCCAGGGCGTTCCGGCGCCGAGTGCCACGGCCTCGGCGGTGGCGCGGGGGTCGTCGTCGAGGAGGGTGACCTCGACGCCCGCGCCGGTGAGGGCGAGGGCCACGGAGGTGCCGGTGGTGCCACAGCCGATGACGACGGCGGTGCGCAGCGTGGCGGTGGTCATGGGAACTCCTGGCGGCAGGGAGGGAGGAGGGGCGGGCCGGTGCCTGGTGGGCCTCGGGGCAGGGCGGTCGGGGTGCGGGGCGGGGCCGCCCGTCGCGCGGTCATGTCCGCTCAGTGCTCGCAGTGGGCGTGGGCGAACTGGCCGGGGGTGCGGCCTTCGCCGGCCGGGCCGCGGTAGGCCTGGGCGATGTCCAGCCACCGGTCGGCCTCTGCGCCGGTGGCGACCAGGGCCAGGTCGTCGCGGTGGCGGCGGCGGGTGACGAGCAGGCAGAAGTCCTCGGCGGGGCCGGTGATCTTGTCGGCGGCGTCCTCGGGGCCGTACGCCCAGAGCTCGCCGTTGGGGGCGGTGACCTCGATGCGGAAGTGCTCGGTGGGCGGGGTCAGACCGCGGGAGAGGTAGCCGAAGTCCCGGGTGAGGAAGGCGAAGAAGACCAGGTGGCGCAGGCGCTCGGTGGCCTCGCGGCGCACGCCGAGGGCGTCGGCGATGTCCTGGCCGTGACCGAAGATCTCCATGATTCCGGCGGAGGCGAGGACGGCCGCCGGAAGCGGGTTGACCAGCCACGGCACGACCTGGCCCTCGGGGACGGCGGCGAGGGCGTCGACGGAGTTCTGGCCGAGGGCGCGGAAGCGGGCGAGGAGCTGGGCGGGCGGGAAGCCGTTGAACTGCTTGAGGGCGGCGTTGACGGCGCCGTCGAAGTCGCCCGCGGCACCGGCGGCGAGCTTGGCGAAGCCATCGGGGTCGGAGGCGGCGGTGCCGGCCAGGTGGAAGATGAAGGTGAGGTGGGCGATCTGGTCGGCGATGCTCCAGCCGGGGGCGGGGGTGGCGGTGTGCCAGGCCTGCTCGTCCAGTCCCTCGACGAGGCGGGCGGTCTCCTCGATCTCGATGGCGAGGGCCTTCAGGACGTCGTTCGTGGCGGTCATGGTGGTGTCTCCTCGGACGGGAAGTGGAAGGGAAGCGGTACGGGAAGGGCGGGGCGGGGTACGGCGGGCGGTGCGAGTTCAGGGGGCGGCGACCGCGGGGCGGGGCGCCCTGCCGGGTGCGGGGAGCCGGGTGCCGATGTCGACGGCGGCGGTGAGCGCGGCCCAGGAGGCGAGCTCGACCAGCTCGCGGTCGGCGGGGTGCGCGGCGCGGAAGTCGGCGAGGTCCGTGTCGGTGATCTGGTGGGGGTTGAGGGCGATCAGCAGGGCGAGTCGCCCGGTGGGCAGGTGGGCCCCGTCGAGCGGGGTCGTCGCCTCGGCGAGCCAGCTGCGGCCGGGGCCAGGGACGGCACCGTCGTACGAGGCGAGGACGGTGTGGAGCAGTTCGCGGACGGCTTCGGGGACCCAGCGCTCGGCGGCGTGGTCGACGGAGGCGACGGCCCGGCCGAGGGCCTCGGCGATGGTGGGGCTGGTCTTCGCCCAGTCGAGTCCGGCGGGCAGCGGGGCGGCGGGCAGCAGTCCCAGGGCGGCACCGGGTGTCACCGGTGCGCCGCGGTCGGCCCGCATGGCACGGGCGACCAGACGCATCACCGGTCCGCGGCCGGCGGCGGGGGCCGCGGCGGGGACGGGCGAGTCCGGCAGGAAGAGCCGGACCATCCGGTTGAGGTAGTGGAACGTGACGGCGGTGCCGAGAATCTCAGGGGCGTCGGCCGCGTCGAACGGCGGCTGCTCCTGCTGCCGCCGTGCCGTGGTGGCGTCCATCGCCCAGACGGCGAGCGGCCGGTGGGTGTCGGTGCCGGGCAGGGTGGCCCGCTTGGCCTCGTGGACCTCGACGCAGTAGGAGCAGTCGTTGGCCCGCGACACCCCGGCGGCGACGGCTTCCTTGGCGGCCCGGGAGACCCGGCCTTCGGCGAGGAGGGTCTCCCGCAGCAGCAGCCAGGAGGCGGCCAGCGCCTGCGGAGCCGGGGAGTGCAGGGCCAGCGGCGGAGCGACGACGCCGAACTCGCGGTGGGCCTGGGCATAGACCTCGGCGACGGTGTCCTCGGCCCGGGCGGGCGGGACGGCCGCGATGTGCCGGATCTGCCGGAGCGAGCCCTTCAGCATGAGTCGTACGAGCGGTCGCATCGCCGCCTCCTTCTGCGCTTCCGGGTTGCGTGGCGCAACCCACTGGTCATGTGATCGGTTTTTTGAAGCAACTCACTGGCCGGCGAAAGCCGTCCCCAGGGATCACACGGTGACCAGGCGCTTCTGCTTGAGCAGCGGCAGTACGCCGTTGCGTCCGCTCTTGTAGCCGGTGGGGGCCGGGGCGCCGTAGGCGACCGCGACTCCCCTGGCCTGGGCGGCGGCCACGATGTGCGGCACCGCACGCTCGGCGAGGGCGGCGATGGTCATCGCCGGGTTGACGGTCAGGGCGCCGGGGACGGCGGAACCGTCGGTGACGAAGATGCCGGAGTGACCGCGCAGTTCACTGGTGTCGTCGAGGGCGGAGGTGGCCGGGTCATCGCCCATCCGGCAGGAGGCCAGCGGGTGGACGGTGTAGGCACCGACCAGGTCGTTGGTCCACGGCATCACCTTGGCGAGGCCGTCCTTCTCCAGGATCTCCTTCACGTCGGCGTCGGCCTGGTTCCAGCCGTTCCAAGTGTTCTCGGTGGGCTTGTAGGAGAGGTTGCCGCGGCCGAGCATCTGCTGCGAGATGCGCATCGAGTTGCCGGTGGCGGGCGGCGGGCCGAAGACGCCCTCGTTGTCGTCCTCCGTCATGCAGAAGATGGTCAGCCAGGACTTCCAGTGCTTGAGGATCTCCTTCTTCTCCCTGCCGAACCAGGTCGGTCCGGAGGCGTCCGGCACCTGGGCCAGGATGGTGCCGAGACCGGGCGGGAAGTAGAGCTGCTCCAGGGAGTAGCGGGAGTACTCGGGCAGCGAGCCGTCGAGCTTGTCCCAGCTGGCGACGGTCGGACCCTTGCCGATCGCGTTGGCGCCGTAGGGGAGGTTGCCGTCGCCGCGGGTCAGGCCGAGGATCTCGGCGGCCTTGTCCTCGTTGATGATGGCCGTGTTGAGGCGCTCGCCGTTGCCGGAGAAGTAGCGGCCGACCGCGTGCGGCATGGTGCCGAGGTGGGACTCGCTGCGCTGCAGGATGACCGGGGTGGCACCCGCGCCCGCCGCCATCACGACGATCTTCGCCTCGATGACGCCGGAGCCGGTCTGCAGCCGGTAGTCCTCGTCGTCCACGACGTTGTAGTGGACCCGGTAGTCGCCCTCGGGGGTCCGCGTCAGGTGCTGCACCTCGTGCAGCGGGCGGATCTCGGCGCCGTGGGCGAGCGCGGCCGGGAGGTAGTTGACGGTGAGGGACTGCTTCGCCTCGAAGCGGCAGCCGGCCATCATGAAGTTGCAGTTGACGCACTTGGAGTTGTCGATCGCGGCGGCGAGCGGGTTGGCGGTGCGCCCGGCGTGGTCGCAGGCCGCGGCCCACAGACCGCCCGCGTAGGAGGCGTCCTCCCAGCCCTGCTTGCTGACCGAGAGGGACTCCTCGATCCGGTCGTACCAGGGGTCGAGGGTGTCCCGGCTGATCGCCTTCGGCCACATCCGGCGGCCGATGCTGCCGTGCCGGTCGAAGACGAACTTCGGTGCCCGCGGCATGGCCGCGAAGTACACCACGCTGCCGCCGCCGACGCAGTTGCCGCCGAGCACGCTCATGCCGTCGCCGACCACGAAGTCGAAGATCCGGGTGTAGGAGGAGCCGAGCTTGTAGTCGTGCTCGAACTCGTCGCTCTTCAACCAGGGGCCGCGCTCGAGGACGGTGACCTTCGCACCGCCGGCGGCCAGGTGGTAGGCGGCGATCGCCCCGCCGAAACCGCTTCCGATGACCAGGACGTCGGTCTTCTCGATGGAGGTGCTCATGCTGGGCTCCCGGAAAGGGTGGTGGCGGGGTGGAGGTCGGCGAGCTGCCGGCCGTAACCGGCTTCCTGGAAGCGCCACAGTCCGTCGGCGTCCGGGGCGGTGATGCCCATGGCGGTGAGGCCCGGGTGACCGGCGGCGAGCGCGTCGTCGGTGTGCAGGTGGGCGGCGGAGTCGAAGGCCATGTTGCAGAAGAGGGAGAGCAGTACCCAGAAGTCCTTCTCCGGGTGGCCTACGGCGGTGAGCTCGACGATCAGGGCGACCCGGTCGTCGTAGCCGAGGGCCACGAAGGGCGGGACGTCGGTGTCGAGGGTCAGCCCGTTCTTGGCCGCGTAGACCACGGCGTGCTCGTTGACGAGCTTGGCCAGGTCCTCCAGACCGTCGTGGATGCCGGTGGCGTCCCAGCGCAGGAGGTCGAGCGCGCCGCTGGTGACGGCGCCGCCGCCGGTGCTGACACCGGCGATCGCCCGGTCACCGGGCCAGCGCTTCTCGCCGGGGACGATGGTGTCCGCGTACGCCTCGAGGGTCGAGGTGGCTTCTTCCCCGATGTCGACCCTTCGCTCGGGGATTCTCCGTGCTCGGTGCAACTCGTCCTCCGGTGGGTGGGGTTCCTGCTGGCGTGAGAAGAAAGCTAGAAGCATCGAGTCTTTTCAAACAACCAACTCGATCCGCGTTCGCCCGAACGCCAGTCCTCTGATGCAACTAACCGGAGTCGCGTTGTCTCCGCGCCGACCCTCCGAAAAAAAAGAGGTCGTTCGCTATGGTCGTCCCGAATGCACATTCCTCCGCGGTGGTCCGGGCTTTTTCCATGGAGTTTCGGGGATGGCCGGACACGCCTCGATCTCGCCGGAAGGGAAAGGGGAGAGGTGAACCGCGACGGAAGAACTCTGACGCTGCCGGCCCACTTCACCCACCGGCTGCCCATCGAGGCTTTGCTGCCGGCCGACTCGCCCCGCCTGAACGGCCTGGACGAGGATCACGTACGGCGCCTGGCCGACATCTACGCTTCGCTGCCGCCGGTCCTCGTGCACCGGACCACGCTGCGCGTGGTCGACGGCATGCACCGGGTGGCGGCGGCCGCGCGCCAGGGGCTCACCTCGGTGGAGGTGCAGTACTTCGACGGCGCCGACGACGAGGCGTTCCTCCGCTCGGTGACCGCCAACACCACCCACGGTCTTCCCCTCTCCGTGGCGGACCGCAAGGCGGCGGCCGAGCGCATCCTGCGCTCCCGGCCCGAACTGTCGGACCGGTCCGTCGCCTCCTGCACCGGTCTCGACGCCAAGACGGTCGCCGCGATCCGTCCCCGTTCGACTGCGGACAATCCGCGCTCGAACATCCGTATCGGCGCCGACGGCCGGATCCATCCGCTGGACCGCACGGCCGAGCGACTGCGCGCCGCCGAGCTCATGACCCGCCGCCCCGACCTCCCGCTGCGGGCCATCGTCAAGGAGACCGGGCTCTCCCTCGGCACCGCACACGACGTGCGCCGAAGACTGCTGCGCGGCGAGGCCCCGGTGCCCGAGGGCCGCCGAACCGCGGCCGCCCGCCGCTCCACCGCGGCGCTCGCCGCGTCCACCGCGCTCGCCGCGTCCACCGGACCCTCCGACTCCGAGCCGCCCGCCCGAAGCCCCGGCGCCGGCCGCTCCCCCGCGCCGCCCGTCGCGACGGCCGCCCTCGCCCCGACGGCCGTCACCGGCGGTTCACGCGGCTCGATGGAACTGCTGCGGCGGCTCGCCGGCGACCCGTCATTGCGGCACTCGGAGTCCGGACGACACTTCCTGCGCTGGTTGCACACCCACGTCATGGTCGACGAGGCCTGGCGGCGGCAGGTCGCCGCCGTACCCCCGCACTGCACGGACACGGTCGCGGAACTGGCCCTCCAGTGCTCCCAGGTGTGGAAGAGGTTCGCCGAGGACCTCGCCCGGCGGCGGCTGACCGACGCCGCCCCCGATCCGTCACGGCACGCGGCTTCCGCCTCTCGGCAGGGAGCATGATTCAACGACAGGGAGAAACGGTGACCACCACCGCCATCGAAGCCGCTGTCCTCCGGGTGATCGATGAGATGCACGCGAATCTCGGCCAGGAACTCACGATCGACGACATGGCTCGCACCGCCATGTTCAGCAAGTTCCATTTCACCCGGGTTTTCCGGGACGTGACGGGTACGTCCCCCGGGCGCTTTCTCTCCGCCCTGCGACTTCAGGAGGCGAAGCGCCTCCTCCTCGAAACCGAATTCAGCGTGGCCGACATCAGCAGCCAGGTCGGATACAGCAGCGTCGGAACCTTCAGTTCCCGTTTCAAGTCGTGTGTCGGCGTCTCACCGAGCATGTTCCGGGAATTGGGCGGATTCACGTCGGAGATCGGGACCGCCACGGCCGAGGCGACGACCGTGCACAGCGCGCTCCGCGGGCGGGTGCACCTGCCCGCGGACCGGGAGCCCGGCCACTGCTTCGTGGGGCTCTTCCCCACCCCCGTCCCGCAGGGACAGCCGGTGCGCTGCGTCGTCCTGGACGGCCCCGGCTCCTTCGAACTGCGCGACGTACCGGTCGGCACCTGGCACGTGCTCGTGCACTCCGTCCCGTACGGCCTCGAGCACATGCCGTCCGGTACCGGCGACGCGGATGTCGTCTCGGTCGGCAGCTACGGCCCGGTGACCGTGCGCGAGGGCACCCTGCTGATGCCCGCCGAGATCACGTTGCGCCCGCTGGACGCGCTCGACCCGCCGGTCCTGATGGCACTGCTGGACCTGCGCACCGACGCGCTCGACCGCATCGCGGGCTGACCCCCCGGGGGCCCGTGCCCCCCGGGACACGACGAGAGGGGGGGGCCCGCGGGGGCGGGGGGGGGCCCCCCGGGGGGGGGCCGGGCGGGGGCGGGGGGGGGGGCCGCCCGGCGGGG
>NZ_JBHYPS010000047.1:32889-41275 GCF_042746075.1 Streptomyces sp. NPDC058758 | reverse complement strand
CCCCGCACCCCCCGCGGGGGCCGCCCCCTTTTACGGGGCCCCGCCCCTCTCGTCGTGTCCCGGAGCGAGCGCGTGTGCTCAGCCCACCGGGCGGACCGTCATCGGCAGTCCGCCGCGCATCCGCAGCGACATCATCGGCTCCGCGACGCCCTCGTGCCCCGGCACCACGGCCAGGTCGAGGTCCCGGGTGACGAGCGCGGTGGCGAACACCGCCTCCATCATCCCGAGGTTGCTGCCGACGCAGAACCGCGGTCCCGCCCCGAACGGGATGTACGCGTACCGCGGCCGGTTCGCCACCCGAGACGGGTCGAAGCGGCCCGGGTCGAAGCGCTCCGGGTCGTCCCACAGGTCCGGGTGCCGGTGCATCGTGTAGGGGCAGACCAGCACGTCGGACCCGGCCGAGACGGTGAACCCGCCGACCTCGTCGGCCGCCTGGGCGATCCGGGGCAGGATCCACACCGGCGGATAGAGCCGCATGGCCTCCTGCACCACCTGCGTCGTGTACTCCAGCTTGTGCAGATCCTCGGCGTCCGGCAGCCGGCCCCCCGCGAGCACCGCCCTGGCCTCCTCGCGCACCAGGTCCCGCACATGCGGGTGGCGGGCGAGGAGCAGCAGCGTCCAGCCGAGCGTGCTGGCCGTCGTCTCGTGCCCCGCGAGCAACAGCGTGACCAGCTCCTCCTGGAGCAGCCTGCGCCCGGTGGCCGGGTCCGGGTGCGCGCGGGCGGCGAGGATCATGCGGGCGAACGCGTCGTCCGCGCCGTCGTCCTCGCTCATCCGCGCGCCCCGGTCGGCGACCAGTTCGTCGACGGTCCGGGTCAGCTCCCGGCGAGCGGCGCGGAAGCGACGCTGGGTGCCGAACGGCAGCCGGGTCGGCACCAGGCCCTGCGTGACCATGTCGAACATGGCCTGGTCCTGCACGGCCTCGAAGGCGTGCGCGATGCCGTCGTGGCCCTCCAGGGAGGTGTCCATCAGGGTCCGTCCGAGCACCCCGAGGGTGAACCCGGTGACCTCCTGGAGGACGTCGACCGGCGTGTCTCCTGCGCGGCCGCGCAGGAGCTCCACGAGCCGTCCGGACTCCTCGGCCACCGCGCCGGCCTGGGCGGCGATCCGCCCCGGCTTGAACGCGGGCTGCACGGTGCGGCGCTGCTTGCGCCACAGCTCGCCCTCGCTGGTGAGCAGGCCGTCACCGAGCACCTTGCGGGACTCCACCAGGCCGATGCCCTTGTGGTAGTTGGCCGCGTTGTCGGCGAGGACGTGCTTGGCGTAGTCGGGCCGGTTGAAGACGTAGAGCTTCTTCGGGCCCATGTTCACCCGGACGGCGTCGGCCAGCTCGGCCGCCTCCCGCATCATGCCCAGCCGGTCGACCGCCAGCTTGCGCAGCAGCCCCGGCAGCGCCCAGAACGGCGGTCCGGGTGGGTGCACGCTCATCGGTGACCCCCCGGCTGCTGCGGCACGACCTGCCGGAAACGGCCGCCGTGGAACACCAGCGGCTCGCGGCCGGGCAGTTCGTCCAGGGCGAGCACCCGCCCGATGTGGATGGTGTGGTCGCCGCCGTCGTACGCGCGCCAGCGGGCGCACTCGAAATGGGCCGCCGCCCCCGCGATCACGGGGGCGGCGGTGGCGGGTCCGGGCAGCCAGTCGACGGCGTCGAACTGGGCCGCGCCGAGCGGCCGGGAGCGGTCGGCGAAGTGCCGGGCCACGTCCTCCTGGCCGGCGCCGAGCACCGACACCGCGAAGGTGTCGGCCTCGGCGAGGACCCGGTTCATGACGGCGTCGTTGCCCACGCACAGCAGCACGAGGGCCGGGTCCAGCGACACCGACGTGAAGGAGTTGGCGGTCATGCCGCGCGGGGTCGCGCCGCCGACCGTGACGACGGTGACGCCCGTCGCGAAGGACCCGAGGGCCCGCCGCAGCCGCGCGGGGTCGCCGGTGACGGCGTCCCGCGGCGGCGCGACGGTCAGGGTGCTCATGCGGCCCGTCCGGCCAGCGCCCGGTTCTGGGTGCTGTACGGCTCCAGGGCACGGGCGAGGCCGTCCG
This sequence comes from Streptomyces sp. NPDC058758, assembly GCF_042746075.1. NCBI lineage: Bacteria > Bacillati > Actinomycetota > Actinomycetes > Kitasatosporales > Streptomycetaceae > Streptomyces > Streptomyces sp. NPDC058758. The sequence continues at coordinate 39,238 of NZ_JBHYPS010000047.1, read as the reverse complement.
GGATGCGCGAGGGCACCGTGTTGGTGTTCGGGCCGCGCATGCAAGCGATCCGCTGGCGGCCGCGCGCGATCAGCACCTCGGCCCCACCGGTCACCTTGACGTAGTCGAAGGTGAACTCCAGCTGCGTCTGGCCCAGCTCGGACAGGCGCATCCGGATGGACAGCTCGTCGAAGGCGGTGATCTCCGCGAAGAACTCGCAGTCCACCTTCAGCGTGAACAGCTTGAGGTCGGCCTGGACCTCGGCGAGCACGTCCGGTGCCTTCTGCTGCAGGAACAGCTCGCGGCAGCGGCCCTGCCAGCGGAGGTAGTTCACGTAGTAGACGTTGCCGACGAGGTTGGTCTCCTCGAAGCCGACCGTGTGCCGGTACTCGAAGTAGTCGTCCGCCATGGTCTAGGACCGCCCTTCGGCAAGAGGTGTCTCATGGGTGAGGAAGGCGAAGACGGCGGGCTCCAGAGCGTCGCGCAGCGCGGTGACGAAGGTCGCGATCCGCAGGTCGCCGGCGGCGAAGACCACCCAGGCGTCCTTGCGGCGCGGCAGCACCGTCAGCGGCGCGCCCGCCATGATGCCGGCCTTGCGCAGGCATTCCACGGCTCCCCACACGCGGGTGGCCGCGGTGTCCGGGGCCTCGCCGGTCTCCTTGGCGACCAGCTCCGCGACCGGCGCGTGGTCCCCGAGCAGCCCGCGCCACTCGTGTGCCGAGCGCATGCTGACCGCCTCGATGTCACAGGCGACCTCGGTGTCGGAGACGGCGCTGAGGGTGACCCCCAGGCCGTGCGCCGCCGACATCGACATGTGCCGGCCGGGCTCCAGTTCGGGCCGCCCGTCCGGACGGTGCCGTACCGCGACGGGGCTGCCGAGGGCCCGCGCGGCGGCGTCGGCGGTGAAGCCGCGCCGCTGGGCGACGGAACCCGCCGGGGCGTCACCGTGCGGCTCGACGGCGACCGCGACGCGGCTGCCGACGACCTCCTCGAGGGAGCGCTCCAGGTACGGGCCGAGCAGCGGCGCGACCCACGGGCCGGACCCGTCGGTCTTGCGCACCGCGTGCAGGGTCAGTCCTTCCCAGCGCTCGACGACGGTGCCGCCCGCGTCGCGCACGGCGATGTCGTACACGTAGGTGTCGCCGTCCCGGCTGCGCTCGACCGCGGTGTAGCGCAGCTGGTCGGGGACGTGCGAGCCGGCACCGAGAGTGTGGATCCGCTCCACGCCCGAGGGCAGCAGCGTGGCGTCCGGGACGCACACCTGGTTGCCGTGCATGAGCGCGTCGCGCATGCCCGGGTCGGCGAGCAGCAGCTCGCCCGGCAGGAAGCCGGCGAACCAGCCCTCGGGCTGCTGCTGGACGGCGACCTCGGCGTCCACGTGCCGTGCGGCGGCCCGGTGGAAGCGGCGCAGCCGCTGGAATCGGGCGCCCTGGAACAGGACTCCGCCGTACAGGTCGACGGCCGGGTCCAGCGGGACGACCGGGGTGTCGTCGGGCACCTGGAGCGGCGGGCCGTCCGGCGCCGGGGTCCCGCCGAAGATCAGCCGGGCCCGGAAGTGCTCGGCGACGAAGCCGGTGTCCTCGGCGTGGATGGCCACGTCGACGGTGTCGGTGTCGGTGACGGTCGCCGCGATCCGGATCCGGGTGCTGCCGTTGGGCGGCACCACGATCGGGCGCAGGAACCTGGCGCCCTCGATGACGGGGGCGGTGCCGGTGCGGCCGGTGACGGCGGACGCGACCTGGGTCATCGCCTCCATGCCGATGACGGCGGGCAGCAGCAGGTTGCCGTCGAGCAGGTGGTCGGCCAGGTACGGGTCGGTGCCCGCGTTCAGCTCGACCTCGGTGACCAGTTCGACGCCGTGGTAGCGCACCAGCGGGTCACCGGTGAAGCGCAGCATCGGCAGCGCGGGCAGGTCGCGCCGTACGGTGTCGATGCCCTCGGTACGGCCGCTGATGACCGTGACGACGGGGGCGTCCGGGTCCTCGATCAGCCTCAGCAGGATCGCCACGCCCTGGTCCGGGGAGACCGGCACGATGCCCTCGCGGGAGAGCGACTCGACGACGGACAGCTTCTCGCCCATGCCGACGCCGGACCACACCGACCACTCCATGCAGCGGGCGCGGATGTTCGGGTGGGCGCGGGCCACGTCCTCGGTGAGGTCGGCCAGCCACTCGTTGGCGGTGGCGTAGTGCGCCTCGCCGCGCAGGCCGGCGCGGCCGATGATGCTGCCGAAGCTGACGAGGAGCTTGAGCTGCTCGGGGCCGATCGCGTCGAGGACCGTGCGCAGTCCGTCGACCTTGGGGCCGAAGGTGCGGTCGAAGTCCTGGCCGGTGAGGCCGGTCAGCGCGCCGGGCTGGTTGAGCCCGGCACCGTGCAGGAGGCCGGTGATCGGGCCGAGCGCCTCGGTCAGTTCGGTGACGGCGGCCGTGACCTGCTCGGCGACGGTGACGTCGGCGCGGGCGTAGTGCACCCGCACGCCACCGGCGCGCATCCGTTCGAGGTTCTCGGCGAGCTCGGTGTCCTGGGCGGGGTCGGACCGGCCGAGGACGGCGAGCGCGGCGCCGGTCCTCTGGGCCACGGCGAGGGCGCACTCGGCGGAGATGCCCTTGCCGCCTCCCGTCACGAGCATCACGTCGGTGTCGTCGAGCGGTGCGTCGGTGCGCTCCGGCCTCACGGGCAGCGCCCGCAGCGTCGGCACCCGGCGCACCCCGGCCTGGTCGTAGTGGACCTCGGCGAACCGGGTGGTCGCCGCCACCTCGGCCACGACCCGCTCCACGACGTCCTCGGTCCCCGGGGTGTGGACGACGGTGGTGCGCAGGTGCGGGGCCTCCAGGTGCAGCGTCTTGGCCAGACCGGCCGCGCCGCGGCCGTCCTGGACGAGGACGAAGCGGCGGGCCCGGTCCCCGGCGAGCGCGCTCTTGGCGGCGGCCAGGACCTCCTCGACCTCCTTGCGGGGGCAGTCCTTGACGAGGACGGCGAGGACGCCGGAGCCGAGACCGGCGGCGGCCAGCGCTGTGCGGAGCTGCTCGGCGTAGGGGTGGTCCGCGGAGCCGAACAGCTCCCAGGAGCCGTCGGTTCCGTCGGTGACGCCGTACGGGCGGGTGACCTCGTCGAGGTCGACGGCGAACGGCCGGGCCCAGGGGGCCGCGCCCGCGACGACGGGCGTCTCGGACTCGGGGACGGCGCCGCCGGTGCTGACCAGGGTGTCGAGCGCCTCGGCCAGTTCGGCCAGGGTGGCGGTGGCGAAGTTGGTCGGCACCTGGGCGGCGGCGATCCCGAGGCGGGACGCAGCCTGGTTGACGATCTGGCCGACGGTGATGGAGCTCATGTGCAGGTCGTCGAGGAGCCGGCTGTCCGGGTCGACGAGGTCGGCGGGCAGCTCGGCGCGCTCGGCGACGAGGGCGCGCAGCACTTCGAGCGCGTCGACGCCGCTGGCGGGACCCTCCTCCGCGGGCTCCGCCGCGGCGGCGGTGTCCTGGGCGGCGGCGGTCTTCGGCGACGCCTTGACAGCGGCCGTGGCGGTGGCCTTGGCCTTGGCCCTGGCGGCCTGCTCGACGCGCTGCGCCTGGTCGGTCCGCGGGAGGTCGCGCGGGGCCTGCTCGCAGGGGTTGGCGAGGAAGGAGAACTCCTGGCCGACCTCCAGGGGCCGGATCAGCCGGTCCTGGAACAGTCGCTCCAGGTCGACCGGCGCGCCCGCCACGTACGCGGCGCCGGCCACCTGCAGCAGGCTGCGCAGGGACTCGTCGTCGGTGTTGAGCGCGACGGCGGGGACGCCGGTGGTGGCGCGGGCCAGCGAGCTGAGCACCCGGCCGGGACCGACCTCGACGAACAGGTCGATGCCGCGGGCGGCTTCGCTGACCGCCTGGGTGAAGCGGACCGGGCCGGTGATCTGCTCGGCGAGCAGGGTGGTCAGGTCGGTGGTGGGGGTCAGTTCCTCGCCGGTGACGGTGGAGACCACCCGGCCCGCGACGGTGCCGACGGCTGCGTCCGCCAGCCAGCCGCCGAAGGACGCGGCGGAGGCGGCGACCAGCGGGGAGTGGAAGGCGTGCGAGACGTTCAGGGGGGTGCAGGGGATCTCGGACCGTTCGGCCCGGCGCCGCACCTCCTCGATCTCGTCGACCGGTCCCGCGACGACCGTCTGCTCGGGGCCGTTGTATCCGGCGATGACGACGGACAGGCCCTCGATGAGCTGCTCGGCCCGCTCGGGCTTCACGCTGAGCGAGGCCATGGTGCCGGAGGAGCTGTGCTCGGCCATCGCTTTGCCGCGCACCCGCGCCGCCTCGAGGAGGGTGTCCTCGTCGAGGGCGCCCGACCAGTGCAGGGCGGAGAGTTCGCCGAGGCTGTGGCCGACGGCGACGGAGGCCTCCAGGCGCAGCGCGTCGAGCACCCGCAGGCCCGCGGCGGAGCCGGTGGCGATGCGCGGCTGGGCCACGTCGGTGGCGACCATGTCGCCGGTGCTGGGCAGCGCGGCCCGGTCGAAGACCTCGGCGGCTTCCGGGAAGCGCCGGCGCAGCGCGCCGCCGCCGGTGCCGTGGCCGGAACCCTGGCCGGGGAAGAGGAAGCCGATCCGGGCCGGGCCGGAGGCGCGGCCGAGGAAGCTGCGGCCGTCGGCGGCGGTGTACGCCGTCTCGCCGGACTCCAGCAGGTCGGCCAGGTGGGTCAGGCGGCGCTCGGCGTCCTCCGGGGAGGTGACGACGACGGCCGCGCGGTGCGCGAGGCCGCGCAGTTCGCGCTGGAGGGTGGCGGCGAGGTCGGCGACCTGACCGTAGGAGACCTGCGCGGCGAAGGCGGCGACCTCTTTGAGCCGGGCGCGCAGCGCCTTGGCCGAATCGCCTTCGACGACCAGCAGTTCGGCATCCTGGAGGGCGTGCGCCAGGGCGGCGGAGCGACGGCTCGGTGCCGTGCGGCGCCGGCCGGCGGGCTCGTCGAGGACGACGTGGGTGTTGATTCCGCCGAAGCCCATGGCGGTGACGCCGGCGCGCCGGGGCGCGTTCTCGGGCCAGGCCTCGGCCTTGCGCAGCGCCTTGAGGTTGGCCTTCTCGTCGCCGAGCAGCTCGTGCGGGTCGGTGGTGCCGATCGCGGGCGGCAGGGTCTGGTGGTTGACGGCCATGGCAGCCTTGATCAGACCGGCGACGCCGGCGGCGGCCTTGGTGTGGCCGATCATGCCCTTGATGGACGTGATGGCCGCGAGCGGCGCCTCGGGGTCGGCGGCCCGGCGGGCGCCCATGAGGGCGGTGAGCTCGGTGGCGTCGCCGACGGCGGTGCCGGTGCCGTGGCCCTCGAAGAGCCGGACGGTCTCGATGCCGAAGCCGGCCTTCTCGTAGGCGCGGCGCAGGGCCAGCTGGTAGCCGCTGACCTCGGGGCGGGTGATGCCGCCCTGGCCGTCGGAGGAGACGCCCCAGCCCGCGATGGTCGCGTAGATGCGGTGGCCGGCCGCGAGGGCGTCCTCTTCGCGCATCAGCACGATCATGCCGCAGCCCTCGCCGGGCCAGAAGCCGTTGGAGCCTCGGTCGTAGAGCTTCATCTCGCCCTTGGCGAGGGCACCGGTCTTGGCGAAGCCGATGATCTCGAAGGGGTCGATGGACAGGTCCACACCGCCCGCGACGGCGACGTCGAGGTCGCCGTTGATCAGGGCGGTGCCCGCGGTGGTGACCGAGAGCAGTGAGGACGAGCAGGCGCCGTCGACGGTGTAGCCGCCGCCGTTGAGGTCGAAGTGGTTGCAGATCCGACCGGCGATGGTGTTGGCGAGACCGCCGGCGAGGGTGTCCTCGTCGATCGCCGGGAACGGCTCCTTGTACGCGAGCTCGACGTCGTCCAGGAACTCGGCGATGCGCTCGTCGTCCCAGATGTCCTGTTCCTTGAGGGCGGAGGCCATCACCCTGCGGACGTACGGCCAGCGCAGCCGCATCACGTTGGCGCGGGAGAACTCGCCGGTGAGGGTGTTGCCGACGACGACGCCGGTGCGCTCGCGGGGCAGGCCCTCGCCGCCGGCGAACCCGGCGTCGGCGAGCGCGCGGCCCGCGGTGTCCAGGGCCAGCCAGTGGGTGAGGTCGGTGGACCGGAAGGTGCTGCCCGCGATCTTGTGGGCGATCCGGTCGAATTCGTAGCCCTCGATGACCGCGGCGTTGCGGGCGTAGAAGGTGTCGGGGGTGGTCGGGTCGGCGTCCCAGTAGTCGTCCAGGTTCATCCGGACGTCGGGGAGCCGGCGGAACGCGCGCCGTCCGGCGACGGCGTTGTCCCACAGTTCATGGGGGTTGGTGGCGTCGGGATAGCGGCAGGCCATGCCGACGATGGCGATCCTGGTCATGCGGTCACCGGTATCTTCTGGGTCGCGGTGTCGGCGGTGTCGGGGGCCGGGCAGGCGCAGGCG
>NZ_JBHYPS010000047.1:0-32791 GCF_042746075.1 Streptomyces sp. NPDC058758 | reverse complement strand
CGCCCGCGGGGCACGGGCAGCCCGCCGCGTCGGCGGTGTCGGGGGCCGGGCAGGCGCAGGCGCCCGCGGGGCACGGGCAGCCCGCCGCGTCGGCGGTGTCGGGGGCCGGGCAGGCGCAGGCGCCCGCGGGGCACGGGCAGCCCGCCGCGTCGGCGGCGTCCGCCTGGGCCCGGGCGGCGGCGTCGGCCTGAGCGACGGAGTGGGTGACGGCGGCGAGCGCGAGGGCTTCCTCGGCGCGCTTCTTGGACACGACGTCGGCGGTCCACAGGAAGGCACCGCGGATGGCGCAGACCAGGGCGGTGGCGAAGAAGATGCCGTAGGCGACGCTCATCGCGGTGAGCACGCCGTACAGTGCGGCGGTGCCGCCGCCGAAGGCGATCTGGCCCCACTTGGACGACGGCGTGGTGCCCGGGTCCGTGATCATGTAGTTGGTGAACAGGACGAACGCCACACCGGACATCATCGCGAGGCCCGCGGGGATGGAGGTGTCGAACAGCAGGCCGCGGACGATCGCCTGCAGGGCGAATCCGCCGACCCAGGCGAGGATCAGCCACATGCGCTCGGTCAGCTTGGCGTTGAGCATCGTGCCGAGCGTGATGATGATCGCCGGGACGAGCCAGTCGAAGCCGCCGTCGAGGTACTCGGTGAAGTGGTACGGCGGGGCGATCGAGGCCCACGGGAAGAGCAGCAGGATGACGGCGATGCCGAAGTTCGACGGGTTCATGAAGTGCCGCAGTCGGCCCTTGACCGGGGCGCGCAGCACCCACTTGGTGCCGACGGCGACGATGACGCCGAACACCATGACCCAGACGAGGTCGTTGACGTAGGTCAGCATGTTCACCGCGAGCGAGGTGATGTGGGCCGGGAGGAGGAACTCCATGAAGCCCTTGACCCCGCCGCCGGCGAAGCGCGGCGCGCGGCCCTCGGCGCGGGCGCCGAGGATCTCCAGCAGGATCTCGGTGGTGTAACCGGTCGCCAGGGCGATGAACGGCCAGGTCCAGGGCTGCTCGAAACCGAGGACGGTGTAGCCGAAGATGTTGAGGACGGAGATGGAGATCGCGAAGCGGCGGAGCGCGGTCACGACCTTCGGGTTGTGCCGTGGGGCAGCGGCGGTCTTCGTTGCGGACATCGTCACTTCTCCTTGACCTCGGTGCCCAGCTCGAGGCTGTGCCAGCCCGGCGTGAGCTTCAGCTTCTGCTCGTGGATCTGGCCGGCCCGGTCACGCCAGGTGACCATGGCGGGCACGGGGCCCCGGACGTCCTTGCCCAGACCGAGGTGGACGTCGGTGCTGCGCTTGCCGGAGTGGCCGCCGCCGCCGTCGAGGCGGGTGATGCGCTTGGTGCCGTCGGGCAGTTCGACGCAGACCTCGGCGCCGACGACGGGAGCGCCGTCCGGGTGGGTGAGATTCAGGCCGAGGTACGCGCCGGGGTTCTTGGCGACGTTGTGCAGGAAGATCGGCTCGCCCCACTGGCGGGCGACGGCCAGGTCGAGCCGGCCGTCGTTGTCGACGTCGCCGGTGGCGAGGCCGCGGGTCGGGATGGGCTCGCCGATGCCGAGGGCGACGGAGAGGTTGTGGTACTCGCCGGTCTCGGCGTCCTTGGCGAAGAAGCGCATGCGCTGGCTGCCGGCGAGGTCGTCACCGTGCTTGACGTTCGGCCACCAGAAGGGGTTGGCGACGAGGGCGTCGTTGGCGGTGGCCAGCTCCTGGAGCTGCGGCCAGCGGTTGTTCTTGCCCTTGACGAAGCCGAGCGCCTGGGTGATCTCCAGGTCGCCGTTGTTGTCGAAGTCGCCCGTCTTGACGTCCCAGCCCCAGCCGGACCAGGCCAGCTTCAGGTCGGTGGACTTGTCCGTGTACGGGGCTTCGCCCTCCTTGAAGCGGCCCTGCAGCTCGGATCGGGAATCGGAGTCGTTGAGGAACGCGAAGTTCGACTCCTGGATGCCGAACGACGTGGTGATGTTGCTGACGAACATGTCGTACAGGCCGTCGTTGTCGAGGTCGCCGAAGTCGACGCCCATGCCCTTGAAGGAGCTGCGGCCCAGCTCCTTGGACTTCGGCACGGTGCCGTTGTGCACGGCCTTGACCTCGGAGAACTTGATGTTCCCGGGAGTGGAGGTGTTGTAGAGCAGGGCGGAGGTGCCGAAGTCGTGGGCGAGGAACAGCTCGGGCAGCCGGTCGCCGTCGAGGTCGGCGGCGGACGCGCCGAGCGACCAGCCCTTGTTCAGGTTCTGGGGGATGGCGTCGACCTTCTCGTAGCCGTCCTTCGTCCACCGGAAGATGTGGGCGCCGCCGCCGTTCTGGGCGTGCGACAGCGACGCGTTCATGGTGACGTCACCGTCCTTGGACGGGTCGAGGACCGGGCTGTCGGGGAAGTAGTTGCCGATCAGGATGTCGTTGTGGCCGTCGCCGTCGAAGTCGGCGACGGCGGCCGCGTTGGAGTTCCACAGCGGGCCGGTGTAGGTGGCGCCGGTCTTGCCGGGAAGCAGCTCGGTGGGCGTGAAGGAGGCGGCGGTGAGCGGCTTCCCCTTCTCCCCCTTGTTCACGAAGATGACCGGGGTGCGGCCCCAGTAGTAGACGAGGAGGTCCGTGCGGCCGTCCTCGTTGTAGTCGCCGGGCATGCAGCCCATCGGCGCCATCGTCTTGCTGGTGCCGAGCGGCGCCGGGTCCAGCGCGAACGGCGCGTACTTGTCCTTGCGGGTGGGTGCGGGGGTGACGACCGCCTGGTCGATCCGCACGTCGTTCACGCAGAGGTCGTTGTCGAGGCCGTCGCCGTCGAGGTCGTTGATGGCGATGCCGGCACCGACCGAGGAGATCCACGCCTCGATGTGCTGGTAGGCCTTGTTGACCTTGCGGACCTCCTGCTTGTCGAATCCCGCGGGCATCGCGATCGACATCGGCTCGAACGCGAAATTCTTCGCCAGCTTGTCGATATCGGCGGCGGAGGAGTCAGGCAGCCGGACGCCGTAGAACGTGCCCACCATGACGGCGAGAGCGACGATCCCCGGTGAATTCCTGCGGATCCAGTTCTTTGTGACCGTCACTGGTCGGCACCTTTCGAGATGAGCGAGTCAGAAGCGAGTTCCGCGGCGACGTCGCGCCGCCATTTCTCGTAGGCCGGGGAAGCGCCCCCGACGGACACGGCGGGCCGGGCGTCCCGGCACACCTGCGAGGCCCGTTCGGCGGTCGTGCCGCACACGACACGGGCCGCGAGGTGGGTGTGGTCGATGATCGTGCCCGCCTGGACACGGGCCTCGGTGGCGAAGGCCGCCCCCTGGGCGAGTGCCCAGCGGTGCTCGCCCGCGCCTTCCACGAAGCGGGCGAGCTCGTCCTCGGTGACGCCGCCCGCGTAGGAGCAGGCGAGTCCGGCGCCCGCGTACAGGTCGCTGTGGCGGCGCTCGTCGTAGGACCGGATCAGCTCGGTGACGACGTCGGGATCGGTGCCGCCGACGAACCACAGCGCCCGGCCGATGCCCTGGTCGACGGCGTTCAGCGTGTAGTGGTTGTGCCCGCCGTTCCAGCGGAAGGGGTGCTGGATCTCCGGGGTCCGGACGTACGAGGCGGTCTTGAAGTACGCCTGGTGGAAGCCGTACCCGTCGAGCGCGAGCCAGCGCAGCAGCGGGTCGGTGGTGCGGATGTCGGGCCACAGCGGCTTCGGCAGCCGCGCCATCGCCCAGCCGACACCGACGTAGATCATGTAGTCGTGGTGGCGGCCCGCGCCGGCCAGCAGACCGTCGAGTCGGCCGCCGTGCCCGGGCAGCGAGTCGTAGACCGCCGCTCCCATGCCCGCGCCCTCGTAGGCGAAGCCGCGCATGTCCCGGGGGACGGTCTCCAGGAGTGCCTCCGCCTCGGCGGGCGAAGCGGCCTCCACCGCGTACGCGTAGCCCTGGAGGAAGACCTCACCGATGTACTCGAGCCTGGCCTTTGCTTCCGCGTTCTTCACATGAAAGCCACGGACTTCCATGGTCGTCTCGGAAACAGGCGGCGTGAGCAATCGGCGTCGGAATGCACCAAACACACTGGACACGGCAGTAGACCGCCCCTCTCGAATCCCACTCGAATCCCTGAATTCACCCAGCGAATCGAATCTAGCCAGCGGGCCCGGAGGGGCGTCTACTTCAGATGTGCTCAAACAACGAGGGCGCCGAGTTGCGTCCGCACATTCCGCCGCCAGACCTCGTAGGCGGGTCCGGCCCCCTGCTCGGGGGCGGTGGCCGCGCAGTCGTCGGCGAGCCGGGCGACCGCCTCGACGGTGCGTCCGGTGAACGCGGAGCTGGCCGCTTCGGTGTGCTCGGGAACGAAGCCGGCGTGGTGGCGGGCCTTGGCGGCGAACACCGAGCCCTGCGCCAGGTGGTCGGCGTGCTCGCCGGCCTCCGAGCGCAGCGCGGCCAGGTCCGAGGGCGTGCTGCCGCCCGCGAAGGTGGCGGCGAGACCGACCCCGCTCCACAGGTCGGCCCTGCGGTCGGCGGCGAACGCCCGTACGGCGGCGGAGACGTTGCCGACGTGCCCGCCGTGGATGAACCACAGCGCGCGGCCGACGCCCTGGTCGAAGGCGCGCTGCCAGTACGAGGCGTCGCCGTCCCAGTCGTAGGGGGTGTCCAGGCGCTGTCCGCCGACCCAGGTGTCGGTGTCGAAGTAGGCGCGGTCGAAGCCGTAGCCGTCGACGCACAGCCAGCTCATCGCCGGGTAGAGGTCGGGCTCGGTCAGGGTGGGGACGAGCTTCTTCCACAGCGGTCTGGGCAGCTTGGCCATGGCGAAGCCGATGCCGATGTAGTTCAGGAAGATGTGCGGCCGGCCGCCGCCGCGCAGCAGGTCGGCGGCGCGGTGCCCGCCGGGTCCCATGGTGTCGCGGATGGCGCAGGCCATGGTGGCGCCCTCGTAGGCGAAGCCCCGGTTGAGCGGGGCGATGAGCGCGAGCCTGCGCTCCGTGGTGGCCAGGTCCTTGTCCTCGATGCCCCATTCGAAACCGGTCACCACGGCCTGCGGCACGGCTTCCAGCTGCTGGGTGAGCGGGGTCGGTTCGACCGTGAAGCCACGTCCGGCGAAGCTCACGTCCTCCAGGGACGGGGCCATCAACAGCCTGCGCAGCGCTCCCAGTGCGGGCACGGACGCCTCCTCGTAAGCGCCGCTTTCGGTCGGGGCGGCGGGGCTGTCATCGTGGGCGCGCCGGACATCCGGCGGCATCTTCCCCGTTGCTGTGCCGCCCCTGTGTTCAGCGGATGCGGCGCACGTCCACTTCCTCGTCGTGCACGGCGCGCCCGCAGGAGCCGCAGCGCAGTTCGACGTGGACGACGCCGTCGCAGCCGATGTGGTCGGCACGTCGCGGCGGGCCCAGTTCCTGCGGCAGGTTGCGGTCGCCCCACTGCATGAGGGCGATCACGGCCCGGGTCAGGTCGCGGCCGACCGGGGTGAGCCGGTACTCGTAGCGCACCGGCTTGTCCTGGTAGGGCACCCGCTCCATGATCTCCTGCTCCACCAGCCGGGCCAGCCTGCTGGAGAGCACGTTGCGCGCGATGTCGAGGTGCGCGAGGAACCCGTCGAAGCGGGAGGTGCCGAGCAACGCGGAGCGGATGATCAACAGGGTCCAGCGCTCGCCGATCACCTCCAGTGACCGGGCGAGGTTGCAGTCCTGTCCCTCGTACGTGTGCTTCAGCATGCGCTCACTCTAGGGCGGGGCGGGTTGCGTGAAGGAACCCGAGTTGGCGAAGTCGTCCCGGGTTCCGCGGGTCAGGCGGCCACCAGCATCCGCTCGCCGCCGTCGGTCGGCTGGTGTGCGCGTTGCAGACTGCTGTAGCCGTACGCGGCGGAGACCAGGGTCATGTGATGGTGCCAGCCCGGGAAGGAGCGGCCCTCGAAATCGAGCAGTCCGAAGTCCTCGCTCATCTCCCGCACCGACTCGTCCGCGTGCGCGAGAGTCCTGGTCAGCGCGAGCGCCGACTCCATGCGGGTGTGGGTGAGGCTGGTCAGCCACAGCTGGACCGGACGGCGGCCGTTCTCGGGGCGGACCGCGAACAGCCGGTAGGTGCGGTGGATCCGCTCTCCGGCCGGGCCGGTGTGCGGCAGCCGGACGAAGCTGGACATGACGGTGAGGTGCCGGCCGCGGCCGCCCCACGGAATGACCTTCTCGATCCGGGTCAGGGCGCCCGCGTCGAACTCGAACAGACTGCGCGCCGCGACCACCGGGCCCTGGCCGTCGCCCCTCTGCTGCGGACGCTGGACCCTCAGGTGGCGGCCGGCGGCGACCTGGAGCGTGTCCGGTACGGCGACGACGAAGTCACGGCCCCGCAGGGCCAGTCCGTGCACGAGGGCGGTCGCGCTGGTGCCGCCGAGCGCGTCCAGATCGGCGACGACCGGCAGCGGGGCGGACCTGCTGACGTCCCAGAGGGTGTCGACGAGGTCGAGGGCGTGCTGCTCGACGGTGCGCGGTCCCACGTCGGCGGGGATCCGGGCGCGCTCGCGCCGCTCGGGGTCCTTCGCCCAGGAGCCGGGCAGCAGCAGGCGCCAGTCGACGGGCTGCGCGCGGTCGTAGGAGGAGAGGAACATCCCGACGCCGACCTGGCAGGTCACCGAACGGCCGGTGGAGGCGAGGAACCTGCGGTGCACACCGCAGGAGTGCTCACCGCGCTTGCGCAGCACGGCCTGACTGATCACCCAGGCTCGGGGGGCCATCTGCTGCTCGGCCCATCGGGTGAGTTCCGCGCGGACCGGCATCCAGTCCCAGGGACTGGCGTTGACGAACTGGTGCAGCGACTGGGAGGCGGCCGGCGAGGCCGAGACCGCCGCGGCGAGGTTGCGTACCGACTTCTTGCCCGGGGTGGTGAGCAGTCCCTGCATGTAGGTCTGGGCCCAACGCCGCTGGTCAGCCCTCGGCAGGCACTCGAAGATCCTTTCGGCGAACACCGGCACCGACGTGCGATGCATCGTCAGAGCGTACGCGGTCATGGCTCGTTCCCTCCCCTGCTCTCGGCCTGCGGCTGCCGACCACGCTAAAATAATAGCGAACGCCCTCTTTTTTTTGTGACTCAGGAGAGTTGCCGCATGCACTTCGGCAAGTCGGTTCCCCGAAGGACTCGCGAACCGGACATCCACACCGCTGTGACCTGCGGAAATCCAAGACAGCTTGGGCAACTCGGCCTTGTCCGCCACGACAGAGAGAGGCAAGCCTTGGACAGGAAGGTGGTCATGAGTCCCCCACGAGACAGCCCTCTTCGGGAGATGGTGTGGTGAAACAGGAGAGGGCCGTGCGTACGCGCCAGGCCCTGATGAAGGCAGCGGCGGCGGAGTTCGACCGCTACGGCTACGACGGCACCTCGTTGTCGGCGATCAGCAAGGCCGCCGGCATGTCGATAGGTGCCGTGACCTTCCACTTCCCGACGAAGGTCCATCTGGCCGACGCCGTGCAGGAGGAGGGCAGGTCGGTGACCGTGGCGGCGCTCGAACGCCTGGCGGCCGAACCGATGACGCCGCTGCGCATGGTGATCGACCTGACGCTGGAACTGACCCGGCTGATGGAGCAGGAGCCCGCGGTGCGCTCCGCGATCAGGCTGAGCCGGGAGCGGCCGACCGCGGAGTCCTGGTCGGACGCCTGGCTGCCGACGGTCCGCACCCTGTTGGACCGGGCGTACGAGAACGGTCAGCTTCGCACGGACGCACTGCCCGCGGACGTCACGACGCTGGTGGAGCACCTGACCAGTGGCGCCGAGGCGTACCTGCGCAGCCGTATGGGTTCCGACCCCGTGTTCGAGAGCGCGGTCGCCCAGCTGAAGCGGGTGTGGCGACTGGCGCTCGCGGGCGTCTCTGCCGAGGGGCCGATCGTGCCGCGGCAGACGGGCGGCTCCCCGGAGAACCCCGCGTAGGGGCTTCGAGCCCCGTAAGGGCCGGGCAGCCGTGGTCACCGGGCTGCCCGGCCCTTGAACAGATCCCGGTACCACTGTGCCGACCCGGCCAGCCGGTCCAGTGGGCCGGGACCCGGGGGGCAGCCGGCAACGCGCCAGACCTCCCGGCTGTCGAACCAGAAGTCCTCGGCGAACAGCGAGAACTGTCGGGAGTTCGCTCGGGTTCCCGACGATCGCAGTTCCTCCCGGCAGTCGGCCGGCGGCAGCGTGCGCTCCGGTGCGGCCACGATTCCCTCACGGGCCGGCGCGGCGACGAGCGCGGCAAGGGTGACCGGCTCGGGATGGCCCGCGTGCCAGATCCGGCCGCCGGGCAGCGCACCGGTCAGTCCGGTGCACGCGATCAGCCGGGCCAGGTCCTCGACTGCGGTGACGGAGGTTCTCGCCCGCCCGCCGTCCCACAGGGCCGGCACGGCGCAGAGCAGTTCGGCGAGCGCGGGCACGGCCCACCGGTCGCCGGCCCCGAGTACGAGGCCGGGGCGGAGTACGCTCGCGCCGGCGGCGAGCGCGTGGGCCTCCCCCGCCAGCCGGGTCCGGCTCGCGGGAGACACGGGAGCCGGCACGACCTCGTCGACGGCGATCCCCCTGAACGGTCCGAGGCCGTAGACCGCCGCCGTCGACAGATGGACCGACCGGCCCACCCCGGCACGGACGGTCTCGGCCGTCAGAGCCTCGGTTCCCCGCACGTTGACGGCGACGCACGACTCCTCGTCGGCGGCGACGAGCGCGGCCAGGTGGAGCAGCACGTCCGCCCCGTCGCAGACTCCCGCGAGCGAGCGCGGATCCGCGAGATCGGCGTCGGCCCACTCGTCGGCGCCGGCATGTCCGGCGTCGACGAGTGGGCCGACGCCGGACATGCCGGCGGGCGGCCGCCTTCCCACCACGCGGATGGCAAAGGCGTCACCGCGCTCCTCGCGCGGGCGGCACAGCTCCCGCAGAACGGCCGATCCGATGAATCCGGTGGCCCCCGTTAACACCACGCGGTCGATCTTCACGCTGCGAACTTCTGCACGTCCTGGGGAAACCTGAGCTCGGCGATGGCCTGCGGAGTGGCGATCGCCGGCAGCAGGTAGCGCCACATCGAGGCGAGCCGCGAGGGGAGGTCGGCGCGCCCGGAGGACACGTTCGAGAACACCTGGATACCGCTGTAGGCACCGACCAGGACATTGGCGAACTCCCGCTCGTCGACGCCCGGCAGCAGTTCCCCCCTCTCGCGCGCCGCGCACAGCAGTCCGTAGAACTGCTCGACCCACTCCTGGTAGGCCGTGTCGTCCCGCATCCCGAAGTCGCCCTGCTCGACGGCGAGCCGGACGCTGGCCCGGAAGACCACGTTGGTCTGCAGCTCTCGGGCGAGGAAGAAGTTGAGGTCGATGAGAAGCTGCAGCCCGTCGTGGCCGGTCGGTGGAAAGTGCACGAACTCCTGCTGGTGCGCCAGCACGGCCTGAGCCAGGCCCAGCTTCGACTTGAAGTGGAAGTACATCCCGCCCTGGGTCACCTGGGCGCGTTCCATGATCTTGCTGATGCTGGCGCCGCTGTAACCGTAGGTGTCGAAGACCTCCGCGGCGGCGTGCAGGATCGCCTCCCTCGTTTTGACGGCCCGGTCCTGCTTCGGCTCGTCCATCGGACTCGACCTGCCTCTCTCGACAAAAAAAACGAACGCCCTTATTTTACAAGTCGGCTCCGGCAACCGAAAGCCCGACCCGGAGCCTTCACATACGCACGCCCCAGGGGAGAGGCATGCTCATCACATCGGAACGTCCTGCCGTGGCACGCCCAGCGCTGACCACCACGGTTGCCAAGGAGTACGTGCACCGCGCGGCCCTGTCTGAGGTGTTCCTGACGGGGTGGAACAAGGTCGGCAGCGACACCTTCACGGTCAGCGCACAGTGGCCCCGCAGCCACAGCTTCTACGCTTCCGAGCACGGCCTGCACGACCCGCTCCTGCTGTGCGAGACGGTGCGTCAGACGTTCCCGCTGCTGACGCACGTCGCGTACGACGTCCCCTTCGGTTACCAGCTCAGCTGGTCCCGCCTGCAGTTCGCGATCAACCCGCAGGCCCTGTACATCGAACGCACCCCGGCCGACCTGGCGATCCACGCGGTGGTCTCGGACATCCGCTACCACAAGCAGCTCCCGGCCATGATGACCATGCACCTGGAGGTCGTCCGCGACGACTCCCTGGTCGCGATGGTCAGCACCCGGTTCGGCTGCCACTCTCCCGCCGTCTACCAGCGGATGCGCGCTGGACGCAGCGACATCGCGGAGATCTTCGCGGCTGCTCCCCCGCCGCCGGAGCCCGTCTCGCGCAGCAGCGTGGGCCGGCTTCGCCGGCAGGACATCGTCCTGTCGCCCACCGAGGAAAACCGCCGCTGGCAGCTCCGGGCCGACACCAGCCACCCGGTCCTGTTCGACCACGCCGTGGACCACGTGCCGGGCATGGTTCTCCTGGAGGCGGTCCGCCAGGCGGCTCACGCGACCCAACCGGTGGGGAAGGCCGCGATACCCACCTCGATGGACATCTCGTTCAACCGCTACGTCGAGTTCGACGAGCCGTGCTGGATCGAGGCGGAGCCGGTCGACAACACCGAGCCTTCCCTCGGACGCCGTTCGATCCGCGTCAACGCCCTCCAGGGCGGCTCGTTCGCCTTCCACGCGACCACCGAGGTCACGGACATCACCACGCTCTGAGCGCTCGGTACGTCCGTGCGTGAAGGAGAGGAGAACGAAAGAGACAAAGCAGAGTACGCGAGTGACAACCCTGCCTCAGTGAGCCACCACTGAGGACCGCGAGTCGTCACAACACCGCCCGTCGAGCGCCAACTCGACGGGCGAAGCTCCACCTCCGGGTGCCACCCCAGAGACGTGCACAAACAGGTTCTGCCAGGAACCAACAAGCCGCCGCCACAGCGGCTTCTTTGACGAGTCCTCTACGAGCGAGGAGACGAGCTCCAGGACTTCGAGAAGACCCTTTCCTCGTCATACGACGAGGAAAACCCCTCACGGTATGACGAGGAGTCCCCCTCATGATGAACCAAAGCGCTGCGATTCTCCAGCCCTTCACAGACCTTTCTGAGGTCTCTCACACCTTTGATGATCAAATCTCCCCAGCTGATTCCAGCCAAGTTCGGCCGGAGATGTCTCTTGCCATCCCCGATCTCCTCCACCGCGGACGCGTGAAAGTACCGATGCGGCTCGTCGAGTCGCCGCACTACTCCGACGTCGCCGTGACCGTCTACATCAAGATCAAGGCACTCGGCGTGCGCAAGGAGGCATGCACCGCGGGTCTCACCACCCTCGCCTCGTACCTCGGCCTCTCCGTCTCGACCGTGCAGCGCGGCCTCTCGGAACTGCGCTCTCCGGCACCCGACGGCGTCATCGAACTGCCCGACAGCCGCCGCCGGACCCTTCGCGGCGGCACCGGCACCACCGCCCGCCGCAAGGTCCGCGAGATGTGGCCCAACGAGCGGTTCATCTGGCTGCCCGTCGTCGCCTCCGAGCGGCTGCGGCCCCGTCTGCTGCGCGCCTACGCCGTCATCTCATTCGCCGTCGCGCAGAACCTCCCCCTGACCGAACGTGAGCTCGCCGGCTATCTGCGGCACCATTCCGGCCGCAGAGCCGGTCAGCCGATCACCACCGAGGCGGCTGGACGCATCATCGACGAGCTGGCCGAATCCCACTGGATCGCCGTCAACCGGCGGGCCGGAACACAGGGGCGTCACCTCTTCGGCGTCCTCGTCGAGAAGACCACGCCGTCCTCCGCTCCTGATGACCGGTCCGGTTCCGCTCCTGATGACTGTTCCCTCGCGTATAAGGAAGACCTGAAGACTGACCGACTCGAGAACGAGCCGACGCCTCTGTCACCCGCCGTAGGCGAACCACAGGTCCAAGAGCCCGGACACGAGCTCGCCGGAACAGGGCGCCCCGTCGCTGCCTCGTGTGATCACGCGCTGCGCGCGGACGGGAAAACCCTCCGCTCCTCCCCCGCTCGCGACAGCGACAGCAAGCCTCCGTACCGAGGTCCGCGGCTGACGTTCAGCCCCCGGCTGCACACCGTCCTGGAGCCTGTGCGCTTCCTGCTCACTGGGGTCGGCACCTACATGCAGCGGCGTATCGGCCAGGAGATCTCCCGGCAACTCGATCACGGAACCGAGGTACCCCGTCTGCGGGCCCGGCTCACCCACCGTCTCGCCCGGACCCTCATCGCGGACATCCAGGACCCCGGTCGCTGGCTGCTGGGCGTCGGCCTCCCCCGCTGGGGCTGTGCCAACCCGGACTGCGAGACGGGAGTGCTCTGGTCGACGGGCGTCGAGTGCCGGGTCTGCCGGGAGGCGATCGCCGAGCGCGCCGCCCGTCGCCGGCGTACCCCGAACACCGCCGCCCCCGCCCCCACCAGGCCGGTGGCCGAGGTCCGGCCGCGCATCGTGGAGTGCTGCCCGGAGTGCGAACGACCTCATCAGCGCGGCAACTCGGGGCTGTGCGCGGAATGCCGGCCTCAGCCCGGCCACACCCTGGTCGCCGGGCCACCGCCGACGATCGGCATCGGATGCCCGGGGCGCGAGGGAACGTGTGGGCGGCCGGCACCTCGTGGCCTGTGCTGGCGCTGCCGCGCCGAGGACGGATCCCGCCTCCCGCTGGAGACCGACAAGCGCGTTCCGGCGAGTACGGCATGAATCCCGTGCTGCCCGAAGCGGGCATGCGCATCGCGGAGCTCGGCCGTACGTGTGGGGTGTCCACCCCCACCATCAAGTACTACATCCGCGAAGGTCTGCTCCCCGCAGGCCGTCTCACCAGCAGCAACCAGGCCCGCTACACCGAGGACCACGTACACCGGCTGCGCCTGGTCCGCGCTCTGCTCGAACTCGGCGGGCTGTCCGTGGCGAAGGTCCGGGCCATCGTGGCCGTGCTGGACGACGAGGCCGGTTCCCCGTCCCGCGGCAGGCCGGTCGTCGGGCTTGACGCACTGGAGGTGCTGGCGTCCCCCGCACCGCGGGACGGGTCGCTCGCGAACCCCGCGCCGGCCCCCCGCACCCTGGCCATGGTCGACGCGCTCACCGAGCGCCGCGGCTGGCACGCTCCCTCCGACGGAGCCGAGTTCGCGCGGGTGGTCAAGATCCTGGACGCCCTGGGCGAACTGGACCATCACCACTTCGCCGACCATCTCGACGCATACGCCGAGGCGGCGGAACGGGCGGCGGCGGCCGACACGGAGCTGCTGCACTCCGCCGTCGGCGGCACGGGACCTGCGGAGCGATTGGTCGTCGCGGCCGTGCTGGGCGATGAGCTGTTGTCAGCGCTACGCCGGCTGGCCCGTTCGACGAGTACGGCCGGCACGACGGGGTGATCGACGCATCGCACGGCCACCGGAACGGAGAAGGGGAAGGAACCGCACACCGGGTGCGTCCCCTCCCCCTCTTGTACCGGCGAGCTACGTGCGGCTCACCAGCTCCCGCTCCCGCACGGGCTCAGCCCCCTGAGCGGGCCGCTCCTCCGAGTTCGAGGCAGACGCGGAAGCCGGAGAGAGGGCGCGGCTCCCGGCGGCAACGGGCTCGGGCAGGTAACTGTCCTTGACCGCCTTCTTCTCCTTCCAGAGGTGGAAGAGGGCGGCGGCGAGGATGGCGGTACCGATGAGGTTGGCGACGAAGTGCCACCACACGCGATACGTGACGAGGGCCGGGCCCGGGTCGATGGCGCCGAACCAGGTGGACAGGCCGATGGCGCGACTGGCTCCGAGCGCGACCGACAGGGTCAGGACGATGTGCTCGATGCCGTGGATGCCCTGCATCCAGACGCCCATCTTGGCCCACTTGCGGGACTTCAGGGCGCCGGTGACCCGGCGCGTGATCTGGACGATGCCGACGAGTCCGGCGAGGAAGATGAAGTTGCCGGTGAGGTGCAGGATCTCCATGCCGAGGGCGGGCTTGGTCGGGTCGACCTGCCCCATGCCCCGCGCGATGCTGTTCGCCCACGGAGTCATCCAGGCGGCGGAGTACGGGTTCGCCACCCAGTAGCCCGCCTGGACGACGTGCTCCTGGAAGTGCCCGATCTGCCCGACGACGCCGAGACCGATGACGCCGACCGAGGTCCTGAAGAGCCAGGGCCGCACCGGCCCTCGGTTGGCGTACGCGACCACGACGACCGCGGCCCACATGACAACGGCCCATCCGATGAACAGGACGGCGCCCCACGTGTCCAAGGAGGAGACCGCGCCTCCCATGTCGTGGCCTCCGTGGCCTCCGTGGCCCCCGGGCGGATGATCCATGGGCACCATGGGTGGGCTCCTTCTCCATTGATCAGGCAGACGAGACGTACATGACGGTTCCGTCACGCTACGAAGTCGCATTCCCGGTGAGCCACTTCCGGAGTGCTCACTTTCCCCGGCCCGGTTCCGAGGATCCGCGCGGGGCTGCCACCGCGTGGTGCCTCCCAGCGGATCAGAGGGTCGGTGACCTGTCGGGGCGAAGCACGCTGTGGGCGAATGCGTTGCCAAGCATTGCCCCGGGGTGCTCAGGACGAGGTCGGCCGCAGCGCCTTTGACCGCGGGGCGTTACCCCTCCGGAGCCTTCCGCCGACGGGCGCTCCGCCTCCGTCACTGCGACCACGGCCCCGTACCTGACAATGTCCGGGCCGACTCCGCGCCGCTCGGGGCTCGTTCCCCCGGCGTGCTTGAGCCCCGCTCGTGAAACTGCGCCCCTCCAGTCCTGTGCGGGACCTGGGCACATTCCTTGCGCGCCGAACACCGCGACAGGCGCGCCGCACCGGACGGACCACCTGAAGGTGCAGCGAACGCCGACAACGTCCTACCACGGGGTCGGCGCTTCTCGTACGGTCGAGGCCGAACGGCTCGTCCGAGGCGTTCGGCAGCCGCAGGGACACCACACAGGAAGGGCCGGCACGGGGTGGGCGAGGACTGGATCGAGAAAGCTGTCTGTCGGGCGGCCAATGCCGAGGACCTCTTCGTGCAGGGGACGGCCCAGAACCAGGCCAAGGCCATCTGCACCGACTGTTCCGTCCGCGTCCGGTGCCTCGCCTATGCCCTCGACCATCGGATCGAGCACGGGATCTGGGGCGGAACGACCGAACGGGAGCGCCGCAGGCTGCTGCGGCGCAAGCCCGCCGTCACCTCCTGGCGCCGTGTTCTGGAGTCGGCGACCGACCGCTCCCGGACCCCCGCTCTCTCGGGGCCCGGTTCGACCGTGTGAGACCCGGGGCCAACCGGGCACCGTCCGCAGGGTGACGAGCGAAGCGGTACGCACCGGTTCCGGCGCGCTGCCGTTCCGCCCGGCGGCGGAAGAGAAGAGGGAGCGAGGCCGGCCGACTGCCGATCACGGTTTCATCGGTCCCCGCCACGCCGAAGCGAGTCCACGAGGGCGGTCCGGATTCCTCCTCCCTCGGCTCCTCCGGTCCGGGGCGTCCTCTGCAGAACCTGCCCGGGCGCGTCGTCGAGGGCCACGACTCCGGCCCCGTCCTGGCCGCACCGGACATGGCTGGAACCACGAGCCGACGGTCAGACGGCCTCCTCGTCCTGCGGTGAGTCCCTTGCCCCGCAGTCCGGGCCAGGGACGTCGAGCGGCTCGCCCCAGTGGTGGGACACCTGGCGGGGCGCTTCCTGTTCGGCAAGCACCTCGGGCCGCCACCCGTCCGGGAAGAGATCCCGGTTGGCCGGGTTGGCGTAGATCATCTTGAGGTACTTCATCTCAGGTGTCCTCCCCTTCTCGCGCGCCTCGTCGACACGCTGTCGTTCCTCGGTCGGAGCGGGACACGGGTCCTCGACATCCGGTGACTCCGTTCCCTGCCGCCTTGTTCGCCGCGCTGTCGAGTGGTGCGGAGCCGGAACGGTGTGATGAATTGACTTGCCCCTCCGGTTGGCGGAGGGGCCATCGGGGTCCCCTGGGAGAGGAGTTGGACCTCCGTCGCGGCCGACTCGTCCTCGTCGGGCCTGTGACCACCACCGAGCCTCGCACCGCAGAGGCGGGAGTGTCATCTGTTCCTCGGTCGAACACGCGATATGCCGGTCAGCCGCCATGGAACCCTGGCACCCGACCCGGTCCACGGCGTCGGGCGCGTCACCGGGCGTCGCTGCCACGACGGTCGGTCGGCGATCCCGCGGCGGCCGGCGGAGCCGTCCCGGTACGGCGTGGAGGGCAAGGACTCGCCGCTGCGCCGGCACGGCGATTCCCGCCGTCTGGCGACGCTGCCGACCAAGGCCGAGCGCGAGACGGTCAAGGGGAAGACGAAGACGCTGCCGCAGGCCGAGCGGGTCCCGGCGAAGCTCGCGTCCGGGTCCCAGGTCGTCTTCGACACCGCGAACGAGCTGATCGACACCGACACCGGGGATCACCGGCCCGCAGGTCGAGTGCTTCGAAGCGATGTGGGAGCGGATCGAGGCGGTCGTCCCCGGCACGAACTGGCGGCCGTGATCATCGCGTTGTTCGAGCTGACGCCGCCGCGGGAGCCGGAGCCGGAGCCCGGACCTCCTGCCTGCCTGCTCAATCTGCGGGCCGCGGTGAATGTGACGCCGCCCCGGGTGGACCTGGCAGAGGTGCTGCTGGAGCTGTTCTCCCGGACCGGCGCCGACCAGGCATTCACCTCGGTCACCGGTGACGAAGCCCGTCTTCGGGACTCCCGCGTCACGATCGCCGCGCTGAAGTACGGGCGGCAGGACGTGCAGGGGCCCCGTCCCTGTCGGATGCCTGCACGTTGGCCGCCACGACGAGGTGCGGCACGGTCCAGCTCAGCTTCGTGCCGTACGCGGACGCGTCGGGGACGACGTCCAGGTGACCGGACTTCGCAGCGAGCGCCGTGGCCCGACGTGCCCTGTGAGCTCGGGCGGGGCCGTGGAGAGGGTGTCGCCGAACCGGGCGAGGACACTGACTGCTACCGCTCCCCCGCTGTTCGATGCGGCTTCCGGAGCAGGGTTCAAAACCGGGTTTTGAACCGGTACCGGAGCCTGGGCTGCCGCCCGGCACCGCGGGGCCTTCGACTCCTGGGCCTTGCGATCTTCTCGGCCGTCTTCACCTTGAGCTGCTTGGTGTCGACGGCTTCCTGGAGCTCGGGCGGCAGATTGAGCAGGGCGAGCCTGTTGGAGACGTACATCTGCGACTTGCCGATGCGCTCCGCGACCTTCTCCTGGGAGCCGTGGCGTTCGACCATCCGCTGCAGGAATTCGGCCTCCTTGTAGGGAGGGATGTTCTTGCGGTGGATGTTCTCGATGACGACGGCTTCGTCCATCTATCAGCCGCCTCATTCATCTGGGAAAACAGGGGGGGTGGCCTATCAGGGGCACGGCCGAACTCACCATGGTGGGTTCCACTCACCAGCCGCACCCTGTCCGACTCGCGCAGGCGACCCGTACGTATAGCGGAGCGGGAAGGAGAGGACGGCCCGGTGGTACCGCTCCCAGAGCGCGCTGGACACCGGCCCTCGCCCGCGCACGCGATATCGGCGCGGCGGTGCCTGGCCCTACCCGGCTGCGGCAGGGCCGAGGCCGGGGCTGAGAGGACGACGGTGCGGTGCTCGCCCCGCACAGCCTCCACTGCCCTGACAGAGCGCCGGATCTCTTCGGCGGCCTGGTCACCGCCCCGCGCCGTCGGCCCCCCGCCCACCGCGAGGAGGAGGGAGAAGACCTCCCCCGGTCTCCAGGAGAGGTGCCGGCGCGGGAGTCGAGTGACCCACGGCCCCTGACCGGCTCGAACGCGAAGTGCGACCGCGGGGGCCGGCAACCGGTGGTGCAACCGGCCCGGTGTGGTGAGCGCCGTCGGAGGCACTCACCACACCGGTCGGTCAGGGGACGGGGAGCCGATCACCACCAGGGCGCCATCGCCGCCTGCTGGTGGACGACGACTCGGCACCCACGTCATCCTCGCCCCGGCCCTGGGCGGCGGGGCGAGGCCGGCTCAGTCAGCTCTCTTCGAGCAGCCCTGCGGCAACCTTCTGCAGGATCTCAGCCAGTGCGGCAATGGCAGGCAGTTCGAGATCGGCGCGCAGGTCTGCCACGACCGCCTCTACTCCGGTGCTTCGCTTGAAGTAGCGCTGGATGAAGGCGCTGCGCTGTTCTGGAGACAGGTGGTTGAAGGCCAGGTCCATCAGCGCGACGCCGTCGCTCAGTGCCACTTCTGTGGTTGCCACTCTCCCGCTGGCCGGGGTCGTCCCGGCTACAAGGTCCGGAACCGGGCTCTCCACGGGGGCGTTCGCTGAGGACGCCTCCGCCGGGCTTCGGGGGGCGGGCACATCATCCGTGACGTGCCCGCGGTCCTCGAGGAGCGGGTTGTCACGGCGTGAGAGGTCACGCTTGGCGGCTGCTGTTCCGCCGACACCGCTGGCCTCGTTCAAAACCGGGTTTTGAACCGGCGGACCCACGGGAGCGGGCGCGCGCTTCCGCGGGGCCTTCGGTGCCTGGGCCTTGCGCAGCTCCTCAGCAGCAATGGCCTTCTGCTGTTCCGGGTCCTGGATCTTGGCGATCTTCTCGGCCGTCTTCACCTTGAGCTGCTTGGTGTCGACGGCTTCCTGGAGCTCGGGCGGCAGATTGAGCAGGGCGAGCCTGTTGGAGACGTACATCTGCGACTTGCCGATGCGCTCCGCGACCTTCTCCTGGGAGCCGTGGCGTTCGACCATCCGCTGCAGGAATTCGGCCTCCTTGTAGGGAGGGATGTTCTTGCGGTGGATGTTCTCGATGACGACGGCTTCGTCGAGCTTGTCGTCGTCATCGTTGCCGAGGCGGTCGCGGACCCGGATCTCGAACTTCGTCCAGCCGAGCTGCTTGGCTGCGTGGAAGCGCCGGTTGCCGAGGATGACTACCCACTGGGCGTCGCCGAGGGCCTGGCCGTGCTCGGGCTTGACTCGGAGGAACGCTTCGCGGGACATGGCGACGGCTGGCTGGAGCTGTCCGACGGACTTCATCGACTCCTTGAGCTCGCGGAAGTCCGAGTCGTCGTCGCAGTAGTCGGCGTTGCTGCGCGGGTTCTCCGGATTGCCGACCAGGGTGTGCATGTACACGGTGGTCGGCGGCGCCTCGGCCTTGGCGGACGCATCAGCGGATGCTCGCTTGCCACCGGGCTTGCCGGGGCCGTCGAGGAGGTCGGCCCAGGGCTTCTTCGTCGCCATCAGCGAGCGCCCTTCTTGCCGGCGCCGAGCTCGAGGGCGAGCTGGTAGAAGTCTTCGCGGGCTTCCATCGCGACCCGGTTCTTCTTGTACTGGGTGACGACGGTGCCTTCGAGAGCCGCGCGGGTGTGGACCTTGTAGTGGCGGACGACGGTGTTGGCGAGGTTCCAGCCCTGCGCCCGGACGAAGTCCTTGGTCTGGTCGAGGTCGGCTTCGCCGTCGCGCGGGTCCCAGTTGTTGATGACGACGAGGTAGGGGATGCCGAGAGGCTTGACCACTTCCTCGATGGTGTCGCGGGTCGGCATGAACCCAAGAGGTTCGGGCTCGACGGGGACGATGATGTCGTCGGCGTTGGCCAGCACGGCGCGCATGGCGTCGGCGGCGGTGCTCTTGCCGAACGGATCGCCGGCTTCTTCCTTCTCGTCGTCGGGGAGGTCCATCCAGCCCGGGGTGTCGATGAAGGCGTGCTTGATCTTGCGGGACTTCTTGAGAGCGGAGAAGAGCTCCAGGTCGTCCTTGGAGTTGATCTGCTCGAAGGAGAAGGGCAGCTCGTGACCGACTCGTTCCGACCACCAGGTGGTGGAGCCCTGGGGGTCGGCGGAGACGGCTGCGACGTAGTGGGGGTCGCCCTCGGGGGCTGAGCCCAAGACGTGGGCGGTGATGGCCGCAGTGTTGACGGTGAGAGTCGACTTCCCGACTCCACCCTTGCGGTTGATGAGCGCGGTGATCCGTGCCATGGGTGGTACTCCTGATGCTCCGTATGCTTCCCAGCCGGACTGGCTGGTACTAGCGGACCGGGACAGGATGCCACGTATCGCCCCACTGGGAAGGCCCGAGTGTGGTCGTGTTTCAAAACCGGGTTTTGAACCGCCTGCCTCAGGGGGCAACCACTCCCCGGCTGCTGTGCCTCAAAACCCGGTTTTGAACCTCACGGCCGACTGCCCCCAGCGGTGGCGATGCCTGAAGAGATGCGGGGTCATTGAGCGTGCTCGATCCTCTTTTTCCTCATCGGCTCGTCCAGCTCGGCGTCGGACAGCGGATGCGACGTGGTGAGGAGACGGCGCAGTCCTGTCTCGTCGAGACTCCCGCTGGTGCCTGTCACTTCCACGTCTCCGCGGCGGCGTACGAGGGTGATGCCGCTGCCCCAGGAAAGCTGGTTGCCGTACGCATCTCACCATGGGTGTCCACCGTGCAGGTCACTTCGGGTCTGGTGCAAGTTCGGGTGACAGGTTGGGTCACGCGGCCTGTAGGGCCGGTGTGGTCATGACGGTCTCGTATTCGACGGGGGTCAGCCGGCCGAGGGCGGCTTGTCTGCGGCGTCGGTGGTCGGCCCGCTCGATCCAGGTCACGATCGCGATCCGCAGTTCCTCGCGGGTGGACCAGCTGCGGCGGTCGAGGACGTTCTTCTGCAGGAGGCCGAAGAAGGACTCCATGGCCGCGTTGTCCCCGGCTGCCCCGGCCCTCCCTCTCGATCCGGCCGTCCGGTGCCGGTCGAGCGCCCGGACGAACTTCCGGGACCGGAACCGCGAGCCGCGATCGCTGTGCAGGATGCATCCGTCGACGCCTTCACGCCGGGCCACGGCGTTGTCCAGAGCGGTCACGGCCACGCGGGACTTCATTCGCGCGTCGATGGAATAGCCCATGATCCTGTTGCTGAAGACATCCTTGATCGCACAGAGATACAGCGTGCCGTCTCCGGTGGCGTGCTCGGTGATGTCGGCGAGCCAAAACTGGTTCGGGCCACTCGCGGTGAAGTCACGACGGACGAGATCGTCGTGCACCGGGGGGCCGGCCTTCTTGCCCCGGCCGCGCTTTTTGCCGAACACGGTCCACCAGCGGTTCTCCCGGCAGATCCGCCACGCGGTCCGGTCCGCCGTCGCGGCCCCGGCATTGTGTGCTTCGTCCGCCAGGAACCGGTAGCCGAACTCCGGGTCCTCGTGATGGGCGTCGAACAGCGCGTTCGCTCGATACGCCTCGGCGAGGACGGCGTCGGCAACCGGCTTGTCGAGCCAGCGGCAGTACGGCTGTCTGGCGAGCTTGAGCACCCGGCACGTCACCGAGACAGGCGTTCCGCCCGCGGCCGGCTCCTTCACGAGCGGATAGACCCTTTCCCGGCAGATGCGCCTGCGACAAAAAGGCCGCGGCCCGGCACAGGACCTCGTTCTCCTGCTCCAGCACCTTGATCCGCCGACGTACCTCCCGCGGTTTCACGCTCTCCTGGCCGGTGGTCCCGGCCTTGGCCCCGTCACCGATGTCCACCCGGCGCATCCACTTCCACAACGCCATCGGGGGACCCCGAAGTCGACGGCCACCTGCCCGACCGTCACACCCGGACCACGGCTCCGCCCGACCCACACGACGTCCTGGCGGAACTCTTCCGGACAAGGCTCCGGCCCAGCGACATCCTTCCCACCTGCCCTACAGAGCAAGCCACTTCAGATGTCACCCGATCGTGCGCCAGACCCCGTCTCCGATCCAGGTCACAAGCTAGGTACCGACCCCAGCGGCGCACTCGTCAAGGCAACTGCATTGGCCGGTGAAGGCCCCCCGTGGCCACCGGCGGTCACCTGCTCGGGTTCAGCCCCCGCTGCCGCACCGGCTGAATTGCGGCGGGCGCCTCGTGCCGGGCCCGGGCTGCGGGCTGCTGGGCGTCGGCGGCGACCCGGCGGGCGAGGGTCTCCGCACGATGGGCGTCCGGCCGGGTCTCGGCGAGGAGCCGGCGCCGCTACTGCTCGGCGACGGCGAGGGCGGCGTGCCCGCGCCAGTCGGCGGTTTCCGCCGCGGCCGAGCGGATCGTCCCGGACAGCCGGCTGAGCGCGGTTTCGTCGCGGGCGTCGATGCGCTGAGCGTGCTGGAAGACGGTCTCGCGCATCTCGGCGAGGGTCTTCGGCAGCTCGTCGAGGACCGGAACGGGGCCGGTGGCGCCGAGGGCCTGGGCGGACGGGCTGTCCGTCAGGGTGCGCCAGGCGGCCGCGCGGGCGTCGTCGCTCGCCCGGCGGGCGCGGGCCTGCTCGACGCCGCCGCGGGCCTGGGCGAGACAGTGCTCGCGCAGCTCGTTCACCTCCTTCCTGCTGCTGCCGGCGAAGCGGAGGGTGAGCCAGGAGGGCTCCATCTGCCGGTCGAGGGCGGGGAGGACGGCGCGGGCCTGGCGCTCGGCCTCAGCGGCCCAGCGGGCGCGGCCGGCCTCCTCGATGGCGGTCTTCAGGTGCCCGAGGGCGGTGTCGAGGACGGCGCCGGCCTCGGCGGCCCACCGCACTCCCCGGGTCAGGCCCTCGGCGCCCTGCCGGGCGAGGCGGTCGCGGAGCTCCTCGTAGTCCTCGCGGGGCTTCGCCGCGAGGGCGTCTTGCCGGGGCGCCTCGGCAAGGCAGGCCCGGATGGGGGCGGCAAGCTGCTCGTCAGTCTGCGTGCCGTACGGCCGCTCCGTCCAGGACCGCTCCTCCTCGGCCGCTCGCGCGCGGGGCAGGTGCCGCGGGCGGGTGCCTTGGGCGGCCTCATCCTCCGCGTCCCTGGGCAGGGCGCTGGAGGCCGGCGTGGACCGCATCCGGGCCGCCCGCGCGAAGACCGTCCGGCGGGCTTGCTCGACGGCGGCCTGGGCGGCGCGGCGGGCCTGGTCGAGTTGGACCTGGTGCTACACCCGGGCGACGGCGGGCTCGGGCGCAGCTCGTCGGAGACCATCGCGTCCGGGCGGAACTGCCCCAGGTAGCGGGCGAACGCCGCGACCGCGCGGCGCAGGCGCTCCGTCTCGGTCCGGGCAGCCCTGAGCTCGGTCTTGGTCCGCTCGTCCTCGACGATGTCGAGCGGAGCCGCAGGTGGTTTGGCCTTCTGGCCCCGGGTGAGCCCCGGGTAGGTCGAGAAGGCGTTGGCGCCGTGCCCGTAGAGCAGCGCGGTGTCGCAGGTCATGCCCTGGCTGGCGGCCCCGGTCATGGCGTAGCCGAGGGACAGCGTCCCGCTCGCGATGTCGGCGGGGGCCATCCACGCGGACGCGGTGGCGCGGGTGCCGTCCGGGAGGCGCTGGGCGGTGCGCCAGGTGACCTCGACGCTCCGGTCCTCGCCGATGGCGGTGATGACGCCGCGGTAGCCGTTGAGGACGTCCGGCCCCTCACCGCGCCGGGAGCGGCAGTGGTTGATGCGGACGCGGACGAGGTAGCCCTCGCCAGGGCGAGGAGCTCACCCTGGCGGCGGCGACTTTTCCGCGCCGCGACCGCACTCACTAAACGAGACCTGTTGCAGCGGCTTGGTCGTCGTCGGCCACTACGAAACCGCAGACGATCCTGAGCAGGCGCGCGCCGTCTACGGGATGTAGCTACCTGACAGAGATCTCGGAGACACGTCTGCCCGGTCAGCTCTCAGTCGCTACAGGAGAGGAGCCTGTGAGGCAGCGACTGAGCGCAGTGACTGTGCACTCCTTCAGTCGCTACAGCAAAAGACCAGGTCAGAGCGCATGTAGCGGGAGAGACAGCGACTGAAGCGACTGAAGTCCTATATATGAGCCATGCAGATCGCGCGTGTGCGCGTCATATATACGGCTCTTCAGTCGCTTCAGTCGCTGTTCCCGGTATGTTCAGGTCGCTGACCTGCAGTTTTCTG
This sequence comes from Streptomyces sp. NPDC058758, assembly GCF_042746075.1. NCBI lineage: Bacteria > Bacillati > Actinomycetota > Actinomycetes > Kitasatosporales > Streptomycetaceae > Streptomyces > Streptomyces sp. NPDC058758. Next base: position 9,220 of record NZ_JBHYPS010000047.1, on the reverse strand, counting down.
GAGCGACTGAGGGCAGCGACCGAACCGCTTCGGTCGCTGCCCTCAGTCGCTCGGTCGCTGAGTTCGTTCGGTGTGCGACTCGCCTAGGGGCACGTTGTCGGATCGAACGGGCGTTTTCGCTACTCTGTCTCCGATGTTGAGTCGCTTGAGTCGCTGATGGGGGAACGAGATGCCTGCTGAACTGCGGGTTTCCGGCAGCGCCTCAACAGTCGCTGCCGACTCGCCCCAGCCGCTGGCCCTCGCCCGATGGTGTGCGAGCCATGGTTGGCCCGTGCACCCCCTCGTCCCTGGCAGGAAGACTCCTGCGGCAAGCTGCTCAACCTGCCGTCAGCCAGGACACGACCACCGCACCTGCCTGTGCCGCACCGAAGGCCGCTGGTGCCACGGGTTCCACGCCGCAACCCTGGACATGAACCGCATCCAACAGTGGTGGGGCCAACACCCACAGATGGGTGTTGCTGTCGCCTGCGGGCCGGCGAACCTCGTCGTCATCGACCTCGACACCCATCCGACCACGCCTCCGGACCGAAACCGCCTGCTGCCCGGAATCTCCATCGCCGACGACATCGACGTGTCCGCGATGACCACGGGCTTCCACACCATGGCCGTCCTCGCGGCGCTCCGCGGACAGCCGAACCCCGCCGATGACGACACCACCCTGCGCGTCCGCACCCCGTCCGGCGGTCTCCACATCTGGTACCGGGCCACCGACGGCCGCCGCTGGCAGAGTTCCGCAGGCTCCGGGAAGAACCGCGCCCTCGCCTGGCAGGTCGACATCCGCGCCGAAGGCGGTTATATCGTCGCCCCCGGCACACGCACCGATGCCGGCGTCTACACCCCTGTCGGCACCCCCCGAATTCCGGCCCCTCTCCCGGCCTGGCTCGCTCACGAACTCCAGCGCACCCACCACCTGCCTGCCTCCCACGTACCAGCCCCCCGCCCCGTCCCCGGACGGGCCCGCCAAGCCGTCGCCGCCGCACGGCACGGCGGCGATCCCGTAGTCGCCGTCCTCGGTACGGTCCTCGCCGAAGTCGCCGACTGCGCGAGCACGCCCGAAGGGGCCGGCTTCTCCGAGAAGCTCAACCGTGCGGCCTACACCGTCGGCGGCCTCGTCGCCGCAGGACACCTTGACGAACACGACGGCCGGACCGCGCTCCTGGAAGCCGCTCGCCATGCCCGCCCCGGCCAGGAACAGCGAGCCGAGGCCATCATTCGCAGCGGCATGACCGCCGGCGCCCGACGCCCCCTCACTCCCGGGAGCCGCCCGTGACCACCCCCGCCGGCGGCGAGCCGAACACACTCTTCGACTTCGACCCTCACGACCTCGCGGCACAGATCGTCGCCAAGTCCCAGCCCGTCCTGCCGCCCCAGCAAGCCGGCAGAACACCTGTGCCCGCTGCCCTGCCCGACACCGCGACGGCGACCGCGCACGGCCTGCTCCCCGACTCCCTGACCGACCGCGGCAACGCCAAGCTCTTCGTCCGGCTCTACCAGGCCGACTACCGCCACGTCCCCGGCCTCGGCTGGTACCGCTGGGACACCACCCGCTGGCAGATCGACGAAGACGACTCCGTCCTGTGGGCCGCCGGCGACATCGGCGAACACCTCGCCCTCACCGACCCCACCGGAGAGCACCCGGAAACCGCACTGCGCAAGCACCGCCGCCGCTCCCTGAGCACCGCCGGGATCAATGCCCTGCTCACCCAAGCCAAGTCCGCCCCCGGCATGGTCCTCAAAGCCGAACACCTCGATGCCGACCCCTACGCCCTGTGCACCCCCAGCGGCATCGTCGACCTGCGCACCGGCCTCCTGCGCGTTCCCGACCCCAACAAGGACTTCCACTCCCGCTCCACCACCGTCGGCCCGGCCACAACCCCTATCCCGCGGTTCCTGCGCTTTCTCGACGACACCTTCGGCGACGACGCCGAAGGCGCCCAGATGATCGCCTTCCTCCAGCTCCTCCTCGGCTACTCCATCACCGGCGACGTCGGCGCCCAGGTCATGCCCTTCCTCTTCGGAGCCGGCAAAAACGGCAAGTCCGTCCTCCTCGACGTCCTCATGAAGCTCCTCGGCGACTACGCCGACGCCGCCCCGCCCGGCTTTCTCATGGCCCGCCCCTTCGAAGGCCACCCCACCGACCTCGCCGAGCTCCACGGCCGCCGCGTCGTGGTCTGCTCCGAGGTCAAGCCCGGCGACAAATTCGACGAAGCACGCGTCAAGCTGCTGACCGGCGGCGACCGCATCAAGGCACGCCGCATGCGCCAGGACTTTTTCTCCTTCAGCCCCACCCACCACATGTGGCTGCTGGGCAACCACCGCCCCGAGGTCGGTACCGGAGGCTTCGCGTTCTGGCGCCGCATGCGCCTGATCCCCTTCGAGCACACCGTCTCCGACGACCGCAAGATCGACAACCTCGCCGACATCCTCGTCGCCGAAGAAGGCCCCGGCATCCTCAACTGGCTCATCGACGGCGCCCGCCGCTACCTCAACGGCCAAAAAGACCTCACCGGCCCCGACAAGGTCCGCATCGCCACCACCGCCTACGCCGACACCGAAGACCACACCGGCCGCTTCTTCGACGAAGCCTGCCTCCAAGGCCCCAACTACCGCACCGAACAACGCACCCTCTACGACGCCTACCGCGACTGGTGCAGCAGCGAAGGCTGCCTCGCCATGAACAGCCGCACCTTCGCCGCCCGGGCCCGTGAACTCCTCGGGCTGTCCTCCCCGAAAGAGATGATCTTGTCGAATTCGAGGAAGTACTACCCTGGCATCGGACTGCTCGCCCACGAGGAGACGTCATGAGTTCCCTGATCAGCGAGAACGATCTCAAGCACGAGACCGCCATCGTCTGGCTCGAGGATGTCTCCCGACTCGACTACGTCCGCCAGAGCCTGGACCGGCTGCCCACCCGCTCCGGCAAGCCCGCCTACCACCGCGACGGCCGCATGATCGGCTACGCCATCCTCAGCACCAGCGCCAAGGCCTCCCGCGCCTCCGGAACCTTCCGCCGCCGCGTCTTCTGGGTGCTCCCCCACGACCGAGACACGGCCCCTGACGGGCTCTACGCCTGCTCCGCCCCCGCCGAGGCCATCGACCCACGAACCCTCGCTCCCACCGTCAAGGGACGCAAGACCGAGCGCTCCGAAGGCGGTCCCCCGTCCACGGCCATGCAGGAACTCGGCATAACGCTTCCACTCTGATCTCGTATCTGCCCCGGCACCAGCGGGACCAGGTTTTCAGGCTGGGGGTTTTGCCGGATTCGGGAAAGTTGCTTGAGGGCGGTCCCGCGCTGGGGAGACTGGCACGAGGTTTTCACAGAGGGCCGGAACCTCGCTCAGGCCAAGGTGAAGGACACCTACATTCTGGGAGGTAAGAAGTAATGGCCGGTTCCCCTGACCTGTGGTCACGGTGGGGAGAATTCCAGCGGTTCGAAGCACGCGGAATGAAGGGCGGCGAAGCCCTCATCCAGGAACTCAACCGGATCGTCTACACCTCGGGCGTCTCCTCACCGGTCACCTCCAAACGCGGCCTCTCCGCCCGGCTGCGGTACCTCGACAGCAAAGCCGGCCGCGACGCCCTGCGCGACCAGGGCGTCTCCCCACGCACCCTCCGCACATGGATGCGCAGCAAGGGCAAGGTCTCGCCCACCGCCGCGAACCGCGACAAGATCGACGCCGCCTACTGGCACCGACGCCGGGAGAACCTGATCCGCTCCGGCTGGCTCGCCCGCCACCTCGACAACGGCGGCCGCGGCCAGCGCATGGAGATCTACCCCGTCGACCAGGCCCACGTCCCCGAGGCCCGCCGCCGCCCGACCCTCTCCCAGCGCACCCTCACCGTCCGCTACATCTGGGGCGACCTGGTGGACGCGTGGGCGAAGAAGGACGCCGACACCATCGACGAGATCTGGGACGACGTGATCACCGACCTCGACTCCGACTACGGCGCCTACGCCTACGTCTCCTCCGTCGGCATCAGCAGCTGACACCCGTCCGCCCCCGCCTCCAGCGTCCACCGCGCCGGGCACGGCTGCGTACCCGCCCCCGACGCCGCCGAAGACGACTCCATTCGGTTCCCGGCCTCGACATGCCGCGCTCCCTGGTCCAGGGCGTGCACAGCGCCTTGGAGCAGGGGCCCGCTTCGAAGATGTCCAGTCCTGGCGGCGGGCCCCCGGACCCAAGGGGTCACCGTTGAACGTATCTCCCGCGGCCGGCGTCTTCACCTCCACCGCCGCACAGGACACAGGCATGGCCGTCACGCTCGACCTGTACACCGGTCTGGTCGTCGCGGGTGCGCTGGCGATCGCCTGGATCGTGTACTGGTGGACCGCACCCGCACCGACCGCCGCGCACCAGACCTCCAAGGGCGAGCGGCTCGCGTACGCCATCGGAGCCGCGGCCGCCGTCATCGTAATCGGGGGCTACCTGGGCGCCGGACTCGAAGGCGTCCAGCGACAGGAACCGACCGACGGAAAGCCGCCGGCCACCGCCGAAGCCGTCGCGCTCAGGCATGAGCCCGGCCCCGACAACGTCTGACCCGCCCCCGCACCGGCCCTCCTGCCGATCCGCCGGCACCCTCGCCCCCTGCGCCCAGCGCAGGGGGCTTCGCCGTTTCCAGGCCCGCCTCAGCTCACCCGGCCGGGGCCGCCGGGGCAACCGCTTCCCCGGACAGGGCGGAGGCATTCAGCCGGAAGCCTGCCGCCAGCAGCGCGTCGCCCGGGACCAGCCACCCCGCTCCTCTTGCACGGCTAACTCCCGGAGCCGGCACCATGCCTCCGGCCCGGGCGCGTTCCGGCTCCGGGCGACCGTGCAGAGGTCCCGCCCTGCTGTCCACCGCTGCACGGTCCGGCAGTCGACTCCCTAGAACTTCGGTGAGGGCCGGGTTGCCGACTCCCTTTAGCTCCCGGGCTCGGCACCATGCCTCCGGCCCGGGAGTGCTCCAGCTCCACCGCCCCGCCGCCGGGCGGGTCGTACAGGACGTCCCGCCCTACCGCCCACCGCTGCGCGGCCCGGCAGCCGTCTCCCTAGAGATCCGGTGAGAGCCGCCGCGTAACAAACAACCGCTACCACCCCATAACTAAGTCCTAGGGAAGGGAGTGGGCGGCCGGGTGGCCCCCTCCCTTCTTCTTCGCTGAGAAGGGCTTGCCTGGCTAAGGGCGGCTTCCCGCATCCTCACCCCGCCGGCACCGGCGCCGCCGAGCAAACCCCGGACAGGCCGTCTCTTTCACATTCGGCGGCTACCCCGCCATAACTACGTCGTAGCCAGCTCCCCGGCCTGCCCCGCTTGACCGCCTAGCTCCTGCGACCGCGACCGTCCTGCCCGACCGAGCACGCACTCCGACCAGAGGACCCGTCATGCCCCACCAGACCCCCACCGTTCCCGCCCAGGCCACCACCCCGGCCCCGCAGACCACCCCTGCCCCGGCCTCCGCCCCGGCCCCGGGAGCGGTGCAGGGAGCCTCCGCGCACTGGGCCGTCACCGCCGCCCTCGGCCTGGCCGTCGCCGGCCTGGCGCTCCACCAGATCCCCGGCCTGCTCCCCTTCGTGGACGCGGTCGGCTCCCTCGCCAGCGGCATCGGCGCCCTAACCGCCGTCCTCCTCACCCGCCGCCGCCGATGAGCGACCCCCTCGGGACTCGCCCGCAGGGGCGCTGCCCCTCCGGGGCCAGGGCGTGGACGGGTGAGTCACAGGCCCCCCGGCACCGGCTGACCCCAAGCCGCGCAAGGGAAGCCTGGTACTTGCACAATTGGGCAAGAACGATCTTGGTCGCCGCTCCGGCTCCTGACCCGCTGAGACCGGGGGCGAGCACCGTCGGCACTCACCCCCCGCTCCACTTACCACCGCGCTCACCACCAAGCTCACCAAGCCCCGCCGCGCACCGCGCTGACCTGCGAGGGTCATCATTCGGGTCACGCCGTAAGCCACCACCCGGAGCATGTCGTGCAGGGGGTGTCATCGAGCACCAGGACCACGACCCCGCCCGCGCCCGCCGCGTACGTCAACGACCCCGCGCGTACGTCATCTCGGTGACGTACCGCCGTACGGCCGCAGCCCGCCGGCCGTTTCCGCCGTCCCGGCACGGCGCCCCGGCGTCCGCGGGGCCGGCCCGGACTTGGTTGCGTCACCGGTTGCGCCACCGGTTGCCTCACCAGTTGCGCCACCGGTTGCGCCACCAGTTGCCTCACCGGTTGCGTATCCTCCGCGCCGATCCCCGCGTCGGTGCTGGTCAGGACCGGTGGGTCAGCCGATCCCGACGCCGACACCTCTTCTGGAGACCAGGAGAGGTGTCCTTCTTCCTCCTCCACGCCGCACGCGCGGAGGAGGCGGCGGCCCGCCCGCCGGAAAGTTCCGGCGCACCGTCAGAGCGGGGGAGACTGACCGGGTGAGCACCGCACCGCCCCGCCGCCCGCTCGGCCCCGGCCCCGACGTCCCCGACCAGCTCCCCACCGACCGCTGGGCCCGCACCGCCGCCGGCCTCGCCGCCGCAGGGGAATGGACCGCCGCCCCCGACCGCCACGCGCGCGTGCCGCGCTCGGGTCGGCGCCCGCTCGGGGACGGTCCCGCGGATCCCGGCACCGACCCCACCGCGCCCGTACCGCGCCAGTAGGGTCTGCTCCAGCCCGTGCCGATATGGCGTGCGCGGGCCAGGCCCGGCGCCCCGGAGGTCATCCAGGGGGCAGTACCGCCGGGCCGCCCAAGCTCCCTGTGGCTCTGTTCACGGGTAGCGACAGCGGTTGTTCACCATCTCGGGCGGCAGCCGGATCGGCCCTGGGTCGATGTTCACGAGAACGGGAGGCACCTCGTGGACCCTCCCGCCGACCGGGCGGAGGTAGGCGCCAGCCGGGCCGCGCTTTGACGCCAGCGCGCCCCGCAGGGTGGTCTGATGTTCGATCGGTTGGAGATCAAGGTGTTTCCGCGGGGGCCCCGGTTCGCTGCCCAGTTGCGGTTCTGGGTCAACGGCGAGGACGTGGTCGAGGAAGCGGTCGGCGAAGGCGGCCGCGGACCGTACGCGGCAGATGTGCTGCCGGCCGACGGTCCCAGCCCTCTGCGGGCGACTGACGAGGCGCGCCGCCTTGAGCTGGGGGAACCCGACTGCACCGGTGGCTGCTGCGGCTTCCTGAGCGTGGTCGTGCAGCGGTTCGGGGAGATCGTGCAGTGGTCGGACTGGGAGGTTCCGTGGGCGGCGCACACCCCCATGCCCCACCCCCCGCCAGAGCTCCACTTCGACGCGAGTCAGTACGACGCCGAAGTGGCTCGCGCTGAGGCGGACCGCGGTTGGCAGGTGCATCCGTAGCCCAGCAGGGCGCGTCCCCGCCCGGCTGTCGACGCTTCCCGACCCCGCGTCCCTTGTCAGCGGGGGCCTCCTTGCAGGCCCGGGTGCTGTCGAAACTCGTGAATATTCCGGCCAGCCTGCAAGCGCCAACCGCCTCCCGAACCGATGTAGAAGTGCTGCCCGTTCTCGTGAACAGAGCCACTCCCTGACGCCCCTCGGCCCGGTCCCGGGCCCGGCTCGTGAGGCGGAGGGCCCGCCAAGCGCGCGGATCACCGCTCAGCGCCGTTTTCTCCCCTCACCCCGCCAGTACGGCGTTCTCGCTGTTCAGACCCGTCACCGAGGCCGTCACAGGCCCGTCACCAGGCTGTCACCGGGGTGACGCGGTGACGACCCCGCCGCCCCGGATGACGGCCCCGTGACGGCCCTGTGACGACCTCGGTGACGACCAGCCCCCCGCCCCCTCCTCCCTAACGAGCTGAAGGCCCCCGGTGTGAGCGCCCGATGCGGGGGCAGACGGCATGACGGAGCGCATGGAACGCCCCCGCCGCCTGCCGTGGTCACCCCCTCCACGTGCGGCCGGCACCGCCCCGCCCGGACCCCCTCCGGCGCGGGGCGGATCCCTTCCCGACCCACCGCCCAGGCCGGGCGGGCTCGCACCCGCCCGTGTGACACACAGGCCCCGCGCCCGTGCCCTGCTTGAAGTACAGGATCGGGGGTAAACGGCGTCTGCACGTTTACACGAAGACGGGGAGACTGAGGCGTATGGAGCCGGCGACGGACAACAGGGACACGCAGTTGCTGACGCCGGACGTCATGATGACGTCCGGCGCCTTCGAGGGCAGCGAGGACATCGCACTCGCCCGCGACCTGGCCCGCTCCTTCCTCACCGACGTCCAGGCCGTCCACGGCCTACCGGTCTCCCCAGACGCGATGAGCATGGTCCAGCTCGTGGTCAGCGAGCTGGTCACCAACGCCCGCAAATACGCCCCCGGCCCCTGCCTGCTCAACCTGGAGGTCACCGGTGGTGTCGTCCAGGTGAGCGTGTGGGACAGCAATCCGACCCCGCCCTCGCTCCTCGCGCCCGACCCGACCCGCATCGGCCGGCACGGGCTGGAGATCGTGATGGCCCTCGGACAGAGCTTCGCCATCCACCGCGAACCGGTGGGCAAGCGGATCACCACGACGATCACGCTGACCGACGATCCCGCATAGAGCCCGCCCCCTCCTGCCGGCCCCCGGTACGTGCCCGGGGTGCTTGCGGTTTTCGCATATCGTCGTATGCGGAATGTGTATGGACTGGGGGATGCGTATTCCGTATTCGGCGGTATGCGGATTGGGTATGGGAGTTTCTGGCTGTCAGTCAGATGCCTTTTTCTCGGTGCTTTCTGTCCTGGCGTCATGAACCTTTCTGCTGCTGGTTTCTGGCTCGGTTTCAGGGGCTTTAGCCGGTCACCTTCTGAGTGTTTCTGCGGTGTGGCGAATTCTGTTGTACCGGCCGGCTGTTGTGTTTCACCCTTCAGTGGTGCCTATGGCGGTGTAGACCACTTGATGTCGGGGTATCCTTCTCTTTGGGTGCGGAGAGTGGCTGTCCGTCAGGCTCCAGGAGCCCCTTGACGCCGGCTCCTGTTGCTTACATCCTGTAACCGTACGGCGCGCAGTCTCCGGGTGAGAGAGGCGCCGGCCCCGCAGGGGCCGGTGGCGAATCCTCGGGCTCAGCACCTTACCGCCAGCCCTTACCAGGCAATCTGAACAGCAGGATTGCCCGCCGCAGGCGGGCGAGGCCCCACCACCAGGCCCTCGCCTCCCGGCCCGCAGCCTGCGGCCAGCCTCCCGCCAGCCAGTCACCGAAGGTGACGCCCCCTCCCTCGCAGCCAGCCCGGCGCCGCGCAGCGGCGCAGCACCACTGGGCGTGACGCAGTCACGCCGCGTCGTGTCTCCGCAGGAG
>NZ_JBHYPS010000046.1:0-56772 GCF_042746075.1 Streptomyces sp. NPDC058758 | reverse complement strand
CGGGCGCGCCGACCTGCTGGCCCGCGACCGGTCCGGCGTGCTGTGGCTGTACCGGGGCACCGGCGACGCCACCCGCCCGTACACCGCCCGCACCCGGATCGGCGGCGGCTGGCAGGGCTACGACCAGCTCGTCGTCACCGGCGACCTCACCGACGACGGCAGGACCGACGCGGTGGCCCGCGACCGGACGGGCGTCCTGTGGCTCTACAAGGGCACGGGCAAGGCGGCCGGCCCGTTCACCGCCCGCACCCGGATCGGCGGCGGCTGGAACACGTACAACCACCTGTTCTGACCCGCGAGCAGCAGCCTGACGGGGGGCACGGGACACCGTGCAGGAGCCCGTGCCCCCAGCGCTACCAGCGACACACTGCCTCTATCCGAGCCAGACGATGTTCAGGACCGTCAGCCGGCGCAGAGGACGGTTGACCCAGTAGGTGAGGGACATCTGGCCGACGAAGGCGTAGCGCACGTCCTCGCCTTCAGGGTCGTCCTCGTTCCATTGGCGGAACCCCCAGGGATCTGCCGCGGCGGCGTCCAGGACGTCCCATACGGTGTCTTCGACATGTTCGGGCAGGGTGTCTAGGCCATCTCTTTCGGATCTTGCCGGGCTCGCGACGCCTGGCACGCACGCTCGCCGCGTTGTCGTCGGTCGCCGATGCTCCGCATGGTCTCCCTCCTCCGCCTTGCGATCGCACGCACCAGACGCCGCTCCCTGACCCGGCCTGATCCGAAAGAAACGGCCTAGGGCCTTGGCGGCCTGCGAGGAGATGCGGACCGCATAGAGCGCTTCGGTCACCGGCGGCGCCTCCCCCGCAGCTGCGTCATGTCGATGGCGTCGCTGTCGTCATAGCCGGAGGCGGCGAACGCGTCGACGGCCGGAGCGTGGGCGAGGCGTCCCTGCCAGTCCTGGACGACCTCGTACAGTCCGGCGAGAGAGAACGTACGGCGGGACTCCTCCAGAGCGGCCGTCCATTCCCGCTCGAAAGCCGGCACCCACCGCTTCGCGTACTCGCTTGAGCGTAGCTGGGCCAGGAGCTCGGCCGGTGCGCCGGGCGCGGGAGCGTAGGACGGAGCAGGGGTATGTTCGGGCTGCGCGCTCATCGGCACCTCCGTGAGGGGCGTGGTGATGCCACCGTACGCGGGAGGCGGACTCATCGTGAACCGTCTCAGGCAGAAGGCACGCCGTCCGCCTGCGTCGCTCTGCGCGCTCGGGTCGCCTTCGTACAGCGCTGTGCCCCGCTCCGGGGTACGGGGCACGGGCGGAGCGAGGGTCCAACGGTCAATCAGCTCTACTTCCTTGGCGTTCACGGTAGCGGGGGCAGTGGATGCTTCGTCGGCCGGTTTGGCCTGTGGATGGCCGCAGTGGAGGTCGTGGCGCGGGTGGATCAGTGTGACGATCAGCCGGTCGACGCATACGTGCGCAAGGTGCTGGGCCCCGCAGGCCCTCGGCGCGACGCTGCTGTGTCGCCGTACTGCTTGATGAGCACGAAGAGGGTGGCCACGGGCTGCTCGTGGCCACCCTTGCCACCGCCGGAAGGTCAGGGACCGGACGGTCGGCAGGACGGTTGGGGCGGCCGTCCGCGTCAGTAGAGGTCCAGACTGAAGTAGGCGTCGTTGTAGAGGGGCTGGCGTGCGGTGAAAGGTGTCGTCCTCAGGCCTGTCCCCCGGTAGACGTACGGTTTGTTGGGGGCCTCCGCCAGGCCTACCAGGTCGGCGTATCCGTCCCGGTCCACGTCGCCGAAGCCGAAGACGTGGTCGTAGACCTGCCAGCCGCCGCCGATCCGGGTGCGGGCGGTGAAGGTACCGTCGCCCTTGCCGAGGTACAGCCACAGGACACCGTCCCGGTCGCGGGCCACGAGGTCGCCGACCGCGGCACCGGCGACGTTCCCGACGGCGGCAAGGTCGTTGTAGACGCCCCAACCGCTGCCGACCTTGGTGCGCTTGGCGAAGGGCGCGGAGGCGCTGCCGGTCCCCTTGTACAGCCACAGGACGCCGGCCTTGTCGGCGGCGAGGAGGTCGGTGTGGCCGTCGCCGGTGAGGTCGGCGGCGCTCGTGATCCGGTTGTACACCTGCCAGCCGCCGCCGACCTGCACCCGGCGGGTGAGGCCCTTGCCCGTGCCCTGGTAGAGCCACAGGACGCCGGCCCGGTCGCGGGCCAGCAGGTCGGAGTGCGGGGGGCCGGCGAGGTCGCCGGTGGCGACAATCCGGTCGTAGATCTGCCAGCCGCCGGTACCCAGGGACAAGGGCTGGGTGTAGGAGGTGTTGTACGCGCCGAGGGGGGTGATGGGGTTGTGAGCCACCAGACTGTTGTCGTATTCGCGGTGAACCAGGTCCGGGACGCCGTTGTCGTCGTAGTCATGGGGCACGGGGGCGCGCTTGACGGTGAACGTCCCGCTCTTCTCCACCGCTGGGCCGATGCCGTTGGCGGGGGTGGCCGTCAGATGCCAGGTGTAGGCGCCGTTGGGGGCGGGGACGCCGCTTTCCGGCATGTAGTCCGACAGAGCACCGTTCCAGGTGTACCGCTCCGCGTCCGAGAGCCCGCGGGTGCTCGGGGACCAGGTCAGTGTCCGGCCCGTGGCCACGTGGGTCGCCTTCACCACCGTGAGGGCCTGACGGTTGCTGAGTAGCCAGAAGAAGTCCGCCGACTTGTCCTGATCGAGGTCGATCACCTCAGGCACGTCGTCGCTCAGGTAGGTGAGCGCGGTGGGCCGGCCGTCGCTCGCCACCTGCTCGGCCGCCGGGACGCCGTCCGCGCCGAGGAGGATCCGGTAGACACCCTCGCCTCCGGCGAGGGTCCCGCCCTGGGCCAGCATGGTGCCGCCGGGGCCGGGAACGGCGCGGTCGAAGGTGTCGAGCACCTTGACCGACCTCTCGTCCGTCAGGGACCGGGCGGTGAGCCCGTACAGCGCGTTGGTCCGGTACGCCTCGTGGGCGCCGCCCTGACCGTAGAGCACCCAGCCGTCGATGAGGGCGACCCGGAGCCCCGCCGCCATTCGCAGGGGAATGCGCAGGGCATCGTCAGGGGTGGTGCCCCGGGGCATGACGACCACGGTGGCGGTGGTGGAGTTCGCCGGCGTCTCGACCCAGGCCAGGTGCGTCGGTGAGACGGCAATACCGCTGGTCGCGTGCGCGGGCGTCACGTCGTCGGCGCTCGCGCGCCGCTCGATGTCGACGACGGCGAGATGGGAGACGGCCGTCGTGTCGGGCGGGTCCACGTACCTCACCAGGACGGTGTGAGGGGAGTCGATGGCGACGGACGTGAAGTCCGCGCCCTCGGGAAACCCGGTGACCTTCTCCGCGCGCAGCCCCGTCGCCGTCCTGGTGACAATGTGCAGTTCCTCGCCGCCCCCCGGGTCGGCCCACACCGCGACAAAGGAGGACGGGCCGGAGGCCACCCCCGACGTGTAACCCGGCGCCAGGTGAGCGAGGTCCGTCGCCACGGGCTCACCGCCCGTGCCCATGTCCCGGACGGTACGGACGGTGCCCTCGCCCTGGGTGAGCAGGTCGGTCCGCCCGGTCTGGACGTACGGCCTGGAGCCGGGCAGCAGGGTCGTGGAGCCGTCCGCGTACCGGGTCCACGCGTACGAGAACACGCCGTCGGCGGAGTACCGGGTCAAAAACCCGGAAGGTCCGCCACCGACCACGGTTCCACCGGGCCGGATCCGCGCGACGTCCTGCGGGGCGTCGGCGGCCGTCACCGCCGCCGGGACGGCCGCGGACGCCGGAATGGTCAGGGCACCGCCGGTCACCACGAGGGCGACGCTCACCGCGGCGGTGAGAAAGCCAGGAGCGGTGGTGGCGGACGACGTACGGGCAGCGCGAGTGGCGCGGGCCGGGTGGGCGGTGCGAGGCAAAGGAAACGTTCCTCCCCAGGAGTGCGGGATGGCGCGACACGCCACGCCCGCATGACTCACCAGGCACCCCGAGGGTTGTATGCCGGATTGAAGAATCTGTAGTCCGTCAGGTCCGGAGGTTACCCAGGTGCGACCTGCGACAGCGGACCCCGGCAGGCATTGCCGGGTCGGCCACGGCAGCCGGGCCGAAACGTCTGCCGGCGGTGCGGTGTCGGGAGACGGATCCCTCACGTAGCGGGCGTGTCGGGGCCGCGCCTCGCAGACAGCCCTCACAGCGAACCCGCCCCGGAGAAAAGAAGGATGTCCCGTCCACGGCCCCCGCTGCGCACAGCACTGTGCCCGCTCCGGGGAGCGGGCACAGGCGAACTCAGTGCCGTTCGGGAACAGGTGAGTGGGTCCATCCCTGCGCGTGCGGAGAGCACTGGGTTGTCGTGGCGAAGGGCCGTGTCCACCTTCCCGTGTGTCTCGGTCAGCGACCGATCTGGAACACCGAGTCGGACTCGGTGGCGTTCAGTGGTCTCGGGTGTCTCGCCTCGAACGCCTTCAGCTCGGATGCACCTCTGACGGTGGCCCTCGCATGATGTCGGCGGCTCTGCCGGCAGCGGTCTCTTGCGGTAGCAGTTGATCGTTTCGCCCCTACCCTGGCCAGGTGCAGCTGACCCTCCTGGACCGCGTCGATGAGAATGAGGCCCTTTCCCTGGCCGGTCCCGACGCGGACGTTTTCCCTGTGCCCGGCGCGACCGTCGCCCTCGGTGCCACGTCAACGGTCATCGTCGCGGAGGCCGGCGACGATCCTGCGGCCAGCGGAGTGTGGAATGCCGGAGAGTTCCGCCTGCTCGGACCTGCTCCTGCTCCGGTCACGTCGAGGCTCATGGGACCCATGCCCTTCAGCACAGCAGGGGCTCCGGAGAAGGTACCCCTCCACCTATTCGTACGGCTCGATGGCGTCTGTCTGTACCTCGGCGTGGTGCAGGTCTCCATGTGTGAAGCCGGCGAGGACGTACTCAGCCGCTGCGACCTGCGTATCAGCCCTCCGTTGAAACGCGAGATCCTCGACCTGGTGCGGCCTCCGGTCACGCTGCCGCCTCTTCCCGGCCTGGACTGGCTCAGCGACACAGGAGCGAAACCCGGCAGGGCTCTGGAAGATTTTGTCACCGGTTGGTACCCGGAGAGCGACACTCAGACCTGGGACGTTGCCATGCCTGACTTCATCCCCGGGGCACTGGCCGACTTCTATCGGCTGGCCGCGCGAAGGCCCGCCCTCATGGGCAGCCATAACCGGATCGTGCCGATGGCCGAGTTGCGCGCGCAGGAGGGTGCGGAACTCCTTGTCTTCGGGGTCGAGTGCCAGGGGGGCTGGACCTGGTCGATACCCCGGACAGCAGGTGACACTGATGTCGATCCCTCCGTGAGGCTTGAGGACGCCCGCTTCGAGGACCATCGTTCCGCGGCGGAACACGAACCGTTGAGTGGATTCCTCCTGCAGTTCGCCTTGAAGGAGGCAGCGGTCACCGCACCCTACGTGGCCTATTCCTTCGATTTTCCTAGGCGATTCCTACCCCAGCTTGAGAGCTGTCTGCAGCGCGTTCCCCTGCAGCCGTTCCTGGCGCCGATAGCGCCGACAGACCTCCTGGTTGCTCCTGGGCTTGTCGCCACCGTCACGCCTGGTTGGGACGACGACAAAGTCGAGGTCCGCATTGGCGCCTGCCGCCGGAGCGCGCTACACCCCCTCATGCAGCTCGACATCCCTTGGCGAAGCTTCGACGGCTGACCGCCTGCCACACGGGTGGTTTCGCCATCAGGGGGACAGCGGAACCACGCTTCTGCCGTCGCTCCCCGCGCGAGCGACAGGTTCGACACTCCTTTGGAGTGGGGGCCATCCCCGCAAGCGGGGGGGGAGCAGTCTTCCTGATCAGCAAGAGCCGCACTGTCAGCACCACCGTCTACGGTGCGACCATGTCGTTCGCCCTGCCCGATGGTCTGCCTCCCGGCCGGTTGTTGTCTTCCGGTCCCGCATGCGTGTGGGTCTCGGACGAATTCCCGCATGACATCGAGCGCCTGTGGCCTCGCCTGGCGAGGGAGCAGAAAGCCTACGGCCTGGTTCCGCTCCTGTGTCGGCCCGACGCCATGGGAAGGCCGCTCGGCCTGGACCACGTCGACGCCGTCCGCCTGGAAGAGGTGCTGGCCACAAACTTCGCCGAGTACCGGCGCAGGAGACTGCCCTTCTGGACGGACCCGACACCGGCCCCGGCTCCTGAGGGAATCGAGCCATGGCCACACGACCCCGGGCCGCCCTTCGAGCAGTGGCCCGGCCTGGCACCGCAGACGCCAGCTGCACCCGTGGACCGGAAACCCGAGGAGGCGGCGGCAAGCCTGCTGGCTTGGTTCACCGAGACGGGCCAGTTCGGGCTGGACGAGTGCCGCCTCGCGCTCGTCCCCGCCCGTCGCGGCAGCGATGCACTGGCATCGATCGGCTGGCCCGCAAAGGCACCGCTGCCCCTGCTGTGCGCGCTCCTGCGGAGCTGGGAAGACCGCTTCGATGCCCGAGTCGTGGCAGTGTTCGGCAGCGAGCTGCACGTCTCGGTCGCCAGGCCGCCGGTCGATGCAGAGCACACGAACCTGCTCGCCGTGGAACACGCACTCTCCACCGCGAACAACATCGTCGACAACCCGCCCACGCCCTTCCCCGAGTACGCGATGGACCTCCTAGGACGAACGTGCTGGTCGTTCTGGTGGGACTAACGAGCTCGTGCACGATAAAAATTCGGGCACACCAGCGGAGCCTGCTGTCAAGAGACGAGGCTTTGACCAGCATGGATGTGATGGAGGGGGAGCGTCAATCCTTATCGCGCACGAGCTCGTTACCTACCGCCTCGCCCCCCCAAGCCCGAACGGAGCGAGCAGCCGGCGGAAAGGCTGAGGAACTGCGTCATGAGGCGTGGGCGGGGTTCCGGCTTCGATCTCCCGCAGCAGTTCCCCGTCATCGTCATAGAGCTCAAGACTGAACCGCAGACCGAACCGGGTCAGCAGCACAGCGAGATCCTCGAACCGTTGAGGATCGACAACTCCGTTCAGGAGCGTGTCCCCGTCGGTCGGGTCGACCTCGATGCGGCACCAGCCGGTCTCGACCTCATACGACTCCCACGACGAGCCGGATTGGGATCTCCAGCCGGCCCCGATGAACCGCTCGGCCACCCACGACGCGCTCGGGGCTTCGGCCAGGCCGCCACACACATTGTTGCTGATCTCATGCCACACGGGATCGAGCGGCTGTCCCTCATCGGATATGTCCACAGCTGGATTATGGAGCAGACCCCTCAACCCGTGATCGCACACGCTATCGGCATCAAAACTTGTCGATGTTGATCACTGCACCCCGGGTCACGTGCCTCCCGGACTCCTCGACTATCGCCCCCACGAAGCCGTCATAGCCAGACGGGTGTCCAGAACGTCGAGCTGTAGATTCGGGGGCATCCCTGCGGGGGCGGGGACAAGTTGCTCGCCGACTGCCCGCCCCCGCGTGGAGGCCTCCCCGCGGGGGCGGGGACCAGCTTCCGGGCCAGCAGTTCTACCCGACGCCAGCCCTCTCCCGGGCAACTTTCACCGGTACAGACAAAACACCCCTCAAGGTCCAGAGAACCACCCGTGGTGAACACCAGGGGGAAGCAGCCCCGGCCATGGTGAGCAATCACGGCGACCGCTCCCCCGCCGCTGTGACCACCGACAGCAATGCCTGCAGGCGGCCATTGTCGCGGCCGGTTCCGTTGCTTCCCTGAGCATGACGAAACCGGGCTCTCTTCGCGGCGAGACCGGCGGCTCGGTCGTGGGGCGGGAAAAACGATGGGTCGCTGCAGCACCTGCCCGTACGATGCCGGGGTGGTCTTCGTCGTCCAGCGGCCAAGGACACCGGTCTCCGGTTCGCCCGGAATCGGAAACCCGGGTTCGAATCCCGGCGAAGGCTCCTTCACCACAAACACGCGGCATCTGCAGCTCCGGGGCCTGCCGCTGTAAGTTCCGCTGCCCCTCGGCCGCCAAGCAGACACGACACTGGCCGTGACAAGCATGCCCGGCTGATGGTCCAGTTCGTCCAAGGCACACTCGGGCCTCGGAAGCGAGGGCGGCCAAACCATCAAAGGCGCAACCCGCAGACGCGGAGAACGGCCTGGAACACCGGGATCAGCGCACACACAGGACAACCAGCCTCACGGGGGGCGGGGAGCAGCCGGTCCGCAGGCCGACGGCCGAGTCGGTGTCACAACGAGCCTGACGGGGGGAGCAGACTTCCTGACCTGCAGTTCTAACCGACACCGGTCCACTCCCAAGCAACTTTCACCGAATCGGAAAACCTCCCGGCCACCGCCCCTGGTCCCCTCAGCGGCGCGGTCGCCGATGCCACGGTGATGCTGCATGGGGTGGGTGAGCGGGCAGGGAGGACACAGGTCCCGGCGGGCGCTCTGGCCCATCGTCGACCCAGGCTCCGCGCGGTTCGCGATCGTCCGCCTCCACCTTCCACCACACCTGCTGAACCGAACGCGAACGGTCTGCGTCTCTCCTCGGCGTCTTGTCCGAGGCCCCGGTGGCAGGCAAGAGGCACCCACGGTGCCAGCGCGCCCTTTCCGGTCACCGACAAGCCAGGGCTGGCCGTTCTCCATGCCGTTCTTGGAGGTCAACCTTGCCGGCGCCGACGCCTTCAGGTTCTCATCTGCTGCCGCGTAGCAGGTGAGCGGCTGCGCTGCCGGGCGGCGGGGCGGGCCACTGTCCTGAATACGTGCCCTTTCCACTAAACCGTGATCCCGATCATGTCGCTCTGGGTGCAGGCGTGGTCTCGTCTAAGGGCTGTCCCGCAATGATCGGCTGGTGCGCCCGGCCTCAAGGGTGCGGAGCCAGGGCGGCATGATGTCCCCCGTGATGAACAGTGCAGACCTGCAGCCTGCCCGGATAGCGGGTTACAACGGTGGCCCCCTCACGTACCAGGTCGGGCTCTTGGACGAGCCGCTCTTCTGGCTGGGGCACCTCTCCTCGTGTATCCAGAGCGAGGAGGCCGAGGAACTGCTGTTCGGCGCGGACTATGACGCGGCCGGCGACTTCCAGCGGCGGTTCTGGGAGCGGGCCGAGTGGCCGGCCTTCACGGTTCCGCTCGCTGCTGAGCACCGTCTTCACGTGGTCTACCGGACTGTCGCAGACGACACCGGAATCGACTACCTCCTCCACCACCCCGACTGGGGTCAGCCCGAACTCCTCGCCCGGGATGACGGGCACTTCATGGGTCCGGGCCTGTCCTGGCCCGAGCTCGTGGCAGCTGCGGACAACATGCTGCCCGGCGGCAGCACCACCGATCCCCACTCCCGCCTGCTGCTCCTGGTGCCTGCGTTCGGCGACGATGCAGTACCCGACGACGCCGTTGGCCGTCTGGCGGGTGCGCTACGCGCCCGCACGAGCGTGGAAGACCCCGAGACCCTCGCCGCTGCTCTCCTGGAGGACCAAGGGGCTCCCGGCCCCGCGCGCTGGACGGTAGCCGGGCACGGTTTCTCCGTGAACGATGGCGAGTACTCCTTCCGCAACCCCACCAACCGCTTCGCCCTGTCAGCCGATCGCCTGGCCCGGGTGGCCACCGCGCTGGCGCCTTGACCCACACAACAATTTCCAACGGCGAGGGGTGGTGGCTGGAACGATCTAGCCGTGACTGCTGTGATCACGGCTACGCAGCCGGCGTGGATAGCCCCGTTCACCGGGCTGAGCCCGCGGCAGTTCAGGAAGATGGTGACGGTACTGCGGCGCGAGGGGGCGGACGCGGTTCGCAGGGGCCGGCCGTGGAGTCTGCCGCTGGAGGACCGGGTACTGCTGGTCACGACGTACTGGCGCACGAACCTCACCATGCGCCAGCTCGCACCGCTGTTCGGGGTGTCCAAGTCGGCGGCGGATCGGATCATCGACCACCTCGGGCCGATGCTCGCGCTCCGGCCCCGGAAGCGGTTCGCCAAGGACACCGTGCTCATCGTGGACGGCACCCTGGTCCCGACCCGGGACCACACCATCGCCGAGCGGTCGAAGAACTATCGGTACTCCACCAACCACCAGGTCGTCATCGACGCCGACACCCGCCTGGTCGTCGTGGTCGGCCGGCCTCTGCCCGGGAACCGCAACGATTGCAAGGCATGGGAGGAATCCGGAGCCAAGGTCGCCGTCGGCAGGACCCTCACGATCGCCGACGGCGGCTATCCGGGCACCGGTCTCGTCATCCCGCACCGGCGCCGGCGCGGCCAGGCCGAACTGCCGGACTGGAAAGAGGACCACAACAAGTCCCACAAGCAGGTCCGGGGCCGCGTCGAGCACGTCTTCGCCCGCATGAAGACCTGGAAGATCCTCCGGGACTGCCGCTTGAAGGGTGATGGTGTCCACCATGCCGTGCTCGGTATCGCCCGGCTGCACAACCTCGCCCTCGCCGGATAGGCCCACAGGTCACTGTGGGCCGCGACCTCATCCTCGGTGACTCGTAGATCATTTACGGGACAGCCCTTACGCGAGCGCAGCTACGACCCCAGTACCGGCCGCTTCGCCTCGCCTGACCCGAAACCCGCGGACAACGACAGTCCCAACCTCTCCCCGTACGCGTACGCCAACAATGATCCGATCAACCAGGCAGACCCGTCAGGCCGCTGCCCGCTGTGCGTCAGCATCGGCGTCGGTGCCGTCGTCGGAGCAGTCATCGAGGGCGGCTTCTACGGCTGGCAACACCGTAACGGTGACTTCTCCTGGGGCGACTTCGCCAAAGCGACAGGCCAAGGAGCAGTCACAGGGGCCGCAGCCGGAGCCCTCCTGCCCGGCGCCGGCAACGCGGCAGCTCGGGTAGCAGGCCTGTCCGGTGGCCGCGCTTTGGCCACCTCCGCCGTCGTGAACGCCGGCGTCGGAGCAGGATTCTCCTGGGCGATCAATGAGGCATACTGCCGACCCACCGACCCAGGGGATCTCCTCCTCGGCGCACTTGGAGGAGCCAGCAGTAGCCTCATGGGTCCCGCAGCCAACTGGATAGCTGGCCGTCTCCGGCCGGGCTCTCAGGTCCCGCCGCGATTCGGTCCTGGAGCGGCGCACGCCGATGATCCGGCGGTGAGCTCGAGCTTGCCGATCCAGGACCGGCTGGCGGAGCTCTACCGGCGTCTTGACGCCCTTCCGGCGCCCAAGACCGCGGACGAAGCCCTGGAGATGCTGAATTCCACACTCGTGGAAGTCGAGGATCAGTTCAGCGGCGTGATTGCCAACCCGAATCCAGGCCTCAAGTTCGACGGACGGATGTACCCGCCCCGGTCGGATTACATCGAGCGGGGAATCGACGGCAGCATCAAGGCGACCACCAAGGGTAATATTATTCGGATATCTCCGAACGGATCAATAGCGATCCTTAATCGGAAATCGGGTGAAACCGTCTATAGCAAGAAGGGTGGTGGGTGACCGCGATGGATCAACCTCTCTCCGACATTGAGTCACTGCTGGAATCAGTCACCGGTGGCGTCGCCGACTGGACTGTACACAGTTTCTCCTCCGGGGCCGTCTCGATCGACATTCGCTTAGAGGGTCGAGTAGCCGTGGTGGACGGGGTCCCCTCCCTCGGAGAGTGGGGAGTCTCCTTCGACGTACCGGAACACGAAGGTTTCACGGGGCACGAGCACATCTTCTCCACCCCCGAGGAAGTTCTGCGCTTCTCATGGTCGAACCTGTCGCGTCCGTAGTGATGCCGACCGCGTGGTGCCGCTCCACCGGCACCACGCACGCGGAGGCCCCCAGCCTGTCCGGCGGGGGTCTTCGTCGGATTTCAGGGCGCATCGCTTGCGCGTCGACGGCATCCCGGGCGGAGGGAAAGGTTCCGGGTGCAGATGCCATCCAACAGTTCAACGGCACCGCCTGCCCGGAGCGCGGTGCCGATTACGCCGTCATCATCGGCCCTCAACGGCTTCACGCAGCCCCCTCGACTTCGCCTCCCGCCACCGTCTGATCACCGTCGGCCACGAAAACCTGAAGAGATGGGCCCACGGCACCCACCTCTACGACATCACCCGCCCCCGCACCACCCTGTAAGCCGGCGTCAGGATGCAAACGGTCGACCCACCACCCCGTCGGCAAACCGATTCGTACGGCAGGAGGAGTGTTTTGGACCTCCGCCGTGCCGCCCGGCATGACGCGGCCGAGCTCACCCAGCTGCGCCGCATCATGCTCGACACCACGCGGCCCACACCGGACGGCGAATGGGTCACGGCATGCGAGGCGGCTTTCACCGCTTTCTTCGAAGGCCCCTGCTTCGTCGCCTTCGCCGTCGATGCGCCCGACGGTGCCGGTCTCGACTCCTGCCCGGTCAGCACCCACGCCCCTCGCTTTCACAGCCCCACCAGCGGCTCTCCATTCCACGGCGAGATCCACTCTGCCGCCACCGACCCCGCCTGGCGTCGGCGCGACTATGGACGCGCCGTCGTCACCGCAACCATGCAGTGGCTCGCCGACCAGGGTTGCTTCTCCGTCCGCCTCAACGCCTCCCCCGCCGGACTCCCCCTTTCCACCGAGCTCGGCTTCCGCCCCATCCCCGCACCAGCCATGACCTGGAGCTGCCAACAGGAAACGATCCAGCATCTCCGAACCAGAGCAGCCGTTGCAGGGCCGCACTCGCCACATTCGATCGAGCCGAGCGCCCCGAGGGGCGGGAAGGGCCTCCGATGCGATCTGGGCATCTCCCTGTCGAGTTCCTCGACGCGCAACAGATCGACTTCGTCGAGCACTCTCTACACCGCGTTTCACCGACGCCGGTAGCGACTCCGTCAGCTTGATCGTGGAGATCCCCGCCGGAATGCACGTGCGCCGCATACCCCCGGCCATGCCCCTGCCCGCCGATGTGGAACACCCGAAGCGAGGACGTCGCCATACTGCTGGCCGAGTTCGCCCGCATCCCCGATCCCCGTGCCGCGCGCGGGCGCCGCTTCCCGCTGCCGTCGCTCCTGACGTTGTCGTTGTGCGCGCTGACTCCGGCGGGGCACGACTCGCTCACCGCGGCGGCCGAGTGGTGCCGGCACGCCACCGACGCCGAACTCTCCGCGCTCCAGCTCCCATACGACCTGGTCACGGGCGGCTACCGCGTGCCCAGCGAGAAGACTCTAGGCGGGTGCTGGGCCTGCTCGATCCGGCTCGCCTGAGCACCGTCGCCTTCGCCTACCTGCTGCCTGAACCCGGACAGACCAAAAGCCACCGCCGCGCCGCGCCGGACGGGCTCGACGAGCGCGAACAGCGTCGCCGCCACGCGACCGCGGGCCGGGAGTGCCCCACCTCACGTCGCCGCGCGATCGCGATCGACGGTAAATGCCTGCGCGGCGTCCGCCCCACCGACAGCAGCCGCGTCTTCGTCCTCTCGGCCGTCACCCACGGCGACGGCATCACCCTTGCCTGCCGCGAGATCGCCGCCAAGACCAACGAAATCCCCGAGTTCGCCCCGCTCCTCGACCAGATCGACGACACCGACTTGCCTAGCGCGATCGTCACCGTGGATGCCCTGCACGCACAACGGGATCACGCCACCTACCTGGTCGAACAGCGCAGCGCTCACTACCTGTTCACGATCAAGGGGAACCAGAAAAAGCTCGCCCGCCAGCTGCACACCCTGCCCTGGAAGGACATCCCCGTCGTCCACCGCGACGACTTCACCGGCCACGGCCGCAGCGAACGCCGGCTCATCAAGGTCGCCACCGTCAACAACCTGCTGTTCCCCCACGCACGCCAAATCCTGCGCATCCAGCGCAACCGGCGTGTGACCGGGCAGAAACGCTGGCGCACCGAGACCGTCACGCGATCACCGACCTACCCGCCGAGCAGGCCACCACGGCAGAGATCGCCTCCTGGGCCCGCGGCCACTGGACCGTGAAAAACACCCTGCGCTGGTGCCACGATGTCACCTTCTGCGAGGACACCAGCCAGGTCCGCT
This sequence comes from Streptomyces sp. NPDC058758, assembly GCF_042746075.1. Lineage (NCBI taxonomy): Bacteria > Bacillati > Actinomycetota > Actinomycetes > Kitasatosporales > Streptomycetaceae > Streptomyces > Streptomyces sp. NPDC058758. The sequence continues at coordinate 42,963 of NZ_JBHYPS010000046.1, read as the reverse complement.
GCCCGACGCGCCCACGCCGACCGGCACCGCGTCCTCGCACTCTACGGACTCACGTGATCACGAACCTGGACATCCAGCCTGAACGCCGGGGCCCTGCTCCCTGCTCCCACGAACCCAGCGACCAGGCCAGACCACAAGATCGAGCCTTCCGGTCAGCGCCCAGGTCCACAGGAGTTCTCACTGGATCTGCGCCCTTCTCAATCAACCTGCACCACAGCAGGTCAGAGCACATACAGAGGGACACCCCCCGTTCTCAACTATCTGCAACACCGCAGCTCACAGAGCCGCACAAATCTCACTCTTGATGAGAAGTCACATCAGCACCCCCCACTCACCACAGGCTACCCAGACCAGAACACCCCCGGCTCCCCCACCACCCGGACCCCCGCAGACATCACAAGACCGGCAGACAGCGGGCACCCGGGCAAGGCCGGCACAAGCAGGCGAGAGGACGCCCGGCAAGGTGCAACGTCGGCCCGGCCTCTCCGGGCGGGGGCACTCTCCCCCAACTAAGCGCCCCGGGGCACAAGGCAGCAGAAGCAACACGCCACGCCAACGGAACACCGCCCGACACCACACGTCCCGTATGCGATTTCCGCATACGGGATACAGAACTCCAGCACTATGCGGAAAACACATCACCCACTCCCCCACCGCCACCCCCGCGCGCGGGAGCAGCGCCGGCTCCAGAGCGAGGCCGGCAACAAAGCCGGGCCCATCCCCACACGGGCGGGGAGCAGCATCCCTTGAGGTGGGCGTACGCCAGCGCGTCAGGCCCATCCCCGCACGAACGGGGAACAGATCTGACTCCGGATACTGTTCCAGAAACGCCCGGGCCCATCCCCTCACGAGCGGGGAGCAGCTGGTCGTGCGCACCGTCATGCCGAACACGATGGGGCCATCCCCGCGGGCACGGGGAACAGCAGCCGGGCAGGTCGTCCGTGACGTACTGCAGGGGCCATCCCCACAGACGCAGCGAGAAGGACAGGATCGACGAGCTCGGGCGTCCCTTCTGGGGGCCATCCCCGCAGGCACGGGGAGCAGATCGGCGTCCACCCCGCCTTCGGGGCGTTCCTGGGTCCATCCCCGCAGGGGGCGGGGAGCAGTTAATCCCGCCACCCGCGTAGCGGGCGCGCATGGGACCATCCCCGCACGAACGGGGAACAGGCGACGATACCCTCACGACCCGCCGCCTCACCCGCAAAGGCCCACCGACCGACTGGACGAAGAAGCCGACCATCGACTGACGGCCTCCTGGACCCGGGCCCGCCGCGACCACAGCCCAGCTCCGTCACACAGCGAGGTACATACCGACCGACGCCGGGGCCGTCTGCCGGAATCCGAACTTTTCATACAGGAACCGGGCATCGCCGTCAGCGATCAGCGAGACATACGCACCGTCCGGCGCCCTCCGCTCCAGCTCACCCATCAACTCCGCCATGATCCTCTTGCCCAGGCCGCGCCCCTGGTGCTGAGGCACGACACAGATGTCAACGATCTGGAAGAAGCAACCACCGTCTCCGATCACACGCCCCATCCCGACCGGCTCATCCCCACACAACACCGTTACGCCGTGCCAGGTGTTCGGCAGGCCCGCCTCGGCGGCCTCCACAGTCTTCGCGCTCAACCCCGAGGTCACCCGCAACCGGAGGTAGACCTCCACGGGCGGCGAACCAACACGGAGCGAGTAAGGGTCAAAATCAGTTTTCACCCAGTACATAGTACGGAAGGGGACGCCCAGGACAAAGAAACCGACCACATCCCGCGCCACCCCAACTGCCAGCCGGATCCCAAACACTCACACACCCCTGCCATCCAGCCTCCGCCCCGTCGGGACCATCCACGCACGAGCAGAGCAGCAACCGTTTCCGGTGGCGTACACGACGGATCCGCCGGGACCATCCCCGCGCAAGCAGAGAACAGAGCCGGCCGCGCGCTTCCCCAAGGACTCGGATGCCCCCCCGCACGAACCGGGAGCAGGACCTCGACCTGGCCGGCGTCCTCACCGACGCGGGGCCATCCCCGCGCGCGGGGAGCGGGCTCGCCTTCAACGGCACCATCATCGAGACCGGCACCGGCTCCTACCGCCCCGCCGGCACCCGAGCCCGAACCGAGGAAGCGGCCAAGGCTGGTTGACCCCTGCCGCCGCCTACCTTGACGGGCCGCCGCCCTCCGGGCGGCGGCCCGTCATCCCAAGATGCCCCAGTAGGCTGCGCTGGTCATGGACCCGCACGCCGCACCCGAGCAGACTCGGCACGACGCGATCTCTTGCGGTCCGCCGATCCGGCAACTCTTCCGGGAAGTCATCGCCGACCGCATGCAGGACCGCATGCCCCTCCAAGCGGCGATGCTGTTCGGCCCAGAGATCGACCCGACCTGGGACGACCGGTCCTTCCTCGCTGAGTTCTACAACGAGATCCTCCACCAGGACACCTGCCAGCCCCACACCGCCGACGGCCTGGCCCTGCTTGCGGCCCTGGCCGTCGACGACCGGATTCCCGCCCGACACCGGTTCCAAGCCGTCAACGTGCTGTTCAGCGCCGCCACCGTCGCCGAGCGCCACCTCGCCGAGACCTGGCCGGCCACCCCGCAGCATGCCGATCCCGACAGCGAGGTCCGGGCCCGCAACGCAGTCCAGTTGCACACCCCTGATCTACTCGCCCGCTGGCCGGCCGAATCCCCCGCAGTTCGGCTGGCCCTCGCCGGCCTCGCCGTCGTCTTCCCGACAGACCGCACCCTGCCAACCCTGACAGCGCACCTGCACACCTTCATGAACCAGCACCCCCAGGGCACCGACATCGGTGACTACGTGCGGTTCGTCCTCGTGCTGGCCGCCCAAGACGACAGCCAAACCCTCGCGGTGACCGAGAAACTCACCGACGCCTACTGGACGGGCACAGCACACGGAGTGCCGACACGCGCACGAGCTCTCCACCTCCTCGACCAGATCCTGACCAAGGTCAAAGCCGGACTCACCCGGCCACGCACCGGGCAATGACGAAGCACAGGCACCGCTATTTCCCGGGTTCTGGCACGACTTCCGTGCTGAGTGACGCTCCGTTACGGCTGGACATCAAAGAGAGCAATGGACGGGGGCGGCGGGACAAGCACCGCGCGAAGGCGCGTCAATATGGCTCGCCACTGCTTCCAGTCCTCCGGGTCGACCCAGTTTGAGGCCGGCCCATCCTCGTCGCCGACGATGCGGGCGAGGGCTTCGTCGGCAAGTACCCGAAGGTCTGAAGGGAACACGGGCATCGGTGTTTCCGGGCCGTAGGACATGTCGACGGGTTCGCCTCCCGGGCATTGCGCCGCGATCAAAGCGGCGGCTGCCACCGCTTCTTCCGCTTCCGCGAGGTAGCCGGTGGCCTCGATAGTCCGGACGAGGACGCCTCGGATCAGGGCTTCACGCACCTCGGGCTCGGCGTCGTCGAGCGCGTTGGCGAAGTCCGCGGCTGTGTCGTTGTCGAAGGGACCAGTATCCCAGGTGCCCATGCTGATCTCCTTGCGTATGGTCGCCCGGATCCTCGCATCAGGCACTGACAACACGACTACGGGGCGAGCAGGACCCGTTTGCGAAGAAGGCCGAAGCCTGCGCGGCCGAACATCTGACGCTTGATCACCTCGATCCGGTTCACGTGGCCCTCAACGACCCCGGAGTTCCAGGGCAGCGTCAGACCGGCGATGAAGGCATCGCGGTCCCGGTCGATTTTCGGGCGACTTCACATACCGCCCGGAGAAGCTCAGTCGTTACTCACCGTGGCCCTGCACGAAAGCTGAGCCAGAGCCCGTGCTCGTGAACAAAGCCACGGCGGGCTGCGGCCGGGCGGCGGTACGTCACCGAGATGACGTACGCGCGGGGCCGTTGACGTACCCCGCGGGCGCGGCCGGGACCGTGGGCCTGGTGCTCGATGCCACCCCCTGCACGACAGGGCCCAGGTGGTGGCTTACGGAGTGACCCGAACGATGACCCTCGCAGGTCAGCGCGGTGCGCGGCGGGGCTTGGTGAGCGCGGTGGTAAGTGGGGCGGGTGAGTTCCGGGGGTGCTCGCCCCCGGTCTCAGCGGAGCAAGGGTCGGAGCGGCGACCAAGATCGTTCTTGCCCAATTGTGCAAGTGCCCGGCTTCCCTTGCGAGGCCCGGTCACCGGGGATGCTGCCCTGGGGAGCGTGAACCGGCGCTCCTGCGGGGGCTGTAACCGGTAACCACACTGCGGGCTGCCGCCAGGCGACCGGGCAGACCCGGCCCCTCAGCCCGTCGGCGCCGGGGAGGCCGGGACCGGCGGACTGGACGCCGAGGTTGTCGAGGTGGGGATGGTGGTCTCGGTCGTCGTGCCGTTGCCGATCGGGGTGAACAGCATGAGCACAATGACGACGACCGCGGCGCCGGACACCACGGCGGACTCGATACTGCCGGTCCGCTTGTAGACCACCCAGGCGACGAACAGCACCAGGACGAGGACGCAGACGTTCAGCACGTCGATCTTGAAGGTCACCGCACAACTCACAAAGGGCCGGGGAGCTACAGCTCCGCCTACGGGAGGAAGCCCTCAGATCCCGTGCCAGGGGAAGTCGAACGAGCTACGCCACGGTCCGTCTCCACCCAGGAGGCAACTCAAAGGGCTTTTTTTGAAGGGCCCTCGACCCGTGTGAGCGGTGGCCATTCACGGCGCCGCGTTGTGTGAGCCCAGCCTACCGCCCGCCGTGCGGGGTCAACTCGGCGTTCACGCACGGTCCCAGCTGAAGCCGGGTGGTGGAGCGGCTCGTGCGGCGCGACGGCTCCGTCTTTGAGCGGGCGGCGGCCGGCGCGGGGCATGGAACGGCCCTCGCCCGGGAGACCCGGGCGAGGGCCTGTTGATGGCCGGCCGGCGCGCAGCCGGGGGAAGGTCCGCGCGTGCCCGGTCCGAGAGGTGTTCCACCTCGCTCTGTCGCATCGCCTACCCCCACCCGCCCCGCGCACACCCACCGTTTCGACCGGCCCCAGGGGGCGCCGGCCAGTCGGCCTCCCGGGCCGTCCTCTTCACCCGCTGCCCGGTCCGGGCGCGGTGCCCGGGCGGCGCAGGTCGGCGTAGAGGCGGCCGGTCACGCCCGGCTCGCCCGGGGTGCAGCGTGCCGTGGGGGTTCCCGGAGGTGGCCCAGTACCGGCCGCGGTGCGGAGGGCGGTCTCGTCGGGCGCGGTGATGTCGAGGACGAGGAGGCCGGGTTCGGCGAGGTGGACGGGATCAACCGGTTCCATGCCCGCCAGGACGATCCGCGGACGGCGAGGGTTCGGGCGTGGTCGCGGGATCACCGGGACGGGCGGTGCGGGTGGCGGCCTTGACCCTGCGGTAGGCCCCAGTGACGGCGAACACGGACAGGGCGACGCCGATCCCGCCCAGGAACTCGGCCAGAGCGTCGTGCAAGAGCTCGTACATGGGTGGGCCGGCGCGCGCGGAGCCGGTCCCGCGCCGTACTCCTCGTACGCGACGTAGTTCGCGGAGTTCGGCGCCCGCCGCCCGCCCACCGTCGAGGAACTGGCCTCGCTGCGCACCCTGCCCGCCCAACGCGGCTCCCTCAATCAGGCGCTGCTCGATCTCGTGGAGAACCACCAGGTGGAACAGAAAGCCCTCGCCACCGCGCTCGGACTCACCACCAGCGCCCTGAGCATACGGCTAACTGATCGTTTCAGAATGAGGTTCGGAGTCGTCGCAAGCAGATGATGCTGCAGGCGAGTTGGAGCAGGCCGAGGTGGAGATCTGCGCGTATCTCGTAGCGGATCCGCAGGCGTTTGAACTGGTGGAGCCAGGCGAAGGTCCGCTCGACGACCCAGCGTGTCTTGCCCAGTCCGGAGCCGTGCGGGACTCCGCGTCGGGCGATCTTCGGGGTGATGCCGCGGGCCCGCAGGATGCGGCGGTACTTGTCGTAGTCGTAGCCGCGGTCGGCGAACAGCCGGCCCGGCCGGTGCCGCGGCCGTCCGACCAGGCCGCGGATGCGGGGGATCGCGTCCAGCAGCGGTGTCAGCTGGGTGACGTCGTGCCTGTTTCCGCCGGTCAGAGTCACGGCGAGAGGGGTTCCGTGCCGGTCGACGATCAGGTGGTGCTTGCTGCCCGGCCGGGCCCGGTCGACCGGCGAAGGTCCGGTGTGAGCCCCCCTTTCAGGGCCCGGATGTGCGAGCCGTCGATCGCGCAGTCGTCCATGTCCAGCAGACCGGCCTTGCGTAGTTCGGCCAGGAGCACTTCGTGCAGGCGGGGCCAGACGCCGGCCTCGGTCCAGTCCCGCAGCCGCCGCCAGGCCGTCACCCCGCTGCAGCCGGTCCGCTCGGCGGGCACGTCCCTCCAGCTGACGTTCTTGCGCAGCACATAGACGATGCCCCGCAGGGCCGCAAGGTCGTCCGCCGGCAGACGTCCGGGATACCGATGTCGCCGCGGCGGGCGGGGCGGCAGCAGAGGAGCGATGCGTTCCCACAGCTCATCAGGCACAAGATCATCCGACACCCGCACCACTCTGCCGCCACCAGAACTGATCGCCAAGCCCTCGCGCCGAACTCATTCCGAAACGATCAGTAAGTGAGGTGGCGGCCCGACTGCGCTGCGGCCGAGGTCTGGGATTAGGGCGCTGCGTGGCCCGCATGCGCTCGTGACCAGCGCAAACACCGAACTCTGGGGAGGGGAATCTTGATCTACTGCGGAATCGACTGGGCGGAACGGACCCACGACGTCGCCCTGGTCGACGACGCCGGCCAGCTGCTGGCCAAGCGGCACATCGCCGACGATGCGGCGGGCTACAAGATCCTGCTGGAGCTGCTCGCCGAGTACGGCGACACCGAGGAGGATCCGATCCCGGTCGCGATCGAGGCCGCCCGAGGCCTGCTCGTCGCGGTCCTGCGGACCGGCAAGCGCAAGGTGTTCGCGATCAACCCGATGGCCGCCGCCCGCTACCGCGACCGGCACAGCGTCTCGCGCAAGAAGTCCGACCCCGGCGACGCCTTGGTCCTGGCCAACATCCTCCGCACCGACATGCACGCCCACCGGCCCCTGCCAGACGACTCCGGCCTCGGTCGGGCGATCACCGTCCTGGCCCGCGCTCAGCAGGACTCGTTGTGGAACCGGCAGCAGCTCGCCAAGCAGCTCCGATCCCTGCTGCGCGAGTACTACCCCGCCGCCCTGGCCGCCTTTGCCACCTGGACCAACGGCCTGTGCCGGCCCGAGACCCGTGAACTCCTCAAGACCGCCCCGACTCCGGCCCGGGCCGTGCGCCTGACCCACACCCAGATCCAGGCCGCCCTGAAGCGCGCCGACCGCCAGCGCGGCATCGAAGCCGAGGCCGACCGCCTCCGCGAGGTCTTCCGCGCCGAGTGGGCCCATCAGCCGCCGCTGGTCTAGGACGCGCTCGGCAAGCAGATGCTCGCCCTCCTCATTCAGCTGGACGCCGCCTGGACCGCCGCAGATCAGCTCACCGAAGCGGTGGAAGAGGTCTTCCCTCAGCACCCGGACGCCGAGATCCTGCTGAGCTTCGCCGGCCTCGGCATCCAGCTCGCCGCCCGCGTCCTGGCCGAGATCGGCGACGACCGAACCCGCTTCGCCGACGCCCGCGGCCTCAAGGCCTACGCCGGCTCCTCACCCATTACCCGCGCCTCGGGCAAGAAGTCCGCCATCACCAGACGGTGGGTGAAGAACGACCGGCTCAACCACGCCGGCTACCTCTGGGCCTTCGCCTCACTGCGGGCATCCGCCGGGGCCAATGCCCACTACCGGCGCCGCCGCGACCAGGACTGCCTGAGCTCGCAGTCAGCGCGGCTTGACCGGCAGCAGCTCGTTCGCCCAGGACGGCAGCTCTGGGTCATCCCGCCAGGCCGCCGTGATCGTGAGAAGGGCATCCCAAGATGCTTCGGCAACGGGGCCAGGAACGTCATTCCCGAGCTCGTCATACAGCCGTCGGCAGAGGTGGGACGTCACCTCGTAGAGGGCGCCGTTGACCTCCGCCACACGCGCCAACCCGGAACCCGGTGCGTGAGGCGGCTCCCCATGGAGACGGATGGTCGGAGCTGCGGCCGCATACGTCCGTCCTTGGATGAAGTCGCGCAGCGCGACCACCTGGTCCCACGTCGGCAAAGAGCGCTGGGTGGAGGCCGATTCGGTCATGCCGCAAGGCTAATCCAGAGGGTCTGTCAATCGAACGGTGTAACGGGGGTGTTCGGGGTTACTGACGGGCTGCGGAGAGGCGGCCGTCGAAGGTGATGTCGAAGGCGTTCAACGCGGTCTTCCAGCGCAGGGTCCAGCGGGTCTGCCCCTGCCGGTCGGGTCGAGCGACATGATCGCCATGTAGACGCACTTCAACGCGGCCTGCTCGTTCGGGAAGTGTCCGCGGGCCTTGACCGCCCGCCGGATCCTGGCGTTCACCGACTCGATCGCGTTCGTGGTGCAGACGATGCGGCGGATCTCAGTGTCGAACCGCAGGAACGGCGTGAACTCCTCCCACGCGTTCTCCCAGAGCCGGACGATCGCCGGATATTTCCGGCCCCAAGCATCGGCGAACTCCGCGAACCGCTCCAGCGCGGCCTCCTCGGTCGCCGCCGTATAGACCGGCCTGAGAAGTTTGGCGATCTTGTCCCAGTCCTGGCGGGCGGCATAACGAAAGGAGTTCCGCAGCAGGTGGACCACACAGGTCTGTACGACTGTGCGGGGCCAGACGGTCTCGACCGCGTCGGGCAGGCCCTTCAGCCCGTCGCAGACCAGCATCAGGACATCGTTCACACCGCGGTTCTTGATCTCGGTCAGAATGCGCATCCAGTGCTTGGCGCCCTCGCCGCCATCCCCGGCCCACAAGCCCAGGATCTCGCGCCGGCCCTCGACGGTGACGGCCAAAGCGACATAGATGGGCCGGTTGGCGACGGCGCCGTCGCGGATCTTCACGTGAATTGCGTCGATGAAGACGACCGGATAGACCGGGTCGAGGGGCCGGTTCTGCCACTCGGCCATGCCCTCGAGGACCTTGTCGGTGATCGTGGAGATCGTCTGACGCGAGACGTCGGCGTCATAAACCTCGGCAAGGTGGGCCTGGACCTCGCCCGTGGTCAGGCCCTTCGCCGACAGCGAGATGACCATCTCATCCACCCCAGTCAGACGCCTCTGCCGCTTCTTGACGATCTTCGGCTCGAAGGAGCCGTCCCGGTCACGGGGCACGGATACCTCCACCGGACCGACGCCCGTCAGCACGGTCTTCGCGCGGGTGCCGTTGCGGGAGTTGCCGCCGTTCTTCCCGGCCGGGTCGTGCTTGTCATAGCCGAGGTGGTCGGTGATCTCACCCTCCAGGGCGGACTCCAGCAGCCGCTTCGTCAGCTGCTGGAGCAGTCCACCTTCACCGGCCAACTGCAGGCCCTCGGCCTGAGCCCGGGACACCAGCTCGTCGATCAGCCGGTCATCCACCACCCTCGACGGCTGCGGCTCAGCCGCCTCGACGGTCCCGGCCTCGGTCACGTTCTCACTGGTCATCGATGCATCCTCCATGATCGGGAGTTACACCGAACGATTTACAGTCCCTATCCAGACACCTCAGGCACGTAACTCGTCAAGCCGCGCTGGTCTGTGTGGCTTGTGAGTCGAACGTGGTCGGTTCGTGGTCTGGGGTTGCGCACGGGTTTCCGCTCGCGTGAGAGTGCGCCTGACGGGGAGCACGTGGCTTGTGAAGCCAGGACGGGGCAGTCAGGTGTGCAAGGTGGATGTGGCCGCCAAGGAGGCGGCGATCGCAAGGTTCCTCGGCGAGTACCCGCAGGCGGCTGATGCCGGTCGTGGCCATCCCGCGCTCCAGGGGTGTGAGGATGTCCGCTGGTCCGAGTTCCCGGAGTGCCCTGCCGGGATTCCGGTGCTGCTGTGCGCCCTTCTCGACCAGGAAGCGGCATCCGAGGCTGAGCGCGTGCTCGGCAACTCCCTTCTCAACGGCATCACGGCGATGAACGCGGCCATGCCCATGGCGCTGCCGTTCCTGTTGCGCCTGGCCAGTGATCCAGAGGTTCCTGTGCGGTCCGAACTGCTGGATTTTCTGGTCGTGGTCGCCGAGTTTTCCGAGCCGGTTGATGCCGAGGGGGAGGTGTCGGTGTTCTGGTTCGGCAGCGACGTCGAGCATCCCGAGCGTGAGCAGTGTCGGGCTGTGTTCACGGAGCACGCGAGGGTGGTGGCGATGCTGGCGGAAGAACTGACCAGCCCTGATCGCCGGGCGACGCTCCGGCGGGCCGCAGGACTCGTGTGAGGTTCCCTCGGTCAGGCCGCCTGGGCGGTGGTGGGGGCTGGTGCGGGGAAGGCGACGTCGCCCCACAGGCGGCAGCGGCCTGATCTGTCGGGCTCGCTACCGGACGACAGAGATGTCTGGCAGCGGCGGGGCGTCCACCCCTTCACGGGCGAGAACCTGCTGAGCCAGCACGCGGGCACGAATCCACCCCGCATCGCTGATCAGAGCCGCGGTCGTCCACCGATCCGTGGATTTGTCGCGGCTCATCTCATCGAAGATCGAGTCGATCAGCCGGAGCTCAGGCAGGGCGTCACGGCTGAGGAATCCTTCCTCCACCAGAGCCTCGGCCAGGCGGAAGGCGTGATCGAAGTCGAGGGCGATCTCATCCGTCACGACACCGTGCTTCTCCAGCCATGCTGCCTGGACCCGCGCAGGTGCCGCCACTACCGTCAGCGCCTCGTTCAGCAGGCGACGCCGGAAGGAAGGATCAGGAGTTTCCACACCCGGATCATCCCACTCCGACCCCGAGTACCTGCCCTGTCTGTTCGACCGCCCACAGCAACAAACTTGACGCGCTAACTACGTGAGGTGTCTCTTAAAAGGTGACTCTTCATCCGGCCTGCCCCTGCCCCTTCGGGGGAGCGTCAGACGACGGCGCCCGCCTCGACACCGGGAGAGGCACGCCGCCCGCGCGGGTTATCTGGCCAGACTGACCAATCAGAGGGGGCGGTCGCGCCGGCCGGGTGTTCCGGACGCCGGGACCGCCGCCAACCAGCTCGCCGAAGCGGTGGAAGAGGTCTTCCCTCAGCACCCGGACGCCGAGATCCTGCTGAGCTTCCCCGGCCTCGGCATCCAGCTCGCCGCCCGCGTCCTGGCCGAGATCGGCGACGACCGAACCCGCTTCGCCGACGCCCGCGGCCTCAAGGCCTACGCCGGCTCCTCACCCATCACCCGCGCCTCGGGCAAGAAGTCCGCCATCACCAGACGCTGGGTGAAGAACGACCGGCTCAACCACGCCGGCTACCTCTGGGCCTTCGCCTCACTGCGGGCATCCGCCGCGACCAGGGCGACTGGCACGCCGCCGCACAGCGCAACCTCTTCAACCGCATGATCGGACAGCTCTACCACTGCCTCCAGCACGGACAGGCCTTCGACGAGGCAGCCGCCTTCCCGATAGGGGTCGAGGAGGCAGCGCAAGCTGCATAGTCCTGGCCATCTAAAAAGGGCATGGGAGCTATGGCTCGGGTGGCTAGGCTCCCGAGGCATGAGCAGCGACCAGTCCTCCGTCTCAGGCCGCTTCGTCGGCGATTTCCGGGAACTCGGGCACGGCCGCAGCGATGGGCCCTCGCTTCATGCTGCTGTACGTGGCGAAGGAGATCCTGACGAGCAGTCCCTCGCGCGTTACCTGCGTGCTGGGGGAGTCCTTGCTGTCACCGGGACCAGGCTTTACGACGTCCTCAGCCCGGAGCGCGAGCTGATCGGCGGACTGTCTTTGCTCACCGACGGTCAGTGGTTCTGGTACTCGGACCTTGCCCACTACGTCGAGCGGTACCACGTCGCCCTGGACCAGCGATTCGTCCAGGACGCCCGAAACAGGAACTGGAGTCCGCCGCAGCTGACCGACGATGAACTCGTCGAAATCGGAGACGACCTGTTCGACGAAGACTAGGCCTGACCTCACCACTCGGGCGGCCTGACTTGACGGCGTAGCAACGTGAGGTGTCTATATGTTTGTTCAAGCGGTTCGAAACTGTTTCTCAGCTCTCGGTGGCTGGCTCAGGGCCGGTGTAGGCGTAGATCCAACCGGCTCGGGCGTCGGTTGAGCGGACCGCTTCGTAGGCATGTCGAACCGGGCCAGCTGAGCCGCCGGATTTACGTATGACGGCGGGCGGCGTTCCGTCCTCATCGAGAAGCACGATCTTGGTCTGTCCGTCGACCGGGCCGCCGACGACCTTGATGCCGACGGCGTTGTTGACGGTTTCGCCCGCGACCCAGCGGCGGATGAGCGCCAAGTGCTCGGAATTCTCGTCTCCCATGCCCGAAGCTGACCATGGGCTTGGGTGGAGGGCAAGCAAGTCTCAAGTCGCCTGAACGGGTTGGGGTTCGTAGAAGGTTCCGTCGCGGAGCATCGCGAACAGGACGTCGGCCCTGCGGCGGGCGAGGCAGAGCAGGGCCTGGGCGTGGTGCTTGCCCTGGGCGATCTTCTTGTCGTAATAGGCCCGCGACGCCGGGTCCCCCAGGACGGCGAACGCGGAGAGGAAGAAGGCCCGTTTGAGCTGCTTGTTTTCTCTCCTGGACGGCTGCTCGCCGCGGATCGAGGAACCTGAGCTGCGGGTCGCCGGGGCGAGTCCGGCGTAGGCAGCGAGGTGGCCGGCGGTCGGGAAGGTGCTGCCGTCGCCGACCTCGATCAGGATGCGGGCTCCCGTCCTGACGCCGACTCCCGGCATCGACGTCAGGACCTTCGAAAGAGGGTGGGCCTCCAGCAGTTCCTCGATCCGTCCGGCCAACAGCTTTCGCTGGTCAAGCACCGACGTCAGCGAGCCGGCCAGGCTTGGGACGATCAACGCGGCCGCCTCGGTGCCGGGAACGGTGACGGTCTGCTCGTCCAGGGCGGCAAATATCTCCTCGACCAGCCGCTCGGCCATCCTGGGCGCCTTCGGCCGCAGAAGGGTGACCAGCCGCCAGCGTCCGGCCTTGCGGATCTGGGCCGGTGACCCGAACCGCTCCAGCAGGGTGAGGACGGCTGGGTGCTGCAACCGCGGTCCCAGCACCCGTTCCAGCGACGGACTGACCTGGGTCAGCAAGCTGTGCAGCCGGTTCGCAACCCGGGTGGCCTCGCCGGCCAGGTCGTCGTCGAAGCCCACGATCATCTCCAGCTCGGCGATCGTCTCGTCCTCGCCGTCGATCGCCCGCAGCGCGGGCGGCGTCGGCGATGATGAACGCGTCCTTCGCGTCTGTCTTCGCCTCGCCGGGGTAGAGGTCGGCGATCCGCCGCATCGTCAGGCCGGGCAGGTAGGCGACCGGGCAGCCCATGTCGCGGGCGACGGCCAGCGGCAGGGCTCCGATCGAGGCCGGCTGGTCGACCACGACCAGCACCATTCCGTGCTTGGCCTGGAGTTTCGCGAACAGCTCGCGGAGTTTGGGTTCAGTGTTGGGCAGACGCTTGTCGAAGGCCTTCTTCCCGGTCGGTGTGACGGCGGTGGCGTGGTGTTCGCCTTTGCCGACGTCCAGGCCGAGGAAGACGCCGATGTCGCCGGTGTCAATCACGTGCAGGCCCCTCCATCACGCTTTCCTCCGGCCCTGCCAGGGCACCGAGCTGCCACATCCACGTTACGGAGAGCTCTTCCGGCCTTGGGTGAAGCCGGTGCTCAAGCCCCTCATCAGCGGTCCGTCGATGCCTCCGGACCCGGTGACACCACCCCCCGGATCATCAACAACAAGGGGGGAAGTCATACCGGACCCGAAGGCCGGAGGCCCCATTGCGGAGCCACGAAAAAGGTAACGGGGGGCCGGTGCGGAGCTTGGTGAGGATCCGCCAGTTCTTGAGATGGGCGAAGCCGGCACTCTGCTCCCCGCCCTGCCCCTGCCAGACCAGCCCGATAGTGTGACCGCCATGAGCGACGGCATCGCGTGGATAGGCGCACAGCAGACCACCCCCACCCCGCCCGGTACCCGTGGCATGTACGCCGGGATCTCCCTCACCCTCGCCCGGGGTGTCGATCAGGACGAGTTCCTCATCAACCTCGGTGCTGATCTCGACGAGCTGAGCGAGCGCGTTCCCCTGTTCGAGCTGCGCACCCGGCCTCTCCCCGAAGCGCCGCCCACCGCACAGTTCAGCTACGCCATGTACGGCACGTGCGGGGACTGGACGTACGTGCTGGAGAACGGCCATATGGCCACCTGGGCAGGCGGCTACCAAGGCAAGGTCAAGTCCATGGCCCCCTGCCCGGATGAAGAGATCCTGTGCCTGACCGTCAACCGGTACAGCCCGCCCGCCACGCTCATTCACGCTCCCGGTGACGGGCGCGCCTACCGGGCCGAGTTCGGCACCGCCACCGGCCGGGGCAGCTCCCTCGACCTGGCGCTGACCGCCGAGGGCGCCGTGTTCCCCTCGATCCCCGATGTCAGTGAGGCCGAGGTGGTGGCCTACCACGAGGAGCACGGGCCGCGCCTGCCGGAGCTGGTGTTCACCGCCGTCGGCAAGTACACCGACGTCGTCATTGACCAGGCCGCTGTGATGGCCGGTGACCTCCCCGCCGTCCACCTTCTGATGCCCTGACCCCGCGCGCACAGAAGCGGCCCCCACCCAGAACCCGGGTGGGGGCCGCTCGCTGTCGTGCCGGGTGTTACTGCGCAGCGAGCTGGCAGATCATGGGCTGACCGCCGCCGACACCGTAACGGCAGGTGCCGCCGTCATTCATGCGTGTATCCAGCCAGTACGGATCCTTGTCCTTGATGCGCATCTGCTTCATGAAGTTCGCGAAGTGGCCGCCCATGGATTCCTGGTTGTGCATGCCCGAGATCGCCGCCCGGCCGCACACCTCGTTGAACGTGGGGTCAGCCCCGTTCTGCGAGAACAGGTGGATCATGCTGCCGTGCTTCTTCGCGTACATCGAAATGCACGCATCCCCGCTGGGGGCGGTCTTCCCCGGCGGGATCGCCGGGTTGATGCCGCCCTCGGCGGACGACATGCCGCCGCTGTTGTACGACGAGGCAAACGCGAACTCGTCACAGTTCAGGGTGTCGCCCGCGTCGACCAGAGCGGAGGCGTCACCGTTGTTCGCGGCCCACCCAGTGGGGCAGATCCGCCCACGGGAACGGGTGTTCTGTGCCTCGTCGCCCATGTAGTACAGGGGCTTTTGATCCGTCATCGAACCCGGGTGCTTCGGCGTGGCCTTCTGGATCAGCCACGCGTGCGCGGCGGCCTGCGGGAACGCCTTCGCGTTGAACGTGTACGTCGGAGCGACATTCACGAACACGCAGCCCGGAACGGATCCGGCCGGAGCGTCCGCGGCAGGGGTGTCGCAGCGGATACGGTCGAGATCCTCGGTGCCGCCGTCGTAGTCAAGCGACCACTGGTAGCCGGTCTTGAACGGGCGGATCTTCCCATCGGCGGGAAGAATGTTCGCGTCGATCTGAATGTCAGGCTTGAACCGGTAGTCCGTACCGGCCAGCGACGTATCCCACGTGTACGGCGTCGTCAGCGTCGCCGAGTGCATCTCACCCGGCACCCACCACGGCTTGCCCTGCCACGCCGTCACCGGCTGCTCCTGCGGAGTGCAGAAGTTCTCACACAGGTGGTTCCAGCCCACAAAGTTGATCTCACGGAACGCGGGCGGGATCTGCTGCGCGGGCTCGATCGTCAGGTGCTCGGTGAACGTGTTCTGACCGTCAAGCTCGATCATCCGCAGGAACATGAACTTCGCCACAGCCTGAGGCACACCGTCCATGCTGATGATCACCGGCACCGACCGCACATCGCACTCGATGAACCGCGTCGCGAGGATCGATTCAAAGTCGGTGTTGCACCACTCCACCCCGGCCGTGGCCGCAGCCACCCCCGCCTTCGCGGACGCGTGGGGCGCCTTGCCCTTGGGCGCGGGGGTCGACTTCCCGAAGCACACCTGACGGCCGGTCTCATCCGGCTCACTGCACTGCTCCACCGCGTCCTTCGCCGCGGCCGTGGCCCGCGCCGACAGCGGCGTACCCGGCTGGCCGAGAGGCTTGGTCTGGTAGTAGTGCGGCTGCTGCGCGTCGAAGTGGTTCGGGTTGGGGTTCGCGTAGTTCGGAGTCGGCAGGGTGAGATCCACGGGCAGTTCCACCCGGAACTTCGCCCACGGAGACCACACCGTCTCGTACAGCGAGCCGTCGTAGGCGTTGGTGCGGAACACATAGTTCGTGTTCAGCGCCAGCTTGCCCGCCGGAACGTCAACCTTCGCCGTGCCCCCCGAAGCCACATAGGGGGAGACGATGACGCCATAGGTGGAGTCGTTCAGCTTGACCTTGGTGACCGGATTCCCGGCCGCGTCCGCGGTCCACACCTCGAACGTCAGGTTGACCTGATCCCCATCGGGGTCGGTCACCGTGTTCGTAAGCTGCACCTTTTGCGAGTTCACCCGCTGGAACCCGCCAGGCGCCGCGTTCCTCGACAACGGCGCAGCCTTGGGCGTCTTACCCGACGCCGGACGTGCGCCCGCCGCCGCGGCGAACGTGGTCTTCTCCGGACCGTGCACCTTCGGCGGTGCCGCATTGGGGTCGGGCTTTACGGCCGGAGCCGCGCCCGCCACTCCGCCGGCACTTAACAGCACCAGTGCCGCGGTGCCCACCGCAAGAGCGGTTTTCCTTCTGGTTATCGACGTGCCGAACAAGACATGTCCCCTCCGGCCCCGCCGCCCTTCAACCCGGCGGCAGGACACTGCTGGTGTGTGTCGCGCCGCCCTCTTTCCTACGCGGGCAGACGGCCCATCAGCAACGCGCCTAACCTGGGCGGTTCTTCTTTATCCGCCACTACCAGACGTGATCCACACCACGGTTGTACGCGCACGCGTAAGAACCCTGCGGGGGAGTTGTGGACAGCTGCGACCGTGGACCCCTTCGTCGCCGACCCCGACCACCCCGCGTGCGGCATCCACCTCATCCGGGCAGACATTGCCGAGGAGCTCGGCTACCCCGAAGAGCTGGAGCCACTGGTCTACTGCGCACACAACCTGGACGGCTGGGAGGAGAGCTGTGGAGTCCCCTTCGAGGAACTCAGCAGGGAAGCAGTCGAAGTAGCGAAGCAGTTCTTGAACAAGCGCTCGGCAGCACAAGCAGGGAGCTGAACGACCTCATCTCCCTCGCTGACGAACCCGACGGCGCCGACCCGGCCGACGGCGACGCCGACGAGCCAGACGAAACCCTCTACATCGACGAGGACGAGGATGACGACAGCGACCCTGCCTGACGTCGACCTCGACGACGGCCCGTCCCTCGCCGACGAGACCGAATGCCTCATCGGCGCCTACCGCAAGATGAGGCGCGCCGACCGCTGCCGGGTAGCCCCCACCACACCAGCCCCGAACTGCGCGCCGAGCTCGCTCGCATCGAGTACGCCATGGTGGTCAAGCGGTCCCCCGGCGCCATGGCGGTCACCCTTACCGAGGGGTTTGAGGTGCAGGCCCCGCACCTCGTCCTCATCGACCAGCTGGGACCATCCCCGCAGGAGGGGCGCGGTGTCCTAGGCCGTCGGGCAGGGGAGGCGGTACTCGTATTTGCGGGGGCGGAGGTCTTCTTCGGCGGGTTCCCAGTCGGTGTAATGGGTGGTCGTCCCGCCGCTGGGGAGGTAGTCGTCGGTGGTGGTGTCGATCTTGATGTCGCTGACGACGTAGAGGTCGACGGTGTTGTCCTTGTTCCGGGCGTGGAGGACTTCGTTGATGGTCAGTTCGACGCTGGTGGCGGCGCCGGTGGTGCCCTTGACCTCGACGTGGCGTTCCTCGGTGCCGCGGGTGCAGTGCAGGTCGTAGGGCTTGCCGAGCTTTTCGACCGTCCAGCCCTGGGCTTCGTAGTGCGCGATCGCGAGGTCTTCGGCGTACTCCTCGATCCTCTTGCGCTTCTTGGGGTCGGAGATGTAGCCGGCTCCGCGGCGCCGGCGCTGGGGCTTGTTCTTTCCCTCGACCTGCTCGGCAGTGAAGCCAGGGGAACGGTCCAGGGGAACGTCCTGGGGCTGGTTCGCGTCGAAGGGGATGCCGGCGAGGTCGAGAAGGCGCTGGGGGGACATCTGGACGATCTTGCCCATGCCGCGGTCGGTGCCCGAGCGGCGGATCGCGTCGCTGCCGGCCTCGGTGAGCGGGCCTGTAGGGCCCAGGGGGACGTGGTCGAGCTTGGCGAGGGGTTCGATGCCGAAGCGCTGGGGGTACTTCAGGCGCTGTTCGGCTTCCTCGTCGGGCCAGTGCCAGGAGGTGCCTTCGTAGAAGCCGCCGCGGACCTGGAAGAGGTAGAGGGTGGCGGTGTCCTGGAGCCAGACGGGGAGCTGGACTCGCGGGGAGGCGCCGGTAGCGAGGACGGCGAACTGAGGGGTGACGTGCTCGTACTCGGGCTTCTTCTCGGGGAATCCCCAGGTGAGGGTCTCGATGCCGTGGACGAGGTTGCGCTGCGACTCGGTGCTCTGGCCGACGTGGACCATGACGAACGTCGAACTCTTTATACCCATGCAGGGTATCATAGGCGCAGTGTTATCGAGAGCTGGATAGTTTTTTATTTTGACGGCCTTCTCTAGGGTGGTGGTCGGACCGCTTCGGGTCGCCGGCGGGGAAACCGGCCGGCAGCAGGACAGACGGTGCGGGCCGGTATGCCCCCCGCCCGTCCGGCAGGTGGGCGGGCGGGCAGCACCCGCGGTCCGGGGACAGCAGGCATCGGGAGATCGGGGGGAATCGGCACATGTTCGAACAGACGGCGTCCGCGCACGACGGAGTCACGGGTATCGCCCCAGGTGCCCTGCCGCGGCCGGCGGGACGAGTGGCGTGTGTGGCCTCGGGCAGGGCGGGTGAGCTCGCGGCCCGCTTGGACGATCCGTCCTTCGTCGTCCAGTGCGCTGCGCGGTACACGGCGGTGGGGTTCGGGGTGCCCGGTGAGGCGGAGGTGCGCAGCTGGCGCAACAGCTGGCCGCCTGTGCTCGAGGCGCTGGTGCGGGCGGGACTGTCGGATGTGTGGGTGTATCTGGAGTACGGCACCCCGGGTGGGAGCCGGCGCCTGGACGTGCTGCTGGTCGGGGCGCGGCCGGACGGGGGGCTGGGTCTGGTGGTGGTGGAGCTGAAGCAGTGGCAGACCTGTCGCGTCCTGGACGCCGAGCGGGTCTTGCGTGCCGACGGGGTGGTGACGGCCCATCCCGTTTTCCAGGTGGCCGCCTACCGCAGTTTCTTCCGGCACTGGCGGCCTGAGGAGGCGCCGGAGTTGGATGTGCGGGCCGTGGTGGTGCTGCACAACGCCACCGCCGAGGAGGCGGCCGTCGTACGGGCGGGCGCCGGCACGGTCGCTGACATCCCTGTTCTCAGCGGTGCGGACCTGGCCGCACCGGGGGAGGATCTGGCCGGGCTGCTGCGCTGCGGGGACCTGTCCGCGCCGGATCTTGCCGGGGTGAGGGCGTTCGAGGGCATCCGGTGGGAGCCGTCCGGCAGGCTGCTCGACCACGTCGGCGCCATCCTGGAGGGCCACAGCGCCTTCGCCCTGGTGGGCGATCAGCAGGACGCGTTCGTGCGGATCCGTGCCGCGGCGGCACGGTACCTGCCCGGCCTCGGCACTCACGCCGGCCGCGGGGGTGTCGGGGACCGGGGCGGGGCGGGAGCGGTCATCACCGTGCGCGGGGGGCCGGGCAGCGGCAAGACCGCGCTCGCGGTGCGGCTGCTGGGCCGTCTCATGCTTGACCATCCCGTGGCCCGCCCGCGGTTCCTGACTCCTTCCGGCACCCTGCGCGCGCATCTTCTCGACGCCGTCAGCGGTCACGGGGCGGCGCGTGAGCTGTTCCCCTCCATCGCTTCCCTGCGGTCGGCCGCGCGGCAGTCGGGGGCGCTGATCATCGATGAGGCGCAGCGGGTCAAGCGCGGCGGCGCGGACGGATTGCCGCAGGACCTGGGCGAGGTGGTGGGGCAGGTCCCTGTCGCCGTCGTCTTCCTCGACGAGCGGCAGGTCATCCGCCCGGACGAAGGTGTCACCGTCGAAGAGATCCGCGATGCCGCGCGGCGTGTGGGGCGGGTCCATCATCACCTGGAGCTCACCGGCTCTTTCCGCTGCGCCGGATCGGCCGCCTATACCGCCTGGGTCGACGACCTCCTCTACGGCACACCCCGCCCCTGGGAAGGCCAGGACACCTACCAGCTCGGCCTCGCCACCGACCCCTTCCAGCTCCAGCGGTGGGTCGAACAGGCCACCGCCGCCGGCCACAGCGCCCGCATCACCGCGGGATTCTGCTGGCGCTGGACCCGCCATCGCCGCCGCGGTGTCACTACCCTGCCCCTTGACATCGCCATCGACACCCCCGCCGGCCCCGGTACGCCCGCCCGTACCTGGCGCGCCGCGTGGAATGCCGCCGCCACGCTCACCCACCCCGACGACGGCCGGCCGCTGGCCCCCCACAATCAGCTCTGGGCCAGCCACACCGGCGGACACCAGCAGATCGGCTGCGTCTACACCGCCCAAGGCCTCGAATACCAGCACTCAGGCGTCATCATCGGCCCCGACCTCACCTGGACCAACCAACGCTGGACGGCCCACCCTCAGAAGAGCCACGACGAAACCCTGCGCCACCTGCCGGCAGACCAGTACCTGCGCTATGCCCTGAACATCTACCGCGTCCTGCTCACCCGAGGCACCCACACCACCCGCGTCCACTCCACCGACCCCCGCACCCACCACCACCTCACCCAACTCATCACACCCCGGTGAACCCACACCACAAGACACCGGACCCGAACCGGCGAACGGGCGGTACGACGTGAACGCGTGGCAAGCACACCGGATCGAAAGCGCCCTGCGCGACGAGAACCCGACCGTGCTGCGAAGGCTGACAGCGGGGTTCGCCGCCATCGGGGACGTCCAGTTCCTGCCCGGCTACTGCGTCCTGCTCTCAGACGACCCGACCGCCCAACGGCTGTCGGACCTCCCCCGGCCGAAACGACTGGCGTTCCTGTCCGACATGGATCTGCTCGGCGAGGCCGTCGAACACGCCTGCCGACACCTGGACCCCGCGTTCAAGCGGGTCAACCTCGAGATCCTCGGCAACAAAGACCCCTTCCTGCACGCCCACGTATGGCCCCGCTACACCTGGGAACCCGTCCACCTCGCCCAACGACCGGTCTGGCTCTACCCCCGCGACCAGTGGAACGACGAACAGACACGACTCCACCCCCGCCACGACACCCTCCGAGAAACCATCGGCACCCAGCTCGACCAGCTCCACCGCTGACCACCCGCGAGCAACGGCACCACCCTCCCTCGACATGGCGGGCCCCCGAAGCATCCCCGGGGGCCCGCATGGATTCCGGCCGGCTCCGGCAGCCGGCCGCGAGGTACGTACCGCGAGTGCCGCCGGCGAGGGCTGGTTCTGGTCCTGTCCTGGCGATGCCGCGGGCGGGTGCACGGCGCCCACCGGCGCGGTGGGCGCCGGGGGTGGAGGCGTGAGGGTGTCAGGCGCTGATACCGACGGAGGACACGTACGCGTAGGCGCCGTAGTCGGAGTCGAGGTCGGTGATGACTTCGTCCCAGATCTCGTCGATGGTGCCGGCGTCCTTCTTCGCCCACGCGTCGACCAGGTCGCCCCAGACGTAGCGGACGGTCACAGCCCGCTGGGAGAGCGCCGGGCGCCGGCGAGCCGCGCTCGCCGGGGTGGGTATGAAGTGGGCGGGTGTGGTGCCGGCCGCCGAAGCCACCCCAGAGCCACCGGCCACGCAGCCTGCGGTGAAGACTCTGAATCCCAGGCCCCTCACCAGCGCGAAGGAGCACTTCTAGGACGAGACTGCGCATGACGTTGTCGGCGTTGTGACCAGCCTTTCTCCTTGGCACGTCTGCTGGGGACAGGCCCTGTCCCCGGGGTCGGACTCCAAGCCTCGTACCGAATCTCGGCGTCCGGGAAGGGCAGCACCTCACACGGCACAGCGCGACCGTCCGGCACCGGGAGCAGAACGTGCAGTGGGCTTGTCAAAGATGCCTCGGACCTAAACACGAACTGATGCGTCGCAGGTCGATGGACGAGCCGCCGCAGGTGCATCGTTGAGGCGAGACGAGACCGGCCATCAGCCACTCGGCTCATCATCAATGAGAGCTTCGACTTCCCGGACCCGACCGGCCCACGTACCACTCCCAATCGTCCCGAAGCCGGTGTACCGGTCGCAGGCGCCAGTGACCGCCCAATGCTCGCTGAAAGAGCGTTCAGATACTGAAGAACCTCTCCTTGCACTTCGCGAGGGGTGGGCAGTTCCGGCAGGCTCTTGCGGAGCCGGAACTCGAGGTGTGTGCCGGTCGGCGAGACGGCCTTGGCTTTTGGACGGCTGGTGGGCTGTCCGGCGCGGCGGCGGTCGCGGTAGTCAGCCTGTTTACAGGCGTTGGAGCAGAATTTGCGAGTACGGCCGGTTGGCTTCTGATCGAGCAGTTTGGCGCATGTCTCCCGCCCACAGCGGTAGACGGTCGGCACTTCGGAACGTCCTTCCCAGAGCAGGGAAGAGAAGCGGGGGCCGCCGCGTGAGCGCAGGTCTTCCAGCAGCGCGTCACTATGAGGAGACTGCTTGAGCCTATGGAGGATCTCAGCCAGAGCGGCTCCCACGAATGAGGCTACTGTTCCGTGTTTCCGGGCGATCTGGTCTGGATGCAGGCCGTGGATGAGTTCCTTGAGCAGCTGGAGCTCTCCAGGCTTGAGCAGTTCACGCAGCGCCCGGTCCAGCAGGGGCTCGCCTATGTGCCGGGACACAGGGTCCCGGTCGGGCCCGTAGATCTTTCGTCTCGTCACCAGGTTGCCCCTGCCGTCCCGCTTCCCGCTTGCACGTCGCTCGTCGGCTGCACTGCACCGGCTCCAGGATCCGTGGCCGCAGGCGCCACCTGGGGCTGGGGCGCACTGGCCTGGCTACCGATGGGCAGCTGTCGGATGCTTCGGCCCAGTGCTGCCACCAGGCCCGACAGGATCCTCCCCACCGATTCCAGCACCCGAGGCAAGTCTTCCGGGCGGGTGCGCTGCACCACTCTGTCGGCGATGCGCGAGAAGACCACAATCGCCACCACAACGACAAAGCACAGCATCAGCAAGGCGAACCCGACCAGCAGGATCACAGCCAGTGTGTTGTCCACTCGTATCTACTCCCTCGGCTCCAAAAAAACCGATGGGCCCCGACACCATTGGTGTCGGGGCCCATCAGCAACTCGGTAACAAAAAACCCCGCACAAGGCGGGGGCGGAGTGTCCGGGCACACGCCTGCCCGTCCGAGACAGACCGTAGCCAAGTCATCGCTTCACTACAAGCAAACGTCGCTAACCAGCTAGTTTCCGCAGCTCAGCAGGCGTTGAGAGGGAGAGGGAACAGCTCAGAGTTTCGTAACAACTTCCGCCCAGAGCGCTGTCCGCGAGACCTCTTCGTGACCAGCGGCACAAGCATGACGGACGCAGCCGCCGTTACCGCTGGACTCCGTGCACAATCCGGTCCGGGCAGAGGCACCCACGCCCATACGATGATCATGAGACTTCTCGCCGTGTCCTGGGAACGGGCCCGCAGAGCCGAGCCACTGAGGCCGATCTCCACACCTCACTCCCCGGTATCCACCTGTCCAACCTTGACGAACGGCGCGCCCGCAGCGTCCTCGGCACCCCCTCTACGGACACGCCAGCCAAGCGGTGTGCGCTCGGTGCGAAGGGCCTATCGGTGGAGTCGACGCCCGGCACGCTCTGGAACTCGGGCAGCGCCAGGACCAAGGGCTGCCGGTGGAGTCCTGGTCCGGCGCCCTGCCGGCGGAGCGGCGTGAGCAGCTGGAGGACATCGACCCGTCATGGTGCCCGGCCTAGCTGGTGGAGTGGCAGCGCGCCTTCCAACTCGTCCGGCAGCACCTGGAGGAGGTCGGCGGCGCGCTGCCGACCGAGCCCGGAAAGGTGATGCGCCAGGGCGAGGGCCTCGGGCGGTGGGTGCGGGCACAGCGGCTCGGGTGGGACAAGCTCACGACCGTGCAGCAGTGGATGTGTGAGCAGGTCCTCGGGATCACACCCGCGACCGAGGAAGAGAAGCCGACCCCGCGCCGTACACAGGCCGACAAATGGGCGCTGAACTACGCGGCCGCCAAGCAGTTCTTCGAGCGCGAGGCCACCTGCGGGTCCCTCGGAAGCACGTCGAACGGATCGTCGGCGAGGACCAGCAGGAGCGGGAGCTCCGGCTCGGGGCGTGGGTCGGGAACCAGCGCTCCCGGGCGGCGACGCTGACGCCGGAGCGGATGGAGCAGCTGTCCGCCATCGGAATGCGCTGGACATAACTGGTCAGCGGGCGCGGAGCCGGACAGGGTGTTTCTGTCCGGCCCCGCTGCGGTTTTTCAGTCGCCGGCTTCCTCTTCTGGGGGCGCGTCTTCAAACGGCCCGTCACCGGATTCGATCGGGAGCATCGGGACGAGTCGGTCTGTGTCGGACAGTTCCAGTGCCCGGTGGATGCCGTCGATCGGAGGGGAGTCGTTGTCGGTGACGATGATCTGCAGGCGGTCGACGTGTTCGGTGGCGGTGCGCAGGAGGCTGGCATACATCTTGCGTAGACGTTCGAGGTCGACACCTTCGTGACCGACGTTGCTGCTGATGCCGTCGATGATCAGGAGGTTGGGCAAGGGGATGTCGGGGTCGTTGAGTGCCATGTGCTGGTGCGCGAGGACGTGGGCGACGTTGACCAGTACCTCGACGCCTTGCGATTGCAGGTCAGCGAAGGGGCGACCGTCCACGACAGGCAGGTATGTCTTCTTGTTGATGTAGGAGCCCGGCTCGCCGTCGAAGCGAGGAGCGTCGAAGCTGCGGAGGGCGGCTTCGAAAGCGCCGTCGAGTTTCCGCAGGCGCCCACTGACGACCTGGTTGCTGTGGCGAGTGGCGTCGATCTTGCTGTTGAGGTCTTCTTGCTCGCGTTCCAGTTCGGCAACTCGTTCGGCCTGTCCTGCTAGCCGGTCGTGGAGGGCCAGGCCGTCGTCCAAGCGGGCGAGATGCTCCTCCAGGCGAGCCTGCTGAGCGGCGATGCTTCGGATGCGATCTGCCTGGTCGGTGATGTAGGTGGACGTTGCTCGGTCCAGTTCGGCACCGAGGTCTGCCCGGTGCTGAGTCTGGGTAGCCAGGGCTGTCTGCAGCTGAGCGAGGCGGCGGGTGCTCCGAGCGATGAGTTCTTCGGTTTCTGTTACCTGCTCGATTACCCGGTCTTGTTCCGCGGCCAGAGAAGAAGGCGCGGGCAGGTCGGGTGGGGTCTGGAGACAGAGCCGGCAGGTGTGCTCGTCTCCCCTGTCCTGTACACCGGATCCGCAACGGGGGCAGGTGTGGAACTCAAAGTCGTTGAGGAGTCGCTCGGCGACCAGAGCGCGGGTGAGCCGGCGACTCTGGGCGATGAGTTGTCCGTGCAGTTCTTGGAGGTTAGTGACGGAGACGGCTTCGGCCTCAGTCGCACCGGCGATCCGGGCGATCTCTGCTTCCGTCTCGGCGATCCGTTCGCGGAGGGTGACGGTGATCGGCCCGGTTAGGTTGATGTCTCCTGTGAGGTGGAGGTCGGCTTGCCGGGCGTAGGTGAGCTTCCGCTCGGTCTCCTGGCGCTCGACTTCCAGCTGGGCGCGGGAGGCGAAGGCGGTGGTCAGGAGGATCCGTTCCAGGGTGTTCGCATCTGCGGTGAGGGCTGCCAGCTCTGTGGTGACTTCGCGCAGGCGGTCGCGTAGGCCGGCTGCCTCGGGGTCGTAAAGGCCGTAGAGGATTTCGAAAACGTACTTGCGCTTGATGTTCTTGGAGTAGTTGTCCGGGGTTCCGAAGACGGAGGAGTCGATCTCCTTCTGCCTGAGGACGCAGTACATGAGGTAGTCGCTGATAGTGACGGGAACCAGGGGGCTTCTGTCGTCGTTGGGGGCGCGCGGAACACGAAGTCGGGGCAACGTCAATACGTCGCGCCACCAGTCACGGAATGTCGCGTCGTACCCGGCTTGGAGCTGGCTGGCGGGCAGCCGCCATACTTCTCGGCGGCCTTCGACTTCGGCGATCTCCACCATGGCGGTCGCTGTCGTGACCAGGGGACGGACGATGCGGAATCTGCGATCTCCGACCAGCACGGTGCCAGCGATCGTTCGTCCTCGAAGCTCGGGGACGACGCTCACGTCAGCACCTAGCAGGGCTCGCAGGCAGCTTACGGTGGCGGTCTTGCCGCCGCTCATGGAACCCACGATCGCGTTCATGCCGGGTTCGAAGCGGATCGTGCGACTGGTGCCAACCAGGGTGATCTCTTCGATACGGAGTCTCATAGGTGGGTCCCCCAGTCCGCCTCGACGATGTCGGGGAACGTCTCATAGATCAAATTCTTCAAGGTGATGCCGGATAGGTTGAAGTGCCGGCGCAACAGCACGGCCCGGTCGCGTACCGGGCGCCAGCTCTCACTTTCGGCGAGAGCCTGCGCCACGTGATGCCCAGCGGGGGTTGTGCAGTAGGTCGCGATGGCATCCTCGTGTTTGGGCTCGATGAGTCCTTTGCCTGTAAGGGCGCCAAGCAGCGCGTAGTAGGCGGGGTCCCATGGCCCGTACCTGTAACGGATCATGCTCTGCTCGATCGTTCCGGTTAGCCACGGGTTCTCGCCAGCCTCGACGTCGGGCCGTCGGACAGCCATGAGTCTGTTGAAGCGGTCCGGGTAGCGGAGCAGGAAGTCAAGCTTGGCCAGCTTCATGCGCCCTTCGATGCCCTTGCCCGCCTTGGTCTCCGAGAAGACGTCGATGAGAAGTAGCAAGCGGGCTTGCGCATCGGCCGAAGGCGGCCTGGTGGGGGGCACGGCGGTGGTCGGCGCGGTAGCGCTAGGAGGCATCTCGATCGCTCCCCCAATCGAACTTGCACTCGTCCGAGATCGCGCATGCTCTGCCCATCAGGAGCACACCGTCCTGGGCGTAAAGGGGGTGGCGGTCGTACGTGCCGGGGCTGGCGTCGAGCATGCGCTGGAGCTCGTCGAAGATGGCGTCAGCGGGCTGGGGCTGTCCTCTGTGGGACCGGCCGGCGCGGCGGGCCAGCAAGAGCAGACGCTGGTCGAGGTCGATCTCGATGGCCTGGTCGCCGGGCCAGGCCCCCAAGGCCAGCTCTTTGAATCGGTGACGTTCAGCGTGGGCACGGAGCATCTGTGCTTCCTCGATGACCTCCCTGGAAGCCGCGCCCGCCCGGAGCTTGCGAACCAGCGCGGTTTCGGGACCATGCAATTGCTGGGACAGATCTTCCAGCAGAACGTGGTCGGGGCGAGTCAGGCGCTGGCGTACGTCGGCAACCGTCCCCGCCGAGAGGCGTTTGTTCAGCACGGCTGGGGGCGGACTGTCAAGGACCAGGAGCTCTGTCCACCGGGCTACGGGAAGTCCTTGGGTCGCATCGCGGGTACGCCGGAGCAGCTCGTTGTAGAGGGCGTCGATCATTTCCATGGTGAGCTTCGGTCCGAGATCCGCCAGGACCCGCGTGTTGCGCAGCTCAATGTCGCCGCGTCGTGGAAGCGTCCTGATACGTACCAGGGGGAGAAAGTCGGTGAGTGCGTTCTCTTCGACCTTCAAGTGCGTCGCGACCCGCTGGCGGCACGCCGCGTTGTCGCCGCCCTGCCCCTTGGACAGAGCCACGACCGCCTCGTCGGCTGGGTCGAGAGGACCCTCGATGCCCGCGGTCAGCTGATAGGTAAGGCCGGTTCCCGCCACCGTTTCATGGGTGCGCCACAAGCTCTTCAGGGGCTTGCTCGCGAGCACGTCTCTGAGCGTCCAGGGCTCCACGGCATCTCTGGTTTTGATCTGCTGGAAGTCCCAGAATGCCCCATCGTCGACGCACCGGGGATCACCACGGCGGGCCACGACTATGTCCTCGATGTGCTCGCAGGTCACGTGGGTGACCGATCCGCCAGCAAGCATCTCCAGGACCGGCTGCACGGCGATGTGCACCTGGTATTCAAACCGCCGCACCACACCTGACCCTGTGTCATCCGGTGCTTCCAGATCTATCGGATCGGCCATTCGCCCCCCTCTCGTTACTCCCCCAAGCACGCAGCGTAAGGGGTCTGTGATCGTCAGTCGACAGCCGGGGAGATCCGGTCCGCTGTGCTCAGGAGAACCTGAAGCACGAGAGCCAGCAGTCGACTCCTTCGCGGTCCCGAGCACTTCCGGCTCAGCCCCGTGGTACGTGCGGCCCGAACCTGGATCTCAAGAGCAGTTCCCCGCACGGAGCCGAGCTGCGGTTCGAGGACGGCTGGTTCGCCGGTGTCCGTGACGTCGCCAGCCACCTACGGCACATCGCCGACACCACAGCCACCACCGGGCGAGGGCGCGCCGCGTCCAGCGCCATGCTCCTCGCCCACCTCCAGCAGCCCTCCTCCCCCGCCCCGCAGGAGGACCCGGTGGAGGAGGACCCGGCCCCGGCTCCGGCGCTGGACGCGAAAGACGTCCTGGCGACTGCGGAACGCTCCCCGTGGGCCCTGGCCGCCCCAGGGACGCGGCACTGGCCGGATGGGGAGTTCCTGGACGTCGCGCTGCGCACGGTGCGCACCGAAGAACGCCAGGGCTACATCGAGCGCCTGGAGGCGTTCGTGGAGCAGCACCGCGCCCGCCTGGAGGAACTGCTGCGCGCGTACGGGCCGGGCAGTCAGCCCGCCTCCCACGGCCGGTACGCACTGATCGGGCAGCCGGAGACCCTGGTCATCCTGGAGCGGATGGAGACCAACCCGTTCGGTCTGCGCAGCGAGTGGGAGAAGGAGCTGGAGACCGTCTTCCTAGACGACCTCGAGTTCGCGTGGGGTCCAGGCATCCGCCTCAGCCGGTGAGCAGCCGGAACGGGCAGCGGGGCCGGGCAGGGTGATCCTGTCCTGCCCCGCTGTCGTCGGTCAGCCGAAGTTGAGCGTGCCCGGACGCGGCGTCAGGGTGTGTCGCCGGACCAATCCCAGCGGTTCCGCTCGCCGGGCCGCGGGTCGTACAGGGCGCGGACGCCGGCGCCGAACTGCCCGAGCTCCGTCGTCAGGGCGACGCCGGTCTGGATCTCGTCCGCTGTCCAGCCGGTGATGTCGAGCAGCAGCCCGTCGAGCGGGCCGCCGACCAGTTCGACGTAGTCGCGGTGCGGGAGCGGGCCCGGGTGGTCGTGGTCGGCGCCGTAGACCCGGCCGCGCAGCAACTCCTCATCCCTGTCCATGGGTCTCAGCCTCCCAGCCACCACCGACAGCCGGGCCCTGTACGTGGTCCCATCGCGCCTGTCCGCCGCCGGCGGCGGACGAACTCGTCTCAGCGAGGCAGCTCGGTGTCGAACAGCTTGATCACCGAGGTGACGAGCATCAGGGCGTAGACAGTGTTGATGCGCGAGTACTGGGTCTTGGAGACGCCGTGGGTGCTGGGGTGCCTGCCGAACGTGCGGGGGATCGCGTCCCCCTTGGCGGGGTAGTACTTGGCATGCGCGTACCAGACGGGGGCGAACGTGCAGGCCACCTTGAACTTGTAGGCGTCCAGCTTGAACTTGACGCCATCCTTCTTGAAGTCGTTCCGCGTGAGCTGGACTCGCAGGGCGCTACTGAGGTGGCGCTGGAGGACGGAGTCGAGCAGGTTGGCCGCCAGGGCCTGGGCCGCGCTGGTGTGTCCATCCCGCAATGCGTTCACGACGTCCAGGGCGAAGCTGCGGGCATCCTGGAGGGCTGGGTGCTTGACCTCTTCGAGAACGTCCTCACAGTCGTTGGTGATGCCCTTCCAACGTTGCCCGATGAGCCGTCGGCGGGCAGCACCATCAGGAGCTCCTAGTAGAGCCTGAACGGTGCCCGGTCCGGGAACCCACATGAGTGGGATTCCCTCGTCGACGAGAAGTGTCTCCATCTCGTCGAGCCCGGGTGTCACCTCTCGCAGGTTCTCCGGGTAGATACTCCGGGCCGCTTCGGCCATCGACGAGAAGACCTGATGCCAACGCGCGGTCTGGAAATACGCCGACGTAATCGGTTCGAGGGCCTGTGTGATCGCGTCGTTGAAGCCGGTCAGGTCAGCGACCTGGGAACGCATGGCCTCTATCGCGGTGGTGAGCCCCGGAGTCGGGATGGCTACGCGTGGGACGGCAAACTTCGAAAGGCGAGCGGCCTCAGCGGCGAACCTGGACAGATGGCTCTGATATTCGAGGTACGGCCTCAGCGGATTGAGGATCGACTCGTAGACGCCGGAGAGGTCCGGAACGTAGATACCAGACAAATCTGGCAGGCCAATGCGGGAAAGATCTGCCTCGCCATCCGGCTCGTCCTCCGACTCCGGCTCCGGCTCGTCCTCCGGCTCCGGCTCCGGCTCCGGCTCCGGCTCCGGCTCCGGCTCCGGCTCCGGCTCCGGCTCCGGCTCCGGCTCATGCTGCTCGCTCATGGCCACATGCTTGCACACCGCAGGCGGAGCAAGTCGCACATTTTGCTCAGCTTCCGGCGTGGTAAGTGCGGCCCGAACTCCTATCAGCCTCGCCTATCAGCAGGCCCGTTCACCTGGGAAAACAGGGGGCGGACCTATCAGGGTCACGGCCGGACTCACCATGGTGACTTGCACTCACCAGCCGCATCCCGTACGGCTCGTGCAGGCGACCCGCAACCCGTACGGACAGGCCGAGCGGAAAGGAAGGGGCGGCCCGGTGGTACTGCTCCCAGAACGCGCTGGGCACCGGGCCTCGCCCGCGCACGCCATATCGGCGCGGGCTGTGCCCGACCCTACCCGGGTGCGGCGGGGCGTAGGGCCGAGAGGGGTGGCGGGGGCGGGGTCGGCCGTGGTCCTGGCGGGCGAGGAGTAACCCAAGTACTGACCCTTGCAGGTCACAGCGGTGCGCGGCGGCTTGGTAAGGCCGGTGGTAAGTGTGGTGGTGGGTGGAGGCCCTGTACCCGTCGGCCGGTCAAAGGCCGGTGTTGGCGGTGGCGAAGACGAACAGGTTGCCGACTCCCTTCATGGCAGTCGACTCACTCACCATCCCTCGACAGCTCAAGGCCCGGACCAGGCGTCCGGGCCTTCCTCGTGCCCCGGGATCGTTCCTCCCGGTCGCTGCTGCCGGGATCCCGGCCTTCGGCCCCTGCGGGTTGAAGAAGCCGTGCCCGCCAGGACGAGACGCAAGCACCTGAGTCCTGTCACTGTCCGCCCGCCATGTCGAACTGACGCTGGAGGCAGTACCGATGACCACCCGCCAGACGCCCGGGGCACCATTCGCGCCGATCGCCGCTACGCTGGACACGCAACCTTGGGCCAGGGCTACGACCCCACAGGGACGCTCTCACGCAGAGAGCCGCAGGACCGCCGACCGCGAGGCGCTCACCACCTCCACGCGGACGACACCACAGCAGGTGTCCGCTGTCCTCGATTCCTCTGCTCAAGGGAGCAGCATCATGACCCGGGACAACGTTCCCGCGCCCGCACAGCCGCCCGTCCCCGCGCCCGTCCCGCAGCAGCCTGTCCCGCAGCAGCCCGCTGTCGGTGCCGGCCTGACCGCCGCGATAGCGCAGGGCGCCGCCCAGGGGGCCGCCCGGTCCATCACGGCCCGGCTGGTGGACAAGTTCCTCACCAACCCGCCCGACTGGCTCAGGGACCTGCGGCACGCCCTGCGGCCCTGGGAGTAACCGCCACGGTCGGGCAGGACGTCCTGCCCGACCGTGCTCTCGATCCGGACGTCAGCCGCGGAAGCGGGAGAGCCAGGTGCCGCCGGCCTTCCGCTCGGGCACGGCCCGGTCGTGCTTCTCATGCTCGGGCACGGCCTGCACGGCTTGGCGCTCGGCGGCGTGGGCGCGCTGCTTGCAGTCGTCGCACAGGTGCGGGTGGGTCTCGCGCGGGGCGCTCCACCCGGCGGGCTCGATGGCCTTCCACCGTTCGTCGGTGAACCGGGTGCCGCAGTCGGCACACACCGGACGGCGGGCCTCCTTCTCGGCCTTGTGCTGGGCGGCGATGCGGCGCAGCTCCTCCTGGTGCTCGCGCTGGCGGGCGTCGTACTCGGCCTGCTGGCGGGCGTCGTGGGCTTCGCGGCGCGGGTTGCCGATCGCCTCGAGGAGCGTCTGGTTGTGCGGCCGGCCGAAGCGGCGGAAGACCGCTCCGGCCGGGCCGTGCTCCTGGAGCTGCTTCATGCCGGTGACGATGATGGGCAGCTTGCCGTCGTACATGTGGAAGCCGCCCTCGTACGCGGTGCCCTTCCAGTGCCGCTCGGTCAGCCCGGCCAGCTGCGCGACGACGGTGCCCGGGTTGCGCGGGCCGATCCGGTTGAAGACGAGCAGCAGCGGCGGGTGCGGCTGGTCGCCGCGGCGGCCGTCGGGCACCCACCAGCGGGTGCGCCACATCGGCCGCTCCTTGCCGTCGATGTCCTTCACCTTCCGCTGGGAGAACCGCATGTACTTGTCGATCTTCGCGGCGAGGACCTGAGCGGACTCGAAGCAGTTGTCGATCTCCACGAACAGCAGCGGCACCCCATCCTCGGGCGCGGTGATGACGATGTCCGCCTGGGCGCCGCCCTTGCCCGGGTTGGACCAGGTGCCGGTCGCGGGCAGCGCCACCTCGGTCGCGTAGGAGGCGATGGTGCCCAGGCCGGCGGGCGCGTCGAAAGCGGCCTGCGCGGTGGCGCGGACGTCGGCCGGCTCGCCGGTGAGCTCGGCGAGGTCCGGCTTCGGGCGCAGCAGGGCGAGCACGGCCTCGTTGACCGTCATCGGGTGAGAGGCTCCGGTGCGGCCGGCGCCGCGGGCCGTGTCGCCCATCTTCCCCACCGGCCGTCCCAGCTCGCGAGCGGCGGCCTTCAGGCCCATCGGGGTGAGGTTGCGCAGCCGGTCCCCGCCAGGGGCGGGCGCTGTTGCTCTCGCCTGCAGGTAGGAGGACAAAGCATCCTCGGTTCACAGCACCGCGAGGACGAAGGTCAGCAGCGCCAGGGACAGGGTGGCACTGCCCGCAAAGGCCACGGCACCGCGCAGCAGAGCGGTGGCATAGGTGGCTCCGTCGATACGAGCGAGCAGACCGGCCGCTGCTCCTACGAGCATGCAGAAGAGACCGACGACCGCGAGGAGCAGGACCAGGAGCATCAGGTGAATGGATGAGGTGTTCATGCCTTCTTCCCAGGACAACCGACGACGGGGACTTCGGTGAATTTCGCGGTTCTGGTGTTCACCGGGGTTCAGGGCGAACAAAGATGAACGAAGACGGTCGCCTGGGAGACGGAGAAGCAGGACATGGGGGACGTGCACGAGGATCCGCTGGCGGAACTCGCGCTACTGCTGCGCACCCTCAGGGCGCAGCGGGGTCTGCAGATGGGTGGGTTGCAGCAGCGGACCGGGCTGGGGCGGACAACGGTCAGCCAGGCGCTGAACGGCCAAGTGGTGCCCTCCGAGACCACACTGGTGGCCCTGGCGAAAGCCTTGGGGGCGGATGTGGGCCCGCTGCTGGCCCTTCGCGAAGCCGCTGCCCGCGTACCCCAGGTGTACCAGGGCTCTCCAAGGAGAGTCACCCGCAGGCCGGTGCGGCCCAAGGTGCAGCCCTCGTTCGAGGAGCGGTACCTCAGCTACGTGACGGAACGGCATTCCCAGCTGACCGTCGTAGGGCTGGACCTGAGCCGACCGGAACGTGCGCGCTGGCCGCTGGACGCGGCGTACTTGAGCTTGGAACTGGCGGAGCGGCCGGAAGACTGGCCTGCAGGCAGCGAGGAATCGAACCGGCCATCCGTCGTGGTGAAGCGTGCCGAGCACGCGTTGGCCGACTGCCGGCGCGTTCTTCTGCGAGGGCTCGCCGGCAGCGGAAAGACAACACTGCTGCAGTGGCTGGCTGTCGCCACGGCGCGCGATGAACTGCCGGCAGAACTGGCAGACTGGCGGGGGCGGATTCCGTTCATCCTGCCGCTGCGGACGCTGGTGAGGCGTGGACCCCTTCCAGAGCCACACGATTTCCTGTCTGCGGTCGGCAACCCCCTGGCCGCCTCACAACCTGAAGGCTGGGCCGATGACGTACTCGCCAGAGGCGAGGCACTCGTCCTGGTCGACGGCATCGACGAGGTTCCTCAAGAGCACCGGGGCGCCACGCGGGACTGGCTCGAGCGGCTCCTGGCGGCCTACAGGGACGCACGGTTCGTGGTCACCACGCGTCCGTCCGCTGTACCAGAAGGCTGGCTGACTTCGTCGCACTTCACCGAACTGTCAGTACGGCCCATGAGTACCGCTGACATTGGAGTCTTCGTCGGCCGGTGGCATACCGCCGCCCGGCACAGTGCAGCGACCGACGCCGAACGGTCACAGCTGAATGATCTAGAAGCAGCGCTCCAGGTGACAGTGCGTGCTCAACGTGACCTGGCGCAGTTGTCCAGCACACCCCTGATGTGCGCGCTGATCTGCGCACTGCACCGGGACCGCCGCGGTCACCTGCCCCACAGCCGCATGGAGCTCTACGAGGCAGCACTGTCGATGCTGCTCGTGCGCCGCGACCTCGAGCGCAGCATCGATGTCCCAGAAGGTATTCAGCTCACCGAACACCAAAGCGTCCAGCTACTGCAGCGCCTGGCCTACTGGCTCATCCGCAACCGCCAGACAGAGATGGAACGGGCCACCGCCATGGCCCTGGTCGACAACGCGCTGCCGGCCATGCAGGCCGTGGCCGAGCAGGGCACAGCCGACCAGGTCCTGACCCACCTGGTCGGCCGCAGCGGGCTCCTGCGCCAGCCCACCGCGGACACCATCGACTTCGTCCACCGCACTTTCCAGGACTACCTCGGGGCCAAAGCCGCCATCGAAGTCCACGACTTCCCCCTGCTGGTCAACAACGCACACGACGACCAGTTGGAAGACGTCCTGCGCATGGCCGTCGCCCACGCCCGCCCAGCCGAAAGCGCTGATCTACTCCGCCGCCTCGTAGAACGCGGTGACGCTGAAAGCGAACACAGGAACAGACTCCACCTCCTGGCAGCCGCCAGCCTGCAGTACGCCACCGAAATCGAACCCGACGTCCGCAGACTGGTCGAACAACGGGCGCGTGTCCTGATGCCTCCCCGCTCCCCGGAAGAGGCGACGACACTGGCCGCGCTCGGGCCAGGCATCCTGGATCTACTGCCGGGACCCCAAGGCCTGAAACACGACGAAGTAGGCCCCGTCATCCAGACTGCCGCCACCATCGGCGGCGACCATGCTTACGCCTTCCTCAGCCGCTTCGCTCAGTCACTGGCTCATGAGTCAGCACCCTACGAACTCGTCAACGGCTGGAAGAACTTCGATTCTGACCCATACGCACGGGACATCCTGCTCCCCTTCAGGGACTGCCTACCTCTAGTCGTACACACTCATGAGCAGCGCAACGCCCTGCGGCTACTGGCCCCCATTTACGATGTCACGTTTCAAGAAGCTTTCACCGCAGAAGAAATGATCGAGCATATCTCCCCCGAGCACACCCATACACTGAGAATCTATTCCGGAAAATTGCTGACAGATTTGAAATTTGTCCGCCAACTCCCAGCGCTGAACGAACTCGCCCTATCCGAGTGCAGCCAACTCACACACATCGATGACCTTGCGGGGCTATCACTGTCAGAATTGCACCTCTTGCAGTTTCCAGACGAATCCTCCTTCGACGCTCTGGCTTCACTGCCGGAACTCACAAAGCTTGCTCTCTACACCCGCCTGCCGTGGGGCAGCCTGGAGGAGATGCCCGCACCTCTGGACTTGACTGAACTGCGCCTAGCCCGTTGGATTGATACGCCCCTGCGAGGCGTCTCCAAGTGGCAATTCCTGAAAAGCTTGGTGATCAACTCGGGACCGACACCTGCAGAGTGGAGAGAAATCTCCTCCCTACCACACCTAACGGAACTCTATATTTCCGAGTACGATCTCGCGCAGACCGCACCCATACCCCACGTGACACACCTGAATTTGTCACCCCTCGATGCAGATGCGCAGCTACACCTGGTCCCCGACGCATTCCCCAACCTGAAGAGCGTTTTCGTCAACTGTCGCGCATCGCTACCCGACGCCACCGACATCACTCCCCTTAAACGAATCGAAGGACTGCAAGTATCTCTGCACTATGCGGAGAGCATCGTCGGCCTGGAAGAATTTGACTCAGATACTGTTCGCATATATCCACGACCCCGAACAGCAGGTACTTGAATCGCCATTCAGCTCCCATGCGCGCGAACGCAGTCCATAGCCCCCCGTGAAGTACCGTCAGGCCACGCGGCTCTGCTCGCCCTACCCTGCGAGGCTCACCCTCTCCCAGCAACCAGAACAAACGTCGCTCGCGCTCCCCGCCTCTAGATAATGGACGTGCGGGCGGTGGACTCCGTGGCGCTGCTGGACCCGAAGGGGGCGCCGCACGACATCGTGCAGGCGATCGGGCGGGCTCTGCGGCAGAAGCCGGGGCAGGGGAAATTGGCGTCTTTGATCGTTCCCATTTTTCTCGCGCCGGGTGAGACGCCGGAGGACATTTTCACCTCCGGTTCTTACCGTGCTTTGGTGCGGGTGCTTGAGGGATTGCGGGCGCACGACGAGGAGGCGGTGGAATTGCTGGCGATTCCGCAGGAGCCTCAGAAAGCGATGGTGGAGCCGTCGACCTATCTCGGAGATGCGCCCGAGGAGGGCGAGGAGGAATCGCGTCTGCTGCTGCGGTTCTCGTCGCAGCGGGACCCGGGGATGGTCGCGGACTGGGTCAGCTTCAACGTGATCGACACGGAACGGCAGGACTGGGCGCGCGGCTGGGCGAACCTCAAGAAGTTCTCTCAGCGCGAGGGGCACGCTCAGGTGCCGTACGACCACCGGGAGGGCTCGTATCCGCTGGGGGCGTGGGTGTCGGAGCAGCGGCGGGCCTACAAGGCGGGGCAGATGAACGGGACGCGGGCGCGGCGCCTGGAGGCCCTGGGGATGGCGTGGAAGGCGGCGGACGACCGGTTCCTGGAGAACCTGGCGGCGGCGCGGGTGTACATGGCGAAGCACTGGACGCTGTGCGCGCCGAGGGACGCGATGGTGCTGGACCGGCCGGTGAGTCAGTGGCTGTCGAACCTGCGGCGGCCCGGTGCGCTGGAGGGGCGGCCGGAGTGGGCGGCGGCCCTCGCGGAGCTGGACGAGGACTGGAACCCGTCGTGGCCGGTGGTGTGGCAGCGGCACTTCGGCGCGCTGCGGGACCTGGTGCGCGACGAGGAGGGGCCGGCCGTGGTGGAGCCGGGCGTCACGGTCCACGGGATGGACATCGGGCGGTGGCTCGCGCAGCAGCGCCGGCCGCAGGTGTGGGCGGCCCTGACGGACGGGCAGCGCGAGCGCCTGGAGGACGTCGGCGTCGTCCCGCCCGCCCCGGAGGTCGAGGCCCCGCCCACCATCGAGACCGCGGCCGAAGAGGAAGCCTCGGCGGCCGCCCAGGCGCCCCGTGGCGCCTTCGAGCGGGGCGTAGCGGCGCTGGCCCAGTACCGGGCCCGTACGGGCTCCGTGACCGTCCCCAGGGGCCACGTGGAGGCTCTGGCGGGCGGCGTCGAGGTGAAGCTGGGGGTCTGGCTGTCCAACACGAAGTCCCGGCAGGCCGGACTCGCTCCCGAGCGGCGGGCCGCGCTCACCGACCTCGGGCTGGAGTGGGCGGCCGCGGAAGGGGCGGTGTGATGAGCGCGGGCGACCAGGAGGCCGCGGAGCAGCGGGTGCGGGATGCCGTGCGGCGGCGTGCCCGGGCCGACCGCGCCAAGCTGGTCTCGCGGCCTGTGGCGACCTGGGCGAACCGCCCTTGCCGGACGTCCGCTCATGGCCGCCGCGGCAGTCGGCTTCCTGGCCAGCGTCAGCGCTTGATGCGCCCGCGGATGGCGAGAACGGCGAGGGCGAGGAGGGTGGGTTCGAGGATGCGGGAGGTCATCTCGATGTAGGTGCCGGTGGTGGTGAGGTCCTGGCCGCTGGAGCGGAAGACCACGGAGTTGAGCGTGACGTTCAGGGCCTTGTCGAAGCGTTTGCTGGTGAACCTGTCCCCGGTGGGGTTCTTCGGGTCCTGCTTGTCGATGACGAAGGTGACGGTCCCGCCGCCCGCCGGGACCGTGCCGGTCGCTTCCTGTTTCGGTGACGACGTCGGCAGGCCGAACGCCATCAGCAACACGATGGTGGCGAGCATGGCGGCAGCGAGCCAGCCCAGGGCGCGGCCGGCGCGGAGGCCGTAGCCGGAGAGGAGCCAGTACGCCCACAGCAGGCAGCGTTCGGCTCTCGGGGTGCCGGTGCGGTCGTGACGGCGCATCTCGCACTCGCCGTAGTAGAAGTCGGCGGCGCCGGGTTCGTTCTTGCCGTCCTCGAACGCCTTGCGCAGCTGCCGGTACAGGGCGGCGACGTCGTCGGGGTCTGGGGTCCGGGCGGGGTCGGGGTGGTGCGGACCGGTACGCCACCGGCGGGGCTCCGGCGGAGCGCCGGCGGTGGCTGGGGGCTGTCCGGCTGTCTGCGCGCGCCAGTGGTGTTCCTCGGCCAGTGTGCGCCGGCGGGTCCAGTGGACGGGAACTATGCGCTTGCGATGCCAGCCGGTGGGGGTGGGCGCGAGGACGGTGCGGCCCTCCAGCCGGAGCTGGTCAAG
This sequence comes from Streptomyces sp. NPDC058758, assembly GCF_042746075.1. Classification (NCBI taxonomy): domain Bacteria; kingdom Bacillati; phylum Actinomycetota; class Actinomycetes; order Kitasatosporales; family Streptomycetaceae; genus Streptomyces; species Streptomyces sp. NPDC058758. Next base: position 4,588 of record NZ_JBHYPS010000046.1, on the reverse strand, counting down.
GTGGAAGGCCCCGGAGAACAGGCAGTCGGACAGATCAGTGTCGGTCAGGACCAGGTGCGCGGCGTCCACGCCCTGCACCGACACCACCCGCACCGCCCCGCTCCCCGACAGCGTGCCCTCGTCCAGGAGCGTGCCGCCCACGGCGGTGAACGGGGTGGGGTGGGCGGTGACGGCGAGAGGGGCCTCCAGCACCGCGTGGCCGAGGTCCACGGCAGCGTGACGGACCCGGACGGTCGCGGTCGACTGCCAACGAGTCCGCGTGCACACAACCTTCCTCGCCGAGATCTCCAGCGTCACCGGCGCTTCGAACACCGCCCCCGACAAATCCACCAGCCCTCCGCACACCACCGGTCCCCATCCCGAAGTCGCCGAGAACTGCGCCCCGCCGAACCAGGCGCTGCCGGAGAACTGTGCCTCCTCGAACCGGGCGACGCCGGAGAACTGTGTCCCATCGAATCGGGCGTCCTCGGAGAAGTGCGCCCTGTAGAACCAGGCGTCGCCGGAGAAGTGCGCCTCGCCGAATCGGGCGTCCCTGGAGAACTTTGCCCGCCCGAACCAGGCGACGCGGGAGAACTGCGCCTCCCTGAACCGGGCGGTGCGGGAGAACTGTGCCCTCTCGAATCGGGCGTCCCCGGAGAACTGCGCCCCGTCGAATCGGGCGTCCCCGGAGAACTGCGTCCTGTAGAACCAGACGGCGCCGGAGAACTGCGCCCCGTCGAATCGGGCGTCCCCGGAGAACTGCGCCTCGTCGAATCGGGCGAGGCCGGAGAACTGCGCCCGCTCGAACCGGGCGTCCTCGGAGAACTGTGTCCCGTCGAATCGGGCGTCCCCGGAGAACTGCGCCCCCTCGAACCGGGCGGTGCGGGAGAACTGTGCCCCCTCGAACCGGGCGAGGCCGGAGAACTGCGCCCCCTCGAACCGGGCGTCCCCGGAGAACTGCGCCCCCTCGAACCGGGCGTCCCCGGAGAACTGCGCCCCCTCGAACCGGGCGACGCCGGAGAACTGCGCCCCCTCGAACCGGGCGCCCCCGAAGAACTCCGCCCCGCCGAACCGGGCGACGCCGGAGAACTGCGCCCCCTCGAACCGGGCGACGCCAAGGCGGGGGTTGCCGGTGATGGGGTGGCAGACGGCGTCGAAAAGGCGGTTGAGGAGGTCTTCGGTGAAGGGGGTGCCGCAGTGGTTGATGTTGGCGCCGGGGGCCAGGCTGGCCAGGTAGGCGTCGCGGTCGGTGTCGGGCAGGTGGGCGAGGCAGGCGGTGTGGCCGGGGACATGGATGCCGCGGCAACCGAGGGGATCGGCGGGGCCGGCGCCGCGGGCGCAGTATGGCCAGGACGGGGGCGAGGGTGTGGTCATGGTGGCGGCTCCAGAAGCGAGGCACTGTCGATCACCGGGTCTATCAGTCCCCGCGCTTCCTTGGAGTCGGTTCGCAGAGGATCGCACGTCCTCTGGCGGCTCATCAGGAGCTGCGCCCTGCGAGGAGGTCTCGTACGGTCGCGGTGGAGCGGCGTACAGGACCGCTGCTCTCCGCCAGCTGGCGCCGGCCCCTCTTCGCCCCTCCCGAGGGGTCCGGCGCCCTCGCGGCCTTCCGGTCAGCAGCGGGTGTTCCGCAGCGGGGCCGTCCGAGGGACTACAGGCTCCGCAGGACTGTGACCACCTTGCCGAGGATGACGGCGTCGTCGCCCGGGATCGGCTCGTAGGCCGCGTTGTGGGGCATGAGCCAGACGTGGCCGTCCTCGCGGCGCAGGCGCTTGACGGTGGCTTCGTCGTCGAGCATGGCGGCGACGATGTCGCCGTGGTCCGCGCTGTCGGCCTGCCTGACGACGACGGTGTCTCCGTCGCAGATGGCGGCGTCGATCATGCTGTCGCCGACCACCTTCAGCGCGAACAGCCGGCCTTCGCCGACCAGCTGCTGGGGCAGGGGCATGATGTCCTCGACCGATTCCTCGGCCAGGATCGGGGCGCCGGCGGCGATCCGGCCGACCAGGGGGACAGCGGCTGTGACTGGCGCGGGCGTGGTCGGCGCGTGCGGGAAGTCCTCGGTCCAGCGGGTGCGGACGCTGTACGCGCGGGGGCGGCGGGGGTCGCGGTAGATCGCTCCCTTCCGTTCCAGCGCCAGGAGCTGGTGCGCGACCGAGGAGGTGCTGCGGAGCTTGACCGCAGCGCCGATCTCGCGCATGGAGGGCGGGTATCCCCGGCGGCTGGTCTCGCGCTCGATGAACTCGATGATCGCGGTCTGCCGGGGCGTCAGCCCATCGGGGTCGACCTGGATCCCGGGTGGACGACCGGGCCGACCTGCGGTTTCGGTGGCGCGCATGTGGTGCTTCCCCTCTGCGGGATTTTGCTTGAAGGGGACACTAACCCGCCATCTCGCACAAAGAGAACACTGATTCGATATCCCTCATCTCCGCCCTGCCGCTGTGGCCCACCAGGTGGTGGGCAACGCGAGGTGTTCTGGCCCGGTGCGGGCCCCGAGGTTCTGGCTGCCGCCGGGAAGACCCCGGTCCTTCCCGCCGCGGCAGAGAGCGGCGCCCGGCCGCAGGGAGCGGTCAGGCGCGGGAGAAGGCGGCGTCCTCGGTGCGGCTCCACTCCGCGTACTCCTGGCGCACGTAGGCGCGTCCGGTATCGGGCTCGTCGTCCCAGAGCGGATGTTCGGCCCGTAGGGGGCCGGCGGCGTAGACGCCGTCGGTCTCCGCGTCGAAGACGCGCAGCGCCGCCGCGGTGGCGCCGGCACGGTCCAGGGCGTGCTCGGTCTGGGTGACGGTGGCGCCGCCGCGCAGGTGGTCGAGTTCGGTGGCGTAGGCGCGGCGGTCGGCGAGCGCGGCCCGGCGCAGCAGGAGCAGCCGGCGGGCCATCGGGTCCGGGCGGCGTTGTCCGGCCGCCTTCGCTGCCGCGGTCGCGACGGCGAGGCAGGCCTGAAGGGCGGTGAGGGTCTCGTCCTCCTCGTGTTCGGGTGGGGCGGTGCGGTAGGCGTCGCGGTAGCCGGGGGCCGGGGAGGGGGAGGTGTCGTAGGGCGGCCAGGTCCTCCGGCACGCACGGCATCGCAGCACCTGCCGGCCCTCCACCGCGACCACGTCGGTCTTCGCGCTCGGGCACACCCGGCACACGATCGCCGGACGCTCCACCACCAGCTCCATCTCCGACTCCTCCGCTCGGCGTCGGCACCTTCCAGGCCGGCCCGCCGGAGCCTGCCCCTCAGAAATGCCCGGCACTCCCCCATCACCCGGACGGATGCCCCAAGCCCCGCCGCTCGGGCTCGGCGGGTGGCTGCCCGCCCCGTGCGCCCTGGCCTGTGTCAGCGGACAGGTTCCTCGCCTGCGAGGCCGTCCGCGTGGACGGTGCCGTCGTCGTCGAGGCACGGGTGAAGCGCTGCGGGGGTGTGGGGGCTGATGTCGGAGGGGCGTGGGCTCTCTGGTCCGTCGGGGCCCCAGCGCAGGAGGCGTCGGGAGCGGGTGATGCGGTAGACGGTGCCGGCCGCTTCGACCTGGTCACAGCGGCCGGCGCGCAGGGTGTCCGCGGCCCTCGCGTATTCCTTGAGCTCTGCGGCTGTCTCGTCGGTGGTGCCGGTGGGTGGGTTGCGGGCGTCGGCGGTGCGGTCGGCGTCGTAGGGGATCAGGCCGCGGGTGCGGGGTTCCATCCAGGTCAGGGCGAAGTCCAGGGTGCGGCGGGCGTCGTGGGCGGTGGCGTGGAGGCTGCTGCCCGCGGACCACTCGCCGTCGCCGGACCGCTCGGTGATCAGGAACGCCGCCGGCATCAGCAGGACGTCCGGATGGCTCTGTACGGCCCGTGCGGAATCGGCGAGGACCGTGTCCGGGAAGCGGATGCCGCTGTAGGCCAGGGGGCGCAGGGCGACGCGTTCCGCCGCCTGCAGCGGGGACAAGGGTGCGTCCGGATCGAGGACGAGACCGTCATCGACCCGGACGCTGCGCAGGCCGGGGCCCCAGTGGGGGGTGAGGGGTTCGGGGTCGGTCGGCCGCGGCGTCTCGATACCGCCGCGCTCGTCGACGGCCGCGTACTCCTCCGCCCGCACAACGCGGTAGCGGGTGCCCAGGACGGTGAGCTCGTCGACGGGCTCGGTCTCCAGGCGTGCGACCGCCGCCAGCAGCGCGCGGCGTTCCTGCCTGCTCGGCGCCTCGTCCTTGGCCCGGAACCAGAGCAGGGAGTTCAGCGCGTCGCGGGCGTACTGCGGACAACCGTGGGTGACCTCTACGACCACCCGCCACCGCCGCCCGTCCTGCGGGTCCTGTGCGGCGACGCCGAACAACGGGCCCCGCACCGCCAGGCCGCTGTAGCGGTCCACGGCATCGCGGGCATCAGCCTCCATCACGGCGTCCACGGGCTCCACCGGAACCCTCACCACCACCGGATCTCCCGGCCCCGCGTCCTGTTCGCTCATGCCGCCATCGTCCCGGCCCTGGTGCACTCGCAGCGCGGATTCCGCGAAATTCCACGCCGGTCCCGGGCCGATGAGGCATGACGGCGGTAGCGGTCGGAGGCTAAGACCGTGTCCTATGTGGTGAGGCGGTCGTTGAGACCGGCATGGGGCGGGGTACTTGGAGTTGGATTGTTCCGGACGGCTTGTGGGAGATCG
>NZ_JBHYPS010000045.1:0-59725 GCF_042746075.1 Streptomyces sp. NPDC058758 | reverse complement strand
CGCAGGGTGTCGGTGAGGTACGGCGCCCAGTTCCGGTTGCCCCAGTAGACCGGCAGGCCGAGGCCTGCCTTCTCGAAGTCGGCCCGGAGCGCGTCCAGCAGCGCGCGGTTGTGGGCGTTGATCGGGCTGACGCCGCCGAAGAGGAAGTAGTGCCGGCCCACCTCCTTGAGCCGCTCCTTGGGGATGCCGCGGCCGCGCGTCACGTTCTCCAGGAACGGGACGACGTCGTCCGGGCCTTCGGGGCCGCCGAAGGAGAGCAGCAGCAGGGCGTCGTACGGGGCGGGATCGTGCTGATCGGACATGGCACCGATCCTGCCACCCGGCACCGACGGCCCGGGGCGGGGGCGCGGTCCGTCCGGAATTCGGGGGTGACCCCGACGCTTCGAACCCTTAGGCTTTAGCCATTAATTACACGTGTTGACCGCGCGGCGGTCGGCACGCCGCGTCGCAGAGCCGGAGAACCCCTTGCCCAGTCCCTACCGCGCGATCTTCTCGGCGCCCGGTACCGCCTCGTTCTCCGTCGCCGGTTTCCTGGGCCGGATGCCGCTGTCCATGATGGGCATCGGCATCGTCACCATGATCTCCCAGGTCACCGGCCGGTACGGGCTGGCCGGCGCCCTCTCGGCGACGCTCGCGATGTCCGCCGCCGTGCTCGGCCCGCAGGTCTCCCGGATGGTCGACCGGTACGGCCAGCGCCGGGTGCTCCGCCCGGTCACCCTGGTCTCCATGGCCGCGGCCGCCGGGCTGCTGCTCTGCGTGCAGCAGGGGGCGCCGGACTGGACGCTCTTCGCGTTCACGGCCGTGATCGGCGTCGTGCCGAGCGTCGGGGCGATGACCCGGGCCCGCTGGGCGGGCATCTACCGGGGCGACGCGCGCTCGCTGCACACCGCGTACTCGTGGGAGTCGATCGTCGACGAGGTGTGCTTCATCTTCGGCCCGATCATCTCGATCGGGCTGTCGACCACCTGGTTCCCCGAGGCCGGTCCGCTGCTGGCCGGCGTCTTCCTCGCCATCGGCGTCTTCTGGCTGACCGCCCAGCGGGACACCGAGCCGGAGCCGCACCCCCAGCCCGCCGCCAAGGGCGGTTCGGCGCTCCGCTCCCCCGGCCTCCAGGTCCTCGCCCTGGCCTTCGTGGCGACCGGCGCGATCTTCGGCTCGGTGGACGTGGTGACCGTGGCCTTCGCCGAGGAGCGGGGCCAGAAGGCCGCCGCCAGCCTGGTCCTGGCCGTGTACGCGCTGGGCTCCTGCCTGGCCGGCGCGGTCTTCGGGCTGCTGCACCTCAAGGGCGAACCGTCCCGCCGGTGGCTGCTGGGCGTCTGTGCGATGGCCGTGAGTATGATCCCCCTCCTACTGGCCGGGAACCTGCCGTTGCTGGCCGTGGCGCTCTTTGTCGCGGGCCTCTCCATCGCGCCGACGATGGTGACCACGATGGCCCTCGTCGAGAAGCACGTACCGCACACCCAGCTGACCGAGGGCATGACCTGGACGGGCACCGGCCTCGCGATCGGCGTGGCGCTGGGCTCCTCGGCCGCCGGCTGGGTGGTCGACGCCTCGGGGGCGGAGGCGGCGTACGTGGTGCCCGTCGTCTCGGGCGCGCTCGCGGTCGTGGTGGCCCTCCTCGGCCACCGCCGGCTGCGCAGGCCGGTGCCGAACCGGGAGGGGCGAGATGAGCACGAGGACAGCGGGACCGACGGGGCCGGGGAGCGCCGGGACGGGCAGCCCGTGGCGTAACTGGGCGGGGAACGTCACCTCCCGTCCGGTGCGGGAGGTGAGCCCCGCCTCGGCCGAGGAGCTGGCCGCCGAACTCCGCCGGGCCGCCCGGGACGGGCTGCGGGTGAAGACGGTCGGCACCGGCCACTCCTTCACCTCGATCGCGGCCACCGACGGCGTGCTGGTCCGCCCGGACCTGCTCACCGGGATCCGGCGGATCGACCGCGAGGCGATGACGGTGACCGTGGAGTCGGGCACCCCGCTGAAGCGGCTCAACGTGGCGCTGGCCCGGGAGGGCCTGTCGCTCACGAACATGGGCGACATCATGGAGCAGACCGTCGCGGGGGCCACCTCGACCGGCACCCACGGCACCGGGCGGGACTCCGCCTCCATCGCGGCGCAGATCCGCGCCCTGGAGCTGGTCACGGCCGACGGGACGCTGATGACCTGCTCGGCGGAGGAGAACCCGGAGATCTTCACGGCCGCCCGGATCGGCCTGGGGGCGCTCGGCGTGGTCACCGCGATCACCTTCGCGGTGGAGCCGGTCTTCCTGCTCACCGCGCGGGAGGAGCCGATGCGCTTCGACCGGGTGATCGCCGAGTTCGACGAGCTGCACGCGGAGAACGAGCACTTCGAGTTCTACTGGTTCCCCCACACGGACAACTGCAACACCAAGCGCAACAACCGCAGCGCGGGCCCCGCCGCGCCGCTGCCGCGTCTCGGCGGCTGGTTCGAGGACGAGTTCCTCTCCAACGGGGTCTTCCAGGCCGCCTGCTCGCTCGGCCGCGCGGTGCCGCCCGCCATCCCGGCGATCGCCCGGATCTCCAGCCGCGCGCTCTCGGCCCGCACGTACACCGACATCCCGTACAAGGTCTTCACCTCGCCGCGCCGGGTCCGCTTCCTGGAGATGGAGTACGCGCTGCCGCGGGAGGCCGCGACGGCGGCGCTGCGCGAGCTGAAGGCGATGGTGGAGGGCTCGCCGCTGAAGGTGAGCTTCCCGGTGGAGGTGCGCACCGCGCCCGCCGACGACATCGCGCTCTCCACGGCCTCCGGCCGGGAGACGGCCTACGTCGCCGTGCACCTGTACCGGGGAACGCCCCACCACGGGTACTTCACCGCGGTGGAGCGCATCATGACCGCCCACGGGGGCCGGCCGCACTGGGGCAAGGTCCACACCCGGGACGCCGCCTACCTGGCGGAGGCCTATCCGCGCTTCGCCGAGTTCACGGCCCTGCGCGACCGGCTGGACCCGGACCGGCTCTTCGCCAACGACTACCTGCGCCGGGTGCTGGGCGACTGACGGGGGCTCACTCCGCCGCGCCGCCGGAGGGGGCGGCCGCGGGGGCGTCCCCGAGGGCCGGACCGGCGGCGGGCGTCTCGGTGGGGGCGGACGGCGTCTCGGGGGCCGGCGGGTCCGTCGGGGCCGTCGAGGGCTCCTCCGCGGGGTCCGTGCCGCCGTCGGCGGAGCCGGTCGGGTCCGGGGCCGGCGCGGTCGTGGCGCCGCCGGACGGCGTCGCGCTCCCGGAGTCCGGCGTGGTGCCGTCGGACGGGGTGGCGGTGCCCGTGCCGGGCCGCTGTCCGGTCTCCCCCGGCTCGCCCCCGCCGGTGGTGCCGGTCGGCGCGGGGGTCGCCGGCTCCCGCTCCTCCTCCCGCGTCGGCTCCGGGGCGTCCTGCCGGCCGGTGTCGCCGCCGCGGACCACGGAGCCGAAGGTGGTGGTGCCCTTGGTGCCGCTGAAGTCCTCGCCGGAGACCAGCTCGTAGGTGGTGATGCCGCCCATGGTGACGCCGAAGACGAGCGCGGCGGCGAGCACCGGGCGCCTCCAGCCGCGCAGCCGGGTGCCGTGGGTGGTGGCGGCGCCGAACTCCTCGTCGTACGGGAAGGGGCCGGCCGCGTCGGGGACGGTGCCGAGCATCAGGGTGTGGCGGTCGTCCGCCGGCGGCGCCGCGGGGACCTGACGCGCCCTCGGCTTGGCGGCGACGGTCACGTCCCGCATCTGCTCGCCGGTGCGCTTGAAGAGCTGCTGGAAGAGCGGGCCGCCGCAGGTCGCGACGACGCTGATCACGCCGGCGCCCAGGATCGTCCCGTAGACGCCGAGGGTGGAGGCGAGTTTGGCGGCGATGACGGCGGCGAGGGCGCTGCCGGCGACCTGGGGCACGCTCAGGTCGATCTTCCGCTTCGCCTCGGCCCCGGGCTCCGGGGACCCGCTCGCGGGGCCCGGCGTCCGTATCTCCGGCTCGTCCGTGTCGGTCGGCTGCCTGTGGCGCATCTCCACCCTCTGCTTGCTCATCTGTTCCACCGTGCACCCAGAAGGGACAACTGAGCGAAGCGAATAGTTCCGGTTCAGGGGGTTCTGTGAAGAGTGCCACGCAAGAGGATTGAGGGGTCGGGCCCAACTCCCGCGCACCCCGAGAAGTTGGGCGGCGTGCCGGTCCACCCGAGTGGCCCGAATGGAGTACATTGACGAACCCTGGGCCCGAACGCCTTCGGGCGCCCGGAAACAGAACCGCTACACAGTGTGACACCCAGTCACTATGGGTAGTGAACAGGTAACCGTGCCATAACGGCGGACCAGGGTCCACGCCCGACACGCCGGGCAACTCGGCAAGGTAGTGGCAGGCTGCACCCGGGCAGGCCACACTCGACTAGCGGAAGCAGCGACGCACGTGACGTCGGCAGGCACCACCCGGGAGGTCCCCATGCCCGAACTGCGTGTCGTGGCCGTCTCCAACGACGGCACACGACTGGTGCTCAAGGCTGCCGACAGCACGGAGTACACACTCCCGATCGACGAGCGGCTGCGGGCCGCCGTGCGCAACGACCGCGCGCGCCTCGGCCAGATCGAGATCGAGGTCGAGAGCCACCTCCGCCCCCGGGACATCCAGGCGCGGATACGAGCCGGTGCCTCCGCGGAGGAGGTCGCCCAGCTCGCCGGCATCCCCGTCGACCGCGTCCGCCGCTTCGAGGGCCCCGTGCTCGCCGAGCGCGCCTTCATGGCCGAGCGCGCCCGCAAGACCCCGGTACGCCGCCCCGGCGAGAACAGCGGCCCCCAGCTCGGCGAGGCGGTGCAGGAGCGGCTGCTGCTGCGCGGCGCCGACAAGGACACCGTGCAGTGGGACTCCTGGCGGCGCGACGACGGCACCTGGGAGGTGCTGCTCGTCTACCGGGTCGCCGGCGAGGTGCACACCGCCAGCTGGACCTACGACCCGCCGCGCCGGCTGGTCCAGGCCGTGGACGACGAGGCGCGGGCGCTGATCGGCGAGACCGACGACACCCTCGCCGCCGCGCCGGAGCCGAGCTTCCCCTTCGTGCCGCGCATCGCCCGGCTCCCCCGGGACCGGCCGCTGGACCGCACCCTGGACCGGCCGCTCGACCGGGCCCTGGACCGGCAGCTCGACCGGACCCCGCTGACGGCCTCGGCGGCGGAGCCGGAGGAGGAGCGGGACTCGCTCACCAGCCTCCTGGAGGCGGTGCCGAGCTTCCGCGGCGACCTGGTCGTCCCCGAGCAGCCCGACGGCGAGCCGTCCGACGAGGTCGAGGCGGAGGAGCCGCCGGCTCCCGCCGCCTCGGCCGGGGCGGGCGCGGCCTACGCCGACGTCCTCATGCCGCGCGCCGTCTCCGGCCACCGCGACCGGCTGCACGGCGCCACCGACCGGCAGGCGGAGGCCGACGGCGTCCGCCCGGGCCGCCGCGCGGCGGTCCCCAGCTGGGACGAGATCGTCTTCGGGACGCGCCGGAAGAAGCAGGAGTAGGACCCGTACGGAAGGGGCCCGCGCCGATCCGCTCGGCGCGGGCCCCTTCCGCGTCCTACCGCGGGTCCGGCCCCGTGGTGACCGGGCGGGACGGGTCCGAGGACCACTCCGACCAGGAGCCGGCGTACAGCGCCGCCGGAATGCCGGCGAGCTCCAGGGCCAGCACCTCGTGGGCGCCGGAGACCCCCGAGCCGCAGTAGACGCCGACCTCCGGCGCCTCGGCCGCGCCCAGCGCCGCGAACCGCTCGCGGAGGGCGTCCGCGGGGAGGAAGAGGCCGTCACCCGCCACGTTCTCCGTCGTCGGGGCCGAGTGGGCGCCGGGGATGTGGCCGCCGACCCGGTCGATGGGCTCCACGTCGCCGCGGTACCGCTCGGCGGCCCGGGCGTCCAGGAGCAGCCCCGAACGGGCCAGCGCCGCCGCCTCGTCCGCGTCGAGCAGCCGCAGCCCGCCCGGCTTCGGCGTGAAGTCGCCCGGTTCGGGCTCGGGGACCGCCGTCGACAGCTCCCCCGGCCAGGCCGCCAGGCCGCCGTCGAGCACCCGCACGTCCGGGTGGCCCGTCCAGCGCAGCAGCCACCAGGCACGGGCGGCGCCCCAGCCGAGCCCGCCGTCGTAGACCACCACCGGCCGGTCGGCACGGACCCCCGCCCGGCGCATGGCCGCCCCGAAGGCGTCCGGGTCCGGCAGCGGGTGCCGGCCGCCCTCCCCGGGCGGTCCGGCCAGTTCGGCGTCGAGGTCCACGTAGACCGCGCCGGGCAGGTGTCCGGCCTCGTACGCGGGGCGACCGGGCGGGCCCCCGAGGGTCCAGCGCACGTCCAGGAGGACCGGCGGCCGGGCTCCCGCCGACTCGCTCACGAGTTCGCTTGCGGAGATGATGGGCTTCATGGGGCCATCCTCGCGCAGCCGCGTGCGCGCCGGGGACGGACCCGGCGTCCTCCCGGAGGATCGCACCAGACGGGGTGCGACCGGGGCGCGCCGTGCGCGGCCCGGCGAAGCCACCGGCGGCGGGGCACGGTCCCGACCAGGTCCGAGGAGAGAGTGACGATGACCGAGGCCGCTCGGCGCAGCCCGGGCACCCCCTGCTGGGTGAGTCTGATGGTGCACGGGATCGACGCGACGCAGGAGTTCTACCAGGCGCTCTTCGGCTGGCAGTTCGTCCCCGGCCCGCAGCAGCTCGGCCCCTACGTGCGGGCCCTGCTGGGCGGGCGCGAGGTGGCCGGCATCGGACAGCTGCCCCCCGACCGGCACCTGAGCACGGCCTGGACCACCTATCTGGCCACCCCGGACGCCGACGAGACCGCCGAGTCCGTCCGCTACTGCGGAGGGACGGTCGCGGTGGGCCCGCTGGACGCGGGCGAGGCGGGCCGGCTGGTCATCTGCGCCGACCCCACCGGGGCGGTCTTCGGGGTCTGGGAGGCGGAGGCCCACCACGGCACCGCGCTCGCCGGGCCGGCCGGGACGCCGGTGTGGAACGAGCTGCTCACCTACGAGACGGCCACGGTCGGCAAGTTCTACCGCTCGGTCTTCGGGTACGAGGTCGAGCCGGTGGTCTCGGCCCACTCCGACTACGCCACCCTGCTCGTGGACGGGCGCCCGGTCGCCTCGCTGCACGGGGTGGGCGAGGCGCTGCCCCGGGACCGGGGCCCGCACTGGATGACGTACTTCGAGGTCGACGACGCGGACGCGGCGGCCCGGCTGGTGGCGGAGCTGGGCGGCCGGGTGCTGCGGCCGCCCCGGGACGGCACGGCCGGACGGCTCGCCCTGGTCGCGGACCCGGAGGGCGCGGTGTTCACCCTCGTGAGGTCCCGCGGCCGTTGACGGCGCTCCCTCCGGCGGCGTCCCCGGCCCTCCGGCGGCGTCCCCGAGCCCCCGCGGCGTCCCCGGCCCCGACCCCGGCCCCGGCGGCACCCCGGCCCCGGCGGCGTCCTCAGCGCCGGGTGCGGGCGAGGCTCCGGCGGAGCCGGGACGGGCCGGCCGCCGGGACGGGTTCGCCGCCCGGCAGGCCGAGCTGGGTGAGCCGGACGGTGCCGAAGTGGTGGGCGACCGCCGGGTCGTCGTGGTGCGCCGCGAGGTACCGCTCGGTCTCGGCCCGCAGGCCGGGGTGGCTCTTGTGCCGCATGCAGTAACCCACCGCCCTGACCAGCGGGGCGAGCGAGTCCGGGGCGGGGCCGGGCACGGCCGGCGTGCCGCCATCCTCCAGGGAGGGCACGAGGTGGTCGACCACCGTGAGCGGGATCCGGTTGCTGTTCTCGAAGGGGGTCAGCCGCTCCAGGAGTTCCCCGGTGCCGACGCGGGCGACGGGGATCCCGTAGTAGACGGCGGCGGTGAGCATCGCCGTGGAGAAGCAGCCGACGACGAGCCGGAGCCGGCAGCGCTCGTAGAAGGTCTCGGCGAGCAGCGGCACGTCGAGGACGGTGAGCCGCACCCCGGTCTCCTTGGCCGCCTGGCGCAGGGCGGTGGAGTAGCCGGCGGGGGCGGTGGGATGGGGCTTGAAGACGATGCTGCGGTGCCCGAGTGCGGCGGCGCCGCGGAGCATCCGCACGTGCAGTTCCTCCTCCTCCTCGACGGTGAGGAGGCCGAGCGCGGCGAGGTACTGGCCGAGGAGCAGCGCGGTCGGCCGGGCGGCGACGGCCTCGGCGACGGCCGGGTCCTCGCCGGCCTCGACGGCGATCTCCGCGAGGACCGCGCGGAAGGCGGCGTCGGGGACCAGCGCGGACGGGGTGCCGTACTCGGTGAGGAGCATCGGGGTCAGGCCGGGCACCAGGTCGAGGTGGAGGAGCCGGCGGATGCGGCAGGCCAGCGACTGGGCGACGTCGGTGCGGGTGGGGCCGTAGCTCATCAGCCCGTCGGCGTACACCTCGACGGCGCTCTCGGGGAAGCAGGCGCCGAGTGCCTTGGCCGGGTTGACCTGGATGGACTCCACGATCAGCTCGACGGGGGCGGTGCCGAGGTCCCAGGCGGTGCGCAGCACGCGCTGCCAGAGGGGGGCCTCCTCCGGGCGGGGGGCCCAGGCGGCCGGGTGGTACGGGTGGATCGTCTCGTTCCAGTCGAGGACGCCGTCGAAGCGGGTGGCGATCCGGGCGTAGCCGGTCATCGTCTCCAGGCGGAGCGCGGTCTCCGGGATCTCGGCGTTGTGCGAGAGCAGCAGGAGGCGGCGGGCGTCGCCGGGGGCGCCGTACAGTCCGGCGTCGATCGCCGCGGCGACGGTCGCGGCGCCGTAGAGGGTGGAGACCTGGAAGATCTGGACCGGGCGCGGGCCGGCGGCCGTGTCGGTGGTCATGGTCAGAGGGTCCTTCCGGTCTCGCGCAGGCTCCGCAGGAGGGTGGCGCGGGGGGTGTCCATGGTGGCGAGGGTCTCTTCGAGGACGTCCTGCGGCATGCGGTGCAGGGCGTCGGCGACGTCGGCGCGCAGCCGCTCGGCGACCTCCGGCTCGTACTTCCCGGCCTTGTTCACGTGGAAGGCGATCATGGCGCAGTAGGTGCGGACGGCCTTGGGCAGGAAGCGGTCGGCGTCGCGGTCCCGGGAGACCTCCTCCAGGAGGAGGTCGTAGGAGGGGATGAAGTCCAGCTGGCGGTTGTCGCTGATCTGGGTGAGCGAGGTGGTGACGCCGCGCCGGTAGAAGACGCCGTGCAGGGAGAGGGCGGCGTAGGTGCGGGCCTTGAGGTGGAGGCGCCAGACCCAGAGCCGGTCCTCGGCGGTGCGCAGCGTGGTCTCGAAGCGGGACGCGCCGTTCTCGAAGAGGGAGCGGCCGTAGACGCCGAAGGGGACGAAGGGGTAGTCGACCATCGTGATCATGCTGGCCGGGGCGATGCCGTCGCGGGGGTCCATGACGGCGTCGCGGACCTTGGCGGGGGCGTACTTGATGTTCCGCTTGCGGCCCTCGGCGAGGACGTGGTCGGTGCGGGCGAAGTCGCAGCCGAGGCGCTCCGTGGCGTCGACGGCGGCGCGGAGGTGGCCGGGGGCGTACCAGTCGTCGCCGTCGAGGAAGGTGACGTAGTCGCCGGTGGAGGCGTCGATGCCGGTGTTGCGGGCCTGGGCGACGCCGAGGTTGGTCTCGTGGCGGATGACCCGGGCGTTCGGGATCCGGTCCTTCCAGCGGTCGAGGACGTCCGGGGTCTCGTCGGTGGAGCAGTCGTCGACCAGGAGGAACTCGAAGTCCGGGTCCGCGTTGAGGGCGAGGCTGCGCACGGTGTCGGGGGCGTACGGCCCGACGTTGTGGAAGGGGACGACGACGGAGAGTTTGGGCACGCGGAGAATCCCCACACTGGATCGGAGGCGGACACGGATGGAATCGGGGGCGGCGCACGGAAGGCCGTGCGCGGTGGAGCCGGGGTGTCTTCCGGCTGTCAGGCGCCGGTACGGCGGGCAGCGTAATCGCCGTCCCGGCCGCCCGAACGAGCCTCGTGTGGACGGCCGGTGAACTCTTGCCGTCCCGGGTGCGAACCGTTCCGGGTCCGCCGGGCGAGGAGCGCGGTGGCGAGCAGGGCGAGGAGCGCGGCGCCTCCGACGGCGGCGCCGAGGCGGACGCCGGGGGGCCGGAAGGAGCAGCTCACGCGGGTCGCGCGGCCGTCCAGGGGGACGGCGAGCAGGCCCCGGTGGGAGCGGGCGGAGACGGATTCGGCGTCACCGGCCGCGCACCGCCAGCCGGTGGCGCGGGGCACGGCGACGACGGCGGTGCCGGTGCTGCCGGGGGGCAGTTCGGCGGTGAGGCCGTGGCCGGTGGCGGTGACGCGGGTGGCGCCGGTGGCGGTGAGCCGGGTGACGGCGGCGGCGAGGCGGGAGCGGTCGAGGCAGCCGACGGACTGGCGGGGCAGGGTGGGGCGTCCTTCGGGCAGCAGGTCGATGCGGATCCGGCCGCCGGGCGGGACGGTGCCGAGGGCGCGCATCGGGGCGCGGACGGCGGGCGGGCGGCCGTCGTAGTCGGCGGGGGCGGCGCCGGCGAGGGCGGCGGTGCCCTTGTATTCGGGTGCCCAGAGCCAGACCTCGGAGCCGGCCGGGCAGCGGGCGGTCAGGACGGTGCCGGCGCGGCGGACGGCGGGCAGGGTGTAGACGGAGGAGCCGAGGAGGAGTTCCTGGTTGCGGAAGGCGGAGTCGGCGGGGTCCACGGTCGCGTTCCCGGCCGGGTGGACGGTGACGAGCGGCGGTACGGGGGTGGTGGCGGCGGTCGCGCTGCCGCGGGGCGCGGCGTCCTGGCGCACCGGCTCGGTGGCCTCGGAGCGGATCCGGGTGCCGATGGAGAAGATCGCGTCGGTGACGGGGTTGTCGAGGGTCTCGGGGTGGCGGCCCTTGGCGTAGTGGCCGAAGCCGAGGGAGTCCAGGGTGCGGGAGGTGTTCTCGGTGGTGAGGCTGGAGTAGGCGTCGGCGCCCTCGCCGCCGAGGAGCAGGGGTTCGTTGCCTCCGGGCAGCGGGCCGGGGTCGGTGCGGTACGCGGGCCAGGCGTCGGCGCGGGCCACCTCGGCGGCCACCGCCCGCTGCCAGGTGCCGATCCGGGGCGCCCAGGCGACGTCGGCGCGCTGCTGCTGCTCGACGCGCATCCCGCTGACGGCGCTCTCCCCCGTCTGGGCGGCGAGCAGGACGACGGCTCCGGCGACGGGCAGCACGCGGGAGGCGGCGGGCCGGCCGGGGCGCGGGACGAGGGCCGAGGCGGTGAGGGCGAGCAGCAGGGCGGCGGCCGCGGCCGGGTAGCTCCAGGCGTCGATGTCGGCGCTGCTCCGGGCGGCGAGGGCGAGCGCCGCGAGGACGGCGGCGGCGCCGAGCAGGGCGGCCGGGCGGGGCACGCCGGGGGCGGCGGAGAGCCAGGCGGCGATCAGCAGCAGCCCGCAGAGCACGAAGGTCTGGCGGTACGGGTTGCCGTTGGGCGAGGCGCCGGCGTGCCAGAGGAGGTGGGTCGGACCCCACTGGAGCGAGAGCGTCACCAGGACGATCAGCGCCGTCCAGCCGAGCCGCACGCGCGGGGCGACGGCCCGGTTGAAGGGCAGCGTGAGGGCGAGGAGGAGGGCGGGCGTGCCGATGAAGAGGGCGGGCGTGTCCACGTTGGCGGTGGCGGGCAGGAAGCGGCCGAGCAGTTCGGGCCAGGAGGCGGGGGCGAAGACCGTCTCGGGCGTCGGGTCGGCGTACCGGGTCCCGCTGAAGACGACGAGGACGAGCGGGGCGGCGAGTCCGATGCCCAGGCCCACGGTCCGTCCGGCCCGGAGCAGGGTGGCGAGCCGCTGCCGGGCGGTGGTCCCGGGACCGGCGGTGAGCAGCCGGACGGCGAGGAAGAGGGCCGCGCCGAGGGTGGCCATGTAGGCGGTGTAGAAGTTGGCGGTCCAGGCGGCGGCGACGACCAGCGGTCCGAGCACCGGCCGGCGGCCGGCGCGGGTCCACTCCGCGACCAGGCAGAGCAGCGGGAAGGCGATCAGCCCGTCCAGCCACATGGGCACGGAGGCGCCGTGGTTGAAGGTCCAGCCGGAGAGCGCGTACGCGGCGCCGAGGAGCGCGGCGAGCGGCCACGGGCCGCCGGGTCGTCCGGCCGGGTGGAGCCGGATCAGCAGGGCGGCCATCGCCGCGCCCGCCGCGGTGATCTTGAGCGTGGTGATGACGTACAGCGCGAGTTCCGGCCGGTCGGCCGGGAAGAGGACGACGAGGAGCGAGAAGGGGCTGCTCAGGTAGGTGCCGATGTCGCCGAGGAAGCCCGCGCCGAAGCCGGAGTTCCAGTTGAGGAAGGCGTCGCCGTGGGTGTCGCCGAGCAGGAAGGCGCGCCAGTAGGCGTGGTAGGGCAGGTACTGCTGGCCGAGGTCGACGACGTTCCGGGTGTACGGGCCGAGGGGGTGGCTGCGGGCGAGCGCGGTGGCCAGGACGAAGACGGCGGCCGTGAGCAGGCCGGCCCCGGCGGGCGCGAGGAGCAGCGGGTTCCGGGCCCGGCGGGGGCCGCCCCGTGCCGCCTCCCGGTCGGGGGCGGGCGCGGGTGTGGCGGCGGGTGGCACGGGTCCTCCAGGGAGCACGGGGCTCTCGTCGATCACCCGCGGCGAACGCACGGCGGGACGAACCCATTACTCCTGGTTCGGGCGACCCGAAGTGGATCACCCGGCGATCTCCCGGCGGCCCCCGGGTGAACACCCGGTGTCACCCCCGTCGCCGGGAGGGACACCGGGCCGCGCCGCCGGTCCGCCGGAGGCCCGGCGGACCGGATCAGAGGACGTGGTTGTAGGCGGGCCGGCCGGTCAGGACGGGGCTCGCGACGCGGGGGCCGAAGGGCTTCCGGTAGTCGCCGGTACCGGCGTAGAAGTAGGCCGTCTTGTTCGGCCCGTACGCGAACAGGTCGGGGCGGCCGTCGTAGTTGGCGTCACCGATCCCGATGGTGTCGGTGTAGGCGTTCCAGCCGCCGCCGATCTGCTTGCGGGCCGCGAAGGTGCCGTCGCCCCTGCCGAGGTAGAGCCACAGCACGCCGTCCTTGTCGCGGGCGACGAGGTCACCGGCGGCGGCGCCGCCGATGTCGCCGGTGGCCGTGATCCGGTTGTAGACGCCCCAGCCGCCGGTGCCGATCTTCTTCCGCGCGGCGAAGGGCGCGGCCACGTTCCCGGTGTTCTTGTAGAACCACAGGGCACCCGCCTTGTCGGTGGCCACCAGGTCGGAGCGGCCGTCGCCGTCCAGGTCGCTGCCGCCGGCGAGCTGGGTGTAGGTGTTCCAGCCGCCGCCGATCCGCTTCCGGGCCGCGATCTTCATTCCGTAGCCGCTGTCCGTCACGTCGTACAGCCACAGGACGCCGCTCTTGTCGCGGGCGACGAAGTCGGTGGCGCCGGATTCGATGCCGCCGACGGTCTCGATCCGGTCGTAGACCTGCCAGCCGCCGCCGATCCGGTGGGGGTCGTAACTGCGCACCAGGGTCTTCCCGGCCGGGTCGTACTCGCTCGCGGCGAACCAGAGCACGCCCTGGGCGTCACGGGCCAGCAGGTCGGGGTTGCCGTCCCAGTTGAGGTCGTGCGGGGTGGAGAGGTACCTGCCGGCGGTGAAGCTGCCGGATACCTTCAGGTCCGGGCCGACGCCGTTCTGCGGGCGGGCCGTGAACGACCAGTCGTACGCGCCGGCCTCGGCGTCCTTGCCCATCGGGGACTCGGCCGCGATCTGGGCCCAGGTGATGCCGAAGGTCTCGTGGTCGTAGAGGTACTCGCTGCCCGCGGACTCCGTGTAGAGGTGCAGCGTCTTCGAGAAGGACTTGCCGGTCGCGCGGTGCGTGATCGTCAGGTCGACATCGGCGTTGTCGCGGGACAGCTGCCACTTGAGGGGGATCGAGCCCGCCAGGTCGTAGCGGTCCGGGAACCGCTGGCCGAGGTAGCGGAGCTCCACCGGCTCCCCAGTGGTGGCGACCATCCGGGCGGTCGGCCTGCCGTCCGCGCCGAGCGCGATCCGGAAGAGCCCGTCACCGTCCTCGACGCTGCCGCCGCGCACGAGCAGCGTGCCGTCGGGGCCGGGGATGGCCTCGCTGACGTAGTCGAGGAGCTGGAACGTCTCGCCCGTGGTCAGGGACTTCGCCGTGTACGGCACCACCGGGAGGACGTTGCCGAAGCCGTCCCCCTTGAGGGACGACGGGGTGCCGTACGTCAGCCACGAGCCCGTCAGGCCCACGGTGAGGCCGAGTCCCTGGCCGTCGTAGCCCGTGAACGAGGATTCGGTGCCGGTGGCGCGGTCCACGGTGACGATCTTCCCCTCCTTGCCCACCCAGGCCAGGTGCGTGGCGGAGACCGCGCTGTACTCCCGGAACCGGCTGCTGGTGAGCGGGGCGTTCTCGCGGGAGAAGACCGCCTTCGCGGTGGCGAGGTCGACCGCGGCGACGTGGGATCCGGTCGTGTCGCCCGTCCGGCGGTAGTCGACGAGGACGGAGCCGTCGCGGACCGGGGTGGCGTGGATGCCCCAGGCGTTCGCCGGGATGCCCTCGATCTTCCGCTGGGCGAGGGTGCCGCCCGTGCTGGTGACGAGGTGCAGCTCGACGGAACCGTCCGGCTTCGTCACCTCCGCCAGGATCGTGTCCTTGGAGACGGCCTTCACGTAGGTGGCGTTCAGCGGGCGCAGGTCCATCGTGACGGTCCGGCCGCCGTCGGCCATGTCACGGAGCTGGAGGACCAGAGAACGGGCGGGTGTCCGCCCCTTCCCGGTCATGATCACGTCCGTGCCGGAGAAGTCGGCCACCGGCGCGTCGATCGTGGTGGCCGAACCGTCCGCGAACCGGGTCCACTTGAACACCGGCCGGCCGCCCTCCCATCCGCGGGTCAGGAAGCCGGTCTTCCCGGCGGCGTCGAAGGAGAAGGCGTTCGCCGGGTAGGCGAGGGGCGCCGCCTCCGACCCCACCCCGGCCGACGCGGCGCGGGGCAGGGGAACGGCGGTGGCCGGAACCGCCAGGAGGCCCGCGCCGAGCGTGACGGCGAGGACGGCGGTGATCGCGGCGGAGACGCCCTGGCGGTTCGTGGATCCGGACATGAGAGGTACCTCCCCAGAAGCCAGTTGAAGGCGCATTCGTACCCGCGCCGTTCAGTCAGACTTCCGCCCGGACCGGAAGGTTGTACGGATCTGCGAAGTTCGGCCGGCCCTGCGGGGTGGATCAGAGGACGTGGTTGTAGGCGGGCTGGCCGGTCAGGACGGGGCTGGCGACACGGGGCCCGAAGGGCTTCCGGTAGTCGCCCGTCCCGGCGTAGAAGTAGGCCGTCTTGTTCGGCCCGTACGCGAACAGGTCGGGGCGGCCGTCGTAGTTGCCGTCACCGATCCCGATGGTGTCCGTGTACGCGTTCCACCCGCCACCGATCTGCTTGCGCGCGGCGAAGGTGCCGTCACCCTTGCCCAGGTACAGCCACAGCACGCCGTCCTTGTCGCGGGCGACGAGGTCACCGGCGGCGGCGCCACCGATGTTGCCGGTGGCCGTGATCCGGTTGTAGATCCCCCACCCACCGGTGCCGATCTTCTTCCGCGCGGCGAACGGCGCGGCCACGTTCCCGGTGTTCTTGTAGAACCACAGCGCGCCCGCCTTGTCCACGGCCACCAGGTCCGGACGACCGTCGCCGTCCAGGTCGCTGCCGCCGACGAGCTGGGTGTAGGTGTTCCAGCCGCCGCCGATCCGCTGGCGGGGCTGGGTGCCCGAGCCGGTGACGTCGTACAGCCACAGGACGCCGTCCTTGTCCCGGGCGATGTAGTCGGAGGGTCCGTGGCCGACGGATCCGAGCATCTCGATCCGGTCGTAGACCTGCCAGCCGCTGCCGATCCGGAGGGGAGCGGAGTCCCTCACGAGGGACTTCCGGTCGATGTCGTACTCGGTGGGGAGGTTCCACAGCACGCCCTCGGCGTCACGGGCCAGCAGGTTGGGGGTGCCGTCCCGGTTGGTGTCGTGCTGGGTGGGAAGGTTCCGGCCGGCCGTGAAGCTGCCGGAGGCCTTCAGGTCCGGACCGATGCCGTTCTGCGGGACGGCCGTGTACGACCAGTCGTACGTGCCGGACGGAGTGTCCGCGCCCATGCCGGCGGCGACCTCCGCCCAGGTGATGCCGAACTCCCCGGGACCGTAGTAGTAGGGGCTGCCGGCGGACTCCGTGTAGAGGTGCAGCTTCTTCGAGAAGAACCTGCCGGTAGCGCGGTGGGTGATCCGCAGGTCGATGTCGGCGTTGTCCCGGGACATCCTCCACTTGAGCGGAGCAGGCCCGGCGAGGTCGAAGGGCTGCGGGAACCGCGTGCCGAGGTGGACCAGCTGCGTCGGCTTCCCGGTGGTGGCGACCATCTCGACGGCAGGCCTGCCGTCCGCGCCGAGCGAGACCCGGTAGAGGCCCTCGCCGTGCTCGACGGTGCCGCCGAGCACGAACACGGAGCCGTCCGCAGCGGTGCGGGGCACCCCGACGTAGTCGAGGAGCGTGATCGTCTCGCCCGAGTCCAGGTCCAGCGCCATGTACGGGAGCACCTCATCGGTGGTGCCGTAGCCGTTCCCCTCCAGGGACGTCGGGGTGCCGAACGTCACCCACGAACCCAGCAGGCCTGCGGTGAGGGAGAGTCCCTCGCCCTCGTAGCCCGAGATCTCGGAGGACGTGGCGCCGGTGGCCTGGTTCGCGGTGACGATCATCTTACCGCTCACCCAGGCGAGGTGCGTCGCGGAGATCGAGGCGTATTCCCGGTGGGGGTCGCGGGAGACCCGGGCGTGCTCGTCGGTGAACACCGCCTTGGCGGCGGCGAGATCGACGGCGGCGACCTGGTAGGTGCCGTCGCCCGGCCGGTAGTAGTCGACGAGGACGGAGCCGTCGCGGGCGGGGGTGGACTCGAAGCTCCGGGCGTCGGACGGGATGCCCTCGATCTTCCGCTGGGTGAGGGCGCCGCCGGCGCTGGTGACCAGGCGCAGCTCCGCGGAACCGTCCGGCTTCGTCACCTCCGCCAGGATCGTGTCCTTCGAGACGGCCTGCACGTAGACGGCGTTCAGCGGACGGAGGTCCATCGTGACGGACCGGCCCCCGTCGGCCATGTCACGGAGCTGGAGGACCAGGGAACGGCGGGGGGTCGACCCCTTGCCGGTCATGATCACGTCCGTGCCGGTGGAGTCGGCCACCGGGGCGTCGATCGTGGTGGTCGAACCGTCCGCGAACCGGGTCCAGGTGAACACGAGAGGCGCGCTGCTCGACCAGTTCTTGGTCAGGAAACCGGTCTTTCCGACCGCCTCGAACGAGGAGACGCCCGCCGGGTACGGGAGGGGCGCCGCCTCCGTTCCCGCCTCGGCCGCCGCGGCGGCGGGCAGGGGCGCCGCGCCCGCCGGGACCGCCAGGGCGCCCGCGCCGAGCGTCACGGCGAGGACCGTGGTGATCGCGGCGGACACCCTCCGACGGCCGGTCGTGCGTGCGAAGTTCATGGGTTCCCCCAGGGAAGTCATCACGGCACGCCTGACTGCGTGCGCCACCCCTGAGACCTGCACCCCGACCGAAAAGTTGTACGAGTGAACGAGGATCAGGCCGGGTTGACCGGCAGCACGTCCGGGGAGAGGGACCCCGCGCGGGAGCTCGCGCTCGTCATCCGGCGCCGGTGGTGGCGGCGGCACAGCACCTCGTAACCGACCACTTCAGCGGCGGTGTTC
Source organism: Streptomyces sp. NPDC058758 (assembly GCF_042746075.1). Classification (NCBI taxonomy): domain Bacteria; kingdom Bacillati; phylum Actinomycetota; class Actinomycetes; order Kitasatosporales; family Streptomycetaceae; genus Streptomyces; species Streptomyces sp. NPDC058758. The sequence continues at coordinate 42,200 of NZ_JBHYPS010000045.1, read as the reverse complement.
ACGTCGCCGACGACGACCTGCTCGCCCTCGACGACCATGTGGCCGCCGACGGTCCGCGCGTTGTGGGTGGCGCGGGCGCCGCACCAGCACAGCGCCTCCACCTGGAGCTGCTCGATCCGGTCGGCGAGCTCGATGAGCCGCTGCGAGCCGGGGAAGAGCTTGGTGCGGAAATCGGTCGTGATGCCGAAGGCGTAGACGTCGAGCCCGAGGTCGTCGACGATCCTGGCGAGCTGGTCGATCTGGGTCGGGGCGAGGAACTGCGCCTCGTCGACGATCACGTAGTCGGCCTTGCCGCCCTGGGAGAGCTGGTCGACGAGGTACGCGTAGACGTCCATCCCCTCCGGCGCCTCGACGGCCTCGGTCACCAGGCCGAGCCGGGAGGACAGCTTCCCCGTGCCCGCCCGGTCGTCCCGGGTGAAGATCACGCCCTGGAGCCCGCGCGCGTCGCGGTTGTGCGCGATCTGGAGAGCCAGTGTGCTCTTTCCGCAGTCCATCGTTCCGGAGAAGAACACCAGCTCGGGCATGACGGGTCGGGGACCTTTCGGGTCGGGGTACGGGAGGGAGGTGACGGGGCCGCGGCCGGGACGGGGTCGCGGCCGCGGGGGCGTCAGGTGCGGACTTCGAGGAGCGGCACGAGCTGCTCGGCGGGGGTCATCGAGCCGTGCATGCCGGCCATCCGGGTCTCCAGCGGCTCGTTGACGGACGCGACGAGCGCCACGTCCTCGTGGGCCGCGGCGACGACGTCGCCGATCCGGCCGTACACCCGCTCGTCGACCGTGTCGCCGAACCAGCCGAGGGCGATCGCCTCGTCGCGGCCCGCCACCCAGAACTGCTCGCCGAGGACCTCGCGCCAGCAGGTGAGGACGTCGGCCTCGGCGCCGGGGACGGCGTAGACGTGCCGGGCCCGGCCCTCGCCGCCGAGGAGGGCGACGCCGGCGCGCAGCTCCCAGTCCTCGTCGACGTCGATCCGGTGCTCCTCGTCGAAGGGCACGTCGACCATGCCGTGGTCGGCGGTGATGTACAGCGCCGAGCGGGCGGGCAGCTGCTCGGCGAGCCGCCGGGCCAGCCGGTCGACCAGCATCAGCTGGCCGCGCCAGGCGTCGGAGTCGAGGCCGAAGCGGTGCCCGGCGCCGTCGAGCTCGCTGTAGTACGTGTAGACCAGCGAGCGGTCGCCGCCGGCCAGCTGCTCGGCGGCGAGGTCCATCCGCTCCTCGCCGGAGAGGCGGCCATGGAAGATGCCGCCGCTGAGCGCGATCTGCGTCAGCGGGGTCTGCTCGAAGATCGGGGAGGAGACCTGCGCGGTGTGGATCCCGGCCGCGTGGGCCTGCTGGAAGACCGTCGGGTACGGCTGCCAGGCCTTCGGCGGGGTCCAGGGACGCCACTTGAGCTGGTTCATCAGCTCGCCGGTCTCCGGGTTGCGGACCGTGTAGCCGCCGAGGCCGTGGGCGCCGGGGGCGCGGCCGGTGCCGACGGAGGCCAGCGACGTCGCGGTGGTGGCGGGGAAGCCCGCGGTGATCGGCCGGCCGGTGCCGCCGCGCGAGCTGCCGAGCAGCGAGGTCAGGTAGGGCGCCTCGTCCGGGTGGGCCAGGATCTGCTCCCAGCCGAGCCCGTCGACGAGGAAGACGCAGACCCGGTCGGCCGGGGCCAGCTCGGCGATCCGCGCGTCGAAGCCGGGCACGCCCTGGCCGGCGACGAGGGTGGGCAGCAGGTCGCCGAGGGAGCCGGAGCCGTACGCGGGCACCGGCGCGGTCTCGGGCGCGAGCGGCACCGGGTCGTCCGGCCAGCCGTGGGCGACGGAGGTCGGCTGGGCCATCAGCGGCCGGCCGTCGGGGCGGTGTCGGCGGTGGCCTCGGAGAGCGCCTGGGCGAAGGTGAGGGTCTGCCGGACGGTGTCCGGGCCGTCGCCGGCCTCGCTGACCCGCAGGCTGAGGTCGTCGGCGGTGGCGTTGCCGGTGTAGCCGTGGTCGGCGTCGCAGTTCGGGTCGCCGCAGGCGGCGGGCTCCAGGTCGATCCGGGAGACGGCGCCCCAGCCGATGGTGAGGACGACCTCGCGGGGCACGGTGCCCGGGGTGTACGACTCCGGGTTGGCGACGACCCGGCTGACCACGACCGACGAGATCCGGTCCAGCTTCACGGACTCGGTGGACGTGGTGGCGTAGGGGCTCGGCGAGCTGTTGTCGGCCGCCTGCTCGTCGGTGTGGCTGACGATGAAGCGGCTCGGGGTCAGCACGAGCACGGTGACGTGGCGCCGGACCTCGTTGGCGTCGAAGGTGGTCTCCTGGTGGACCACGTACGACGCGACGTCCTCGCCGCCGACGGCAGCCTCCACCGCCTCGGCCACGAGTGCCGGGTAGTAGCCGCTGCGCTCGATCGCCGCGCGCAGCCCCTGGGTCGTCGTACCGCTCTTCACCATGGACTCCATCCTACGGGGCCGCGGGCATCCCCCGGCCCTTCAGTAGCTGGGCAGGCGGCGGGGGCCGAGGTCGGTGGTGGGCGGGGGCGGGGCGAGCCGGACCGCGGCGCCGAGGACGGAGACGCCGCTGGGGGCGACCACGGCCGGTTCGAGCGCGACGGAGACGATCTCCGGATGGTCGTCGACCAGCCGGGAGACCCGGAGCAGCAGCTCCTCCAGGGCCGGGGTGTCGACGGGGGCCGAGCCGCGCCAGCCGAAGAGCAGCGGGGCGGTGCGGATGGAGCGGACCAGCTCGGCGGCGTCCCGGTCGGTGGCCGGGACCAGCCGGTGGGCGGTGTCGCCGAGCAGCTCGGAGGCGGCGCCGGCCAGCCCGAAGGAGAGCACGGCGCCGACGGCGGGGTCGATGGCGGCGCGCACGACGGTGTCGACGCCGCGGGGCACCATCGCCTGGACGACCGGCTGGAGCTCCTCGGGCTTGCCGAGGGCCTCGGCCAGCTCGGCGTAGGCGGTGCGCAGCTGCTCCTCGGTCGCCAGGTCGAGCCGGACGCCGCCGAGGTCCGGGCGGTGGCGCAGGTGGGGGGCGGTGGTCTTGAGCGCGACCGGATAGCCGAGCCGGGCGGCGGCCGCGACGGCCTCGTCGGGGCCGGGCGCGGGCAGGGTGGGGCGGACGGCGATGCCGTACCGGCCGAGCAGTTCGCCGGCCTCGTCGGTGGTGAGGGTCACTCCTCGGGACTCCTGCCCGGCGCCCCGCTCGCCGAGCACGCGGGCGATGAGCGCGGCGGCGCCGGACTCGTCGATGCCGTCGTACTCCGGGACCCGGCCCGGGTCGGCGGCCTGCCGGCGCCACTGGCCGTACCGCACGGCCTCGGCGAGCGCCCGGACGGCCCGCTCGGCGGCGGGGTAGGCGGGGATGTTCCGGGCGGGGGCGGCCTGCTCGGGCGGCTCCTGCGCCTCCTGTGCCCCTGGGGCTTCCTGTGTCTCCGGCGGCTCCTGTGCCTCCGGGGTCGCGGAGGCGGGCACGGAGGAGGGTGCGGGGGCGGCCGGGCGGCGGGTGCGGGAGGGGGTGGGGCGGGTGCTGGTGGCGGCGGACAGGGCCTCGGCGAGGCCGCCCATCTCGACGTGCACGACGACGACCGGCTTGGCGGCGCCCGCGGCCCCGCTGCCGGCGACGGCCTCGCGGAGGGAGGCGGCCAGCACCTCGGTGGTGCCCTCGATGCCGACCCAGGGGATCGTGGTGACGACGACCGCGTCGCAGGTGTCGTCGGCGAGGGCGGCGGCGAGCGCGTCCCGGAAGTCGGCGGGGGTGGCGGCGGTCGTCAGGTCGAGGGGCCGCTGCGGGCGCAGCCCCTCGGTGAGGCAGGCGTCGTACGCGAGGAGGCCGAGGGACTCGGAGTTGCCGAGGATCGCGACGCGCGGTCCGGCCGGGAGCGGCTGCCCGGCGAGCAGCACCCCGGCGTCGACGAGTTCGGTGACGGTGTCCACGCGGATGACGCCCGCCTGGCGGAGCAGCGCGTCGACGGTGGCGTGCGGGACGCGGGTGACGGGGACCCGGTGGCCGGGCGGGGCGCTGCCGCTGTGGCGGGCGCCCTTGACGACGACGACCGGCTTGACGGCGGCGGTGCGACGGGCGAGCCGGGTGAACTTGCGCGGGTTGCCGATCGACTCCAGGTAGAGGAGGACGACGTCGGTCGCGGGGTCGTCGTACCAGTGCTGGAGGACGTCGTTGCCGGAGACGTCCGCGCGGTTGCCGGCGGAGATGAAGGAGGAGAGGCCGGCCCCGCGCCGGTGCAGCCGGGCGAGCAGGGCGACGCCGATGGCGGCGGACTGGGTGAAGAGCCCGATGCGGCCGGCGGCGGGCATCTCGGGGGCGAGGGAGGCGTTGAGCCGGACGTCGTCGGCGGTGTCGATGATGCCGAAGGCGTTGGGGCCGATGATCCGCATGCCGTACGAGCGGGCCTGGCGGACCAGGGCCCGCTGCCGGGCGCGGCCCTCGGTGCCGCTCTCGGCGTATCCGGCGGAGAGGACGACCAGGCCCCGCACGCCGTGTTCGCCGCAGTCGGCGACGACCTCGGGGACCCGTTCGGCGGGGACGGCGACGACCGCGAGGTCGACGGGGGCGCCGACGGCCGCGACGGAGGGGAAGGCGGGCACGCCGTCGAGTTCGCCCTCGCCGTCGCCGAGCCCCGGGTTGACCGCGTACACCCGGCCCTTGAAGCCGGCGTCCAGCAGGTTCCGCAGGACGGTCCTGCCGACTCCGCCGGGGGCGCGCCCGGCGCCGACGACGGCGACCGATGCGGGGGCGAGGAGCCGCTGGACGGAGCGGGCCTCGGCGCGCTGCTCGCGGGCGCGCTGGACGGCGAGGGAGCGGTCGGTCGGCTCCAGGTCGAGGTGGAGGCGGACGGAGCCGTCCTCGAAGCTGCGCTTCTGGGTGTACCCGGCGTCCGTGAACACCTTGATCATCTTGGTGTTGGCGGGGAGCACCTCGGCGGCGAAGCGGCGGATGCCGCGCTCGCGGGCGACGGCCGCGATGTGTTCGAGGAGGGCGGAGGCGACGCCCCGGCCCTGGTGGGCGTCCTGGACGAGGAAGGCGACCTCGGCCTCGTCGGCGGGGAAGGAGGCGGGGCGGCCGAGGTCGTTGATCCGGTCGTAGCGGACGGTGGCGATGAACTCGCCGCCGACGGTGGCGGCGAGGCCGACCCGGTCGACGAAGTCGTGGTGGGTGAAGCGGTGGACGTCCTTGGCGGAGAGCCGGGGGTAGGGGGCGAAGAAGCGGTAGTACTTCGACTCGTCCGAGACCTGCTCGTAGAAGCTGACGAGCCGGTCCGCGTCGTCGGCGGTGATGGGCCGGATGCGCGCGGTGCCGCCGTCGCGGAGCACGACGTCTGCCTCCCAGTGGTCGGGGTAGGCGTGCTCCTCCGGGGCCGGGCGGCCGTCCGCTCCCCCGGCCGGTCCGCCGCCCGCTCCGCCGCCCGGTCCGTCCGGTCCGTCCGCCTGCTCCGACGCGCTCCGCATGGGCAAAGCCTACGGCCGGGGTGCGACACCGGCACCGCCCGCGCACCCACTCCTCTGCGGTGCACGGCTCGCGCGCCCTCCGCACCGCGTGCAAGGTAAGGAGGGCCGAACGTCGCACGGATGCGGGACGAAGGTCGGCAGGAGCACGCCGCACGCCGTGAGAGACTGGTCTAGACAACCGCTGAAGACCTGAAGGGCAACACCATGGCTGAGCGCCGCGTCAACGTCGGCTGGGCCGAGGGCCTGCACGCCCGCCCCGCCTCCATCTTCGTCCGTGCCGCCACGGCCTCCGGTGTCCCCGTGACCATCGCCAAGGCCGACGGCAACCCGGTCAACGCCGCGTCGATGCTCGCGGTGCTCGGCCTGGGCGCGCAGGGCGGCGAGGAGATCGTGCTCGCTTCGGACGCCGAGGGTGCCGAGGCCGCGCTGGAGCGCCTCGCCAAGCTGGTGGCCGAGGGCCTCGACGAGCTTCCCGAGACGGTCTGACCGGCGGGTCGATCCACGTCTTCTCGGTACGGCCGTGTTCCCGGAATTCCCGGCGGACACGGCCGTCCGGCATTTCCGGAGCCGTCCCGTTTTCTTTTTCGGGCAGCACGGAGGACGCCTCCGAATAGCTATTCTTTGTATACGGTGTCCGTGTTAATTCCGGGCACTCGCCGTGTTGACGGCATGTTGCGAAACCCTCACACGGCCCCGCTCGGGCCTTTTCAGCCGGTGCAGCGGGAGCGCGCGCTCGGCGTGCAGGGCGGTGAGCGCGCGGGCCCGCTCGGCGTCCCCGCGCGCGACGGCGTCGACGATCGCCCCGTGCTCGGCCCAGACGTCCACCGGCCGGTCCGGCAGGTCCACCGCGTACATCCAGGCGATCTTGTGGCGCAGCTGGGTGAGCAGCGCGGCGAGCGCCGGGCTGCCGGAGGCCTGCGCGAGGGTCTCGTGGAACCAGCCGCCGAGCGCCCTGAGGTCCTCGCCCTGCCCCCGGCGGGCCCGCTCCTGCCCCAGCCTGACCAGGCCGCGGAGCACCTTGAGGTGGGCGTCGGTGCGCCGCTGGGCGGCCCGGGCGGCGCCGAGCGGTTCGAGCAGCGCCCGTACGTCGAGGAGGTCGGCGGCCTCCTGTTCGGTGGGTTCGGCGACCTGGGCGCCCGCGTGGCGGCGGCTGACGACGAAGCCCTCGGACTCCAGGGTGCGCAGGGCCTCGCGGACCGGGACGCGGGAGACGCCGTAGCGGCGGGCGAGCTGGTCCTCGGTCAGCCGGCCGCCGCGCTCGAAGATCCCCGAGACGATGTCGTCCCGGATCGCCGTGCATACCGATTGCGCGGGAACCCGCATGTCCGACCTCCGCTTTCGCTCCGCGTGCACCGAATTCGAGCGGCGCTGTTTCCGCGACTCTATTGCAGTGTGCCGGAAATTCCGATGCCCCCTCGGAATTCGTCCTCCCCCGGGCGGCGGTCGCGCCGGTCCCCGGGCGACGAAAAGGCCCCGGCTCGGGGGAGCCGGGGCCTTTCCTGGGCGGGGTGGCGGGTCAGAGGCTGACGCCGCGGGCGCGCAGGTACGCGACGGGGTTGATGTCGGAGCCGTACTCGGCGGTGGTCCGGGCCTCGAAGTGGAGGTGCGGGCCGGTCGAGTTGCCGGTCGAGCCGGAGACGCCTATCTGCTGGCCGGGCTCGACGGACTGGCCGACGTAGACGCCGATGGACGACAGGTGGCCGTACTGGGTGTACGTGCCGTCGTTCATCCGGATCACGATGTTGTTGCCGTACGCGCCGCCCCAGCCGGCCTCGACGACGGTGCCGGAGCCGACGGAGACGACCGAGCTGCCGTAGGCGGCGTGGAAGTCGACGCCGGAGTGGCTGCCGGAGGACCAGAGGGAGCCGCCGGTCTTGTAGCCGGTGGAGACGTACGAGCCGGCGACCGGGAGGTTGAAGGAGGCGAGGCGGCGGCGCTCGGCCTCGCGGGCCGCGCGCTCCTTGGCCTCGCGGATCTCCTGGGCGCGGGCCTCGGCCTTGCGCTTCGCCTCGGCGCGCGCCTTGGCCCGGGCCTCGGCCTCGGCGGCCTCCCGCTCCTGGGCGGCGGCCTGCGCGCTGACCTGGTCGGCGAGGGACTCGTCGGCGATCACCTGGGTGAGGCCGGTGTCCTCGGCGGAGCGGTTGTCCGTGTCGGCGGCGAGCGCCGGGGAGGCGAGGGTGCCGACGACGCCGGTGGTGGCGAGGGCGGCCACGCCGGCGATGCCGGCGCTGCGGCGAGCCAGTCGGCTCGCACCACGGTGCTTCCCGGTGGCACGGGTGAACGCCAAGACGGTTCCTTTCCTTCCTTCTCGCCTACCGGGTTAGCTGACGGGTTCGGAGCAGGAAGGTCTCCTACGGGCCCCTCCGCGTGGCGAAGGCGTCCGATTCACCCCAGGGACTGCGTGGGTCCCCGGCTCCCCTGGCTCGCGCCTGACGGGGACTCGGCGATGCTGTCCGGGTGCCGCGGGTGCGGCGCGTGCGTCGGGTCGGACAGACGGACCGACGCTAGGCCGGACGGATCTCAATCGCCAAACAGACTCGCCCATTTGTAAGACATGCCACAGGGCATACGATCATCCTTGTCTCCATAACGGACAAAGCGGAGGTCGCCGGCGCTTCCGCGCATCGGGGACCTCCGCCGGAGCCGACGGCGGGTCAGCTCACCACGGTCACCTCGCCGATGCCGAGGGCCCGCACGGGCTCCTCGATCTGCGCCGCGTCGCCCACCAGGACGGTGACGAGCCGGTCCACCGGGAAGGCGCTGACGACCGCGGCCGTGGCCTCGACCGTGCCGGTCTCGGCCAGCCGCGCGTACAGCCGGGCCTGGTAGTCGTCCGGGAGGTGCTGCTCGACCTGGTCGGACAGCGTCGCGGCGACCGAGGCCGCGGTCTCGTACTTGAGCGGGGCCACGCCCACCAGGTTCTGCACCGCGACGTCCCGCTCGGCGTCGGTCAGACCGCCCTCGGCCAGGGTCCTGAGCACCTTCCACAGGTCGTCCAGGGCCGGGCCGGTGTTGGGGGTGTCGACCGAGCCGCTGATCGCGAGCATCGAGGCGCCGTGCCCCTCGCCGTCCGAGCGGAGCACCTGCCCGAAGGCGCGCACGCCGTACGTGTACCCCTTCTCCTCGCGCAGGACGGCGTCCAGACGCGACGTCAGGGTGCCGCCGAGGCAGTAGACGCCGAGGACCTGCGCGGCCCAGACGGCGTCGTGGCGGTCGGGGCCGATCCGGCCGATGAGCAGCTGGGTCTGGACGGCCCCGGGGCGGTCGACGATGACGACCCGTCCGGTGTCGTCGGCGGTGATCGGCGGCATCGGGCGCGGCGCGGCCGGCTTGCCGGTCCAGCCGCCGAGGGTCTCGGCGAGGACCTCGTCGAGGTCGACGCCGGTGAGGTCGCCGACGACGACCGCCGTGGCGGCGGCGGGCCGCACGTGCGCGTCGTAGAAGGCGCGGACGGCCTCGGCGTCGATGGCCTCCACCGTCTCCTTGGTGCCCTGGCGGGGCCGGGACATCCGGGAGGTGGCCGGGAACAGCTCCTTGTAGAGCTGCTTGGCCGCGCGCCGGCTGGGGTTGGCCGCCTCGTGCGGGATCTCGTCGAGGCGGTTGTCCACCAGGCGCTTGACCTCGTCGGCGTCGAAGGCCGGGGAGATCAGCGCCTCGGCGACCAGCCCGAGCGCCTTGCGGAGCCGGGAGACCGGCACCTCCAGGGAGACCCGGACGCCGGGGTGGTCCGCGTGCGCGTCGAGGGTGGCACCGCAGCGCTCCAGCTCGGCCGCGAACTCCTCGGCGCCGCGCTCGGTGGTCCCCTCGGAGAGGGCGCGCGCCATGATGGTGGCGACGCCGTCGAGCCCCTCGGGCTCGGCGTCCAGCGGCGCGTCGACGAAGATCTCGACGGCGACGACCTGCTGGCCGGGGCGGTGGCAGCGCAGCACGGTCAGGCCGTTGTCGAGCGCGCCGCGCTCGGGGGCCGGGAAGGCCCACGGCCTGGCCGCGCCGGCCTGCGGCTGCGGGTGGAACTCCATGCTGGTCAGAGACACGGCGGCGTCGGTCACTGGTCCGCTCCCTCTTCCTCGTCGCTGTTCTCGTCGGCTTCCGGGCCCTCCGCGGGCTCGTAGACCAGCACCGCGCGGTTGTCCGGGCGCAGCCGGGCCGCGGCCACCTCGCGCACCTCGTCGGCGGTGACGGCGAGGACGCGGTCGACCGCGGTCAGGGCGAGCTGCGGGTCGCCGAACAGCACGGCGAAGCGGCACAGTTCGTCGGCGCGGCCGGCCACGGTGCCGAGCCGGTCGAGCCACTCGCGCTCCAGCTGGGCCTGGGCGCGCTCCATCTCCTCCGCGGTCGGGCCCTCGGCGGCGAAGCGGGCGAGCTCCTCGTCGACGGCCGCCTCGATGGCGGGGACCTCGACGCCGCCGGAGGTCTTCACGTCCAGCCAGCCGAGGGAGGGGGCGCCGGCGAGCCGGAGCAGGCCGAAGCCGGCGGCGACGGCGGTGCGGTCGCGGCGGACCAGCCGGTTGTGCAGGCGGGAGGACTCGCCGCCGCCGAGCACGGTGAGGGCGAGGTCGGCGGCGTCGCACGCGCGCGTGCCGTCCTCCGGCAGCCGGTAGGCGGCCATCAGGGCGCGGGCCGGGACGTCCTCGACGACGACCTCGCGCAGCTGCTCGCCGATGACCTCGGGCAGGGCGCCGTCGCGCGGGGCGGGCTTGCCGTCGTGGCCGGGGATGGAGCCGAAGTACTTCTCGACCCAGGCGAGCGTCTGCTCCGGGTCGATGTCGCCGACGACCGACAGGACCGCGTTGTTGGGCGCGTAGTAGGTGCGGAAGAAGGCCCGCGCGTCCTCCAGGGTGGCCGCGTCCAGGTCCGCCATCGAGCCGATGGGGGTGTGGTGGTACGGGTGGCCCTCGGGGTACGCGAGCGCGGTGAGCTTCTCGAAGGCGGTGCCGTACGGCACGTTGTCGTACCGCTGGCGGCGCTCGTTCTTCACGACGTCGCGCTGGTTCTCCATCGACTCGTCGTCGAGGGCGGCGAGCAGCGAGCCCATCCGGTCGGCCTCCAGCCAGAGCGCGAGCTCCAGCTGGTGGGCCGGCATGGTCTCGAAGTAGTTGGTGCGCTCGAAGCTGGTCGTGCCGTTGAGCGAGCCGCCGGCCCCCTGCACCAGCTCGAAGTGGCCGTTCCCGTGCACCTGCTTCGAGCCCTGGAACATCAGGTGCTCGAAGAGGTGGGCGAGGCCCGTGCGGCCCTCGACCTCGTGGCGCGAGCCGACGTCGTACCAGAGGCAGACCGCGGCGACCGGGGTCAGGTGGTCCTCGGAGAGGACCACCCTCAGGCCGTTCGCCAGCCGGTGCTCGGTCGCTGTCAGGCCGCCGGAGCCGGCCTCGGCCGTGGCCGTGTGACCCATGGGCATGTACGTCCCTTCGATCGCGATCTGAAAAGTCCTGCCACTGTATGCAAGCGCGCCGACACCTGGCGAAGTTCCCGGACCCCGGAGATGTCCCTCGTCCGGGTCGCGGTCCGCGTTGTCGGTGGCACGGTCCACAATGGTCCGCGTCAGACTCAAGCTTTGCCGGAGAAGGAGCCGCAGCCGCGATGGCCCGCCGCAGCACGAAGACACCGCCGCCGGACGACGCGTACGAGGAGAGGATCCTCGACATCGACGTCGTCGACGAGATGCAGGGCTCCTTCCTCGAGTACGCCTACTCGGTCATCTACTCGCGCGCCCTGCCCGACGCCCGCGACGGCATGAAGCCGGTCCAGCGGCGCATCGTCTACCAGATGAACGAGATGGGCCTGCGCCCCGACCGGGGCTTCGTCAAGTGCGCCCGCGTGGTCGGCGAGGTCATGGGCAAGCTCCACCCGCACGGCGACGCCTCGATCTACGACGCCATGGTGCGCATGGCGCAGCCCTTCTCCATGCGCCTGCCGCTGGTCGACGGCCACGGCAACTTCGGCTCGCTCGGCAACGACGACCCGCCGGCCGCCATGCGGTACACCGAGTCGCGGATGGCCCCGGCCGCCCTGCTGATGACCGAATCCATCGACGAGGACACGGTCGACTTCGGGCCCAACTACGACGGCCAGGAGCAGGAGCCGGTCGCGCTCCCCGCCGCGTACCCGAACCTGCTGGTGAACGGCGCCTCGGGCATCGCGGTCGGCATGGCGACCAACATGCCCCCGCACAACCTCGGCGAGGTGATCGCGGCCGCGCGCCACCTGATCCGCCACCCGAACGCCGACCTGGACGCGCTGATGCGCTTCGTCCCGGGCCCCGACCTGCCGACCGGCGGCCGGATCGTCGGCCTGAACGGCATCCGGGACGCGTACGAGTCGGGCCGCGGCACCTTCAAGATCCGGGCCACCACCGCGGTGGAGACCGTGACGGCCCGCCGCAAGGGCATCGTCGTCACCGAACTGCCCTTCACGGTCGGCCCCGAGAAGGTCATCTCCAAGATCAAGGACCTGGTCGGCTCGAAGAAGCTCCAGGGCATCGCCGACGTCAAGGACCTCACCGACCGGGCGCACGGGCTCCGCCTGGTCATCGAGATCAAGAACGGCTTCGTGCCCGAGGCCGTCCTGGAGCAGCTCTACAAGCTGACGCCGATGGAGGAGTCCTTCGGCATCAACAACGTGGCCCTGGTCGACGGCCAGCCGCTCACCCTCGGGCTCAAGGAGCTCCTGGAGGTCTACCTCGACCACCGCTTCGCGGTGGTCCGCCGCCGTTCCGAGTACCGCCGCGGCAAGAAGCGCGACCGGCTCCACCTGGTCGAGGGCCTGCTCGTCGCGCTCCTCGACATCGACGAGGTCATCCGCCTCATCCGGGAGAGCGACAACTCGGCGCAGGCGAAGGAGCGCCTGATGGAGCGCTTCTCGCTGAGCGAGATCCAGACCCAGTACATCCTGGACACCCCGCTGCGCCGGCTCACGAAGTTCGACCGCCTGGAGCTGGAGACCGAGCGCGACCGGCTGACCGGCGAGATCGACGAGCTGACCGGGATCCTGGAGTCCGACGCGGAGCTGCGCAAGCTGGTGTCGGCCGAGCTGGCGGCGGTCGCGAAGAAGTTCGCCACCGACCGGCGCACGGTCCTCCTGGAGTCTGCGGGCGCCCCCGTGGCGGCCGTCCCGCTGGAGGTCGCGGACGACCCGTGCCGGGTGCTGCTCTCCTCGACCGGCCTGCTGGCCCGGACGGTCTCGGCGGAGCTGCCGCCGGCCGATCCGGACGCGAAGCGGACCAAGCACGACGTGATCGTCTCGTCGGTGGCGGCCACCCAGCGCGGCGACGTGGGCGCGGTGACCTCGGCGGGCCGCCTGCTGCGGATCGCGGTCATCGACCTGCCGCAGCTGCCCGACACGGCCGCCGCGCCGAACCTGGCGGGCGGCGCGCCGCTGAGCGAGTTCCTGTCGCTCGACGGGGACGAGACGGTGGTCTGCCTGACCACGCTGGACGAGTCCTCCCCCGGCCTGGCGCTCGGCACCCTCCAGGGCGTGGTCAAGCGGGTGGTGCCGGATTATCCGGCGAACAAGGACGAGCTGGAGGTGATCGCCCTCAAGGACGGCGACCGGATCGTCGGCGCGACCGAGCTGCGGACGGGCGAGGAGGACCTGGTCTTCATCACCTCCGACGCGCAGCTGCTGCGCTACCCGGCGTCCCAGGTGCGCCCGCAGGGCCGCCCGGCCGGCGGCATGGCGGGCATCAAGCTGACGGCCGGCGCCGAGGTGCTGTCCTTCGGCGCGGTGGACCCGGCGGCGGACGCGGCCGTCTTCACGGTGGCGGGCTCGACCGGCACCTTGACCGGCTCCGCGGCGACCTCGGCGAAGCTGACGCCGTTCGACCAGTACCCGCGCAAGGGCCGGGCGACCGGCGGCGTGCGCTGCCAGCGCTTCCTGAAGGGCGAGGACGTCCTGGTCCTGGCCTGGGCGGGCGCCCTGCCGGCCCGTGCCGCGCAGAAGAACGGCGCCCCGGCCGCGCTGCCGGAGCCGGACCCGCGCCGCGACGGCTCGGGCACCCCGCTGCCGGCGACGGTGGACGTCGTGGCGGGCCCGGCGGTCTGAGCCGACGACCGCGCACGGCCCCGCACCGACGACGCGAAGCCCCCGCTCCCGACCGGAGCGGGGGCTTCGTCGCGTGCGCCCGGCCCTCTCGGACGCGGGCGGCGCCGGGGCGCCCGCATCCCCTCAGGCGCGGGCGGCGCCGGGGGCGTACACCGTCTCGATGCCGGCGATGATCAGCCGCAGCCCCTCCTCGAACCGTTCGTCGTAGCCGGCGAAGATCTCGGCGCCGGCCGCCGCCGCGAGCGGGTACGCGGCCAGGCGCCGGGCCCGCTCCTCGATGTCGAAGCCCTCGCGGGGATCGCCGGGCCGGGCCTCGGTGCCCTGCTCCTCGGTGACGAAGCCGAGCGTGTACATGTACGCCGTCGTGCTGGCCCGCACCGCCTCGCGCAGCGAGAACCCGGCGTCGACGAGGGCCCCGAGCTGGCGCTCCATGTCCTGGGCGTGGTCGCTGCCGGTGAACCGGGCCCCGCTGTAGACCTTCGCGCCGTCGCGGTAGCGCAGCAGTCCGGCGCGCAGGCCCCGGTTGGCGGTCAGCATCAGCTCCTGCCAGCTCCGCCCGGGGGCCGGCCGGGCGGCCGGGTCGGCGACCATCCGGCGGTACATGACGGTCGCCATCTCGTCGAGCAGCGCCTGCTTGTTCTTGAAGTGCCAGTACAGGGCGGGGGCCTGGACGTGCAGCTCCTGGGCGATGGCGCGGAGCGTGAGTCCCTCCAGGCCCCGCTCGTTCAGCAGCCGCAGGGCGGTCTCCGCCACCAGGCCGGGGTCCAGCTTGCTCGTCTTCTTGGTCGCCACCCCGTCACGGTATCCCCTTGACTCCTTAACGACGTTAAGGCGATGCTGGGGGCACCGCGATTTAACGCCGTTAAGGAATGGAGGCGGTCAGCCGTGACAGCACACGGGGACACCGACGTCGTCATCACCGGGGCGGGCCCGACGGGGCTCGTGCTCGCCCTCGACCTCGCCCGCCGGGGCGTCCGGGCGCTCCTCCTGGAGCGGGCCGGCGGCCTCTTCCCCGGTTCGCGCGGCAAGGGGCTCCAGCCGCGCACCCAGGAGGTCCTGGACGACCTCGGCGTCCTCCCCGGGGTGCTGGCGGCCGGGGGGCCGTACCCCCGGATGCTGGCCTGGGAGGGCACCGAGCGGCGGGGCGAGTGGGACATGATCGAGCGCTCCGAGCCCACCGAGCAGGTGCCGTACGCGAACACCCTGCTGATCCCGCAGTCCCGCACCCAGGAGCTGCTCCACGCCCGGCTGACGGAGCTGGGCGGCGCCGTCCGGTTCGGGGCCGCGCTCACCGGCCTGCGCCAGGACGACGAGGGCGTGGAGGCCCGGCTGAGCACCGGGGAGACCGTCCGGGCCGCCTACCTCGTCGGTGCCGACGGGGGCCGCTCCACGGTCCGCCGGGCGCTCGGCATCGGCATGACCGGCGAGACCGTCGACCCGCGCCCGATGCTCGTCGCCGACGTGCGGATCTCCCCCGGGGCGGTGGCCGACCGGGACCACTGGCACGTCTGGCGGGCCGCGGACGGCGGGGTGGCGCTCTGTCCGCTGCCGGGCGGTGACGGCCTGTTCCAGCTCGCCGCCACCTTCGAGGACCCGGCCGCCGGCGTGGACACCACCCCGGAGGGCGTCCGCGCGCTGCTGGCCGCCCGGACGCCGCTCGCGGCGGAGGAGGTCACGGAGGTGCCCTGGGCCTCCGACTACCGCGCCCGGGCGGCGCTGGCGGACCGGTTCCGGGAGGGCCGGGTCTTCCTGGCGGGCGACGCGGCCCACGTCCACTCCCCCGCCGGCGGCCAGGGCCTCAACACGGGCGTCCAGGACGCGTACAACCTCGGCTGGAAGCTCGCGCAGGTGCTGCTGCACGGCGCCCCGGCCGCGCTCCTGGACAGCTACGAGGCCGAGCGGCGCCCGGTCGCGGCGGACGTCCTGGGGCTCAGCACCCGCCTCCACCGGGCCACCGCCGACGGCGACGCCCCCCAGCGGGGCGGGGACGTCCAGCAGCTCGGCGTCGGCTACCGCGACTCGGCGCTCGCGGTGGACACCCGCCCCGGGGCGCCGGAGGCCGCCGTGCGCGCCGGCGACCGCGCCCCGGACGGCCCGTGCGGCGGGGGGCGCCTCTTCGACCTCTTCCGGGGCCCGCACTTCACCCTGCTCGCGGTCGGGGCCGCCGAGCCCCCGGCGGCCCTGCCCGAGCCGGTCCGCGCGGCCCGGCTCGCGGCCTGCGAGCCGTACGGCACCGGCGTCTTCCTGATCCGCCCGGACGGGTACGTGGGCTGGGCCGGCCCGCGCGCCGACGCGAGCTTCGACGCCTACCTGGCCGCCGTCGGCCTCTCTCCCGCGGGCGTGCCCGCCTGAGAGGGCCCTACTCCTCCGCCGGCGGCTCGTCGCCCTGCGGCACGTACCGGAGGACGCCCCACATGCCGTGCTCGTCCGGGGCGTCCGCGGGGCCGTCGACCTCGCAGCCGGCGAGTTCCTTGCGCAGGGCCGCCGCGTCGACGCCGGAGCCGATCAGGACCAGCTGCGAGAGGCGCTCCCCGCCGGCCGGCCAGGGCTCCGGGTAGAAGCGCAGGAAGCGGCCGACGGCGTGCACCAGGTAGCGGTGGTCGGGGTCGGCGGCGCCGAAGTCCACGAAGCCCTTGATGCGGTACAGCCCCTCGGGGCGCGAGTCGAGGAAGGCCATCAGCCGCCGGGGGTGCAGCGGGACCGCCGTGGCCAGGGAGACGGTGTCGTAGGCCGCGTGCGGGTGGGCGTGGCCGCCCTCGTCGGCGTAGAGGATGTCCTCGATCGACATCTGGCCGGCGATCTCGTCCTCCGGGACGACCCGGTCGAAGAGCAGCTCGGGATCGATCCGGCCGTGCTCCGCCTCGATCACCGCCGCCCGGTCCGCGAGCCGCGCGACGGTCTCCCGGACGGCCCTCAGCTCCTCCCCGGAGACCCGGTCCGCCTTGTTGACGACGACCAGGTCGGCGAGGGCGAGGTGGCGGTCGGTCTCGGGGTGCCGGCGCCGGGTGGCGTCGAACTCGGCGGCGTCGACGACCTCGACCAGACCGCCGTAGACGGTCCGCCGGTTCTCGCTCGCGAGCACCATCCGGACCAGTTCCTGCGGCTCGGCGAGCCCGCTGGCCTCGATGACGATCACGTCCAGCCGCAGCTCGGGCCGGGTCAGCACCTCCAGGTACTCGTCCAGCTCGCTCGCGTCCACCGCGCAGCACAGACAGCCGTTCCCGAGGGAGACGGTCGATCCCACCTGCCCGGCCACCGTCATCGCGTCGATCCCGATGTCGCCGAAGTCGTTGACCATGACCCCGATCCGGGTCCCCCGCGCGCCGCGCAGCAGCTGGTTCAGGAGCGTGGTCTTCCCCGCCCCGAGAAACCCGGCGAGGACGACGACGGGGATCTGCTGCGCGCTCAAGAAGCAGGCCTTTCGCTGGACGGTACGAGACACGGCTCCCGGGCCGGCTCCCAGGAGCGGCCGGCCCTCCAGGATAGGCAGCCCGCCTCCCTGGTACCCCTGCCCCACGCGCGCGCGTGGGCACCCTCCGGAAGCCCCGCGCGGTCCCTCCCCGGCGGAACCCGCCCCGCCACGCGCGCGTGGCGCCCTCCGGACCGCCCGGCTCCGCCCCCTGCCACCGCCGCGTTTCCGGTCGCGTGCGCCGCCCCCGTACCGTTTCGGGCATGACCGGCACCGCTTCGCTCCCCTCCGCACGCCCCGACGGGCGCCGCCGGCGACGGCTAGGGTGGCCGCGGCGGGTGTTCTCGCAGGTGCTGCTGATGCAGCTGGCCGTCGCCACCGGCGTCACGGTGCTGGCCACCGGCTTCTTCCTGGCCCCGCTGAGCGCCCAGCTCGACGACCAGGCCATGCGGCGGGCCCTCGCCATCGCGGAGACCATGGCCTCCACCCGCACGGCCGGCGACCTGGCCGGCGGCCCCCCGTCGGCGACGGGGCCGGTGCAGCGCGAGGCGGAACGGATCCGGGCGGCGACCGGCGCCGAGTACGTGGTGGTCATGGACACCCGCGGCGTGCGCTGGTCGCACACCGACCCCGCCCAGATCGGCCGGACCGTCTCCACCGACCCGAGCGAGGTCCTGGCCGGCCGCGAGGTCATGGAGATCGACAGCGGCACCCTCGGCCGCTCGGCGCGCGGCAAGGCGCCACTGCGGGACGCCGACGGCGGGATCGTCGGCGCGGTCTCCGTCGGCATCGAGTACGACAGCGTCCGCGACCGCCTCCTCTCCGCGATCCCCGGCCTCCTGGCCTACGCGGGCGGCGCGCTCGCGGCCGGCGCGCTGGCGGCGTACCTGATCTCCCGGAGGATCCAGCGGCAGACCCGCGACCTGGCCTTCTCCGACATCTCGGCGCTGCTCGCCGAGCGCGAGGCGATGCTGCACGGCATCCGCGAGGGCGTGGTGGCCCTCGACCGGAAGGGCTCCGTACGGCTCCTCAACGACGAGGCCCAGCGCCTCCTCGGCCTCGGCCCCGAGGCCGCCGGGCGGCCGCTCGACGCGCTCCTCGGCCCGGGCCGCACCGCGGACGTGCTGACCGGCCGGGTGAGCGGCGCCGACCTGGTGACCGTCCAGGGGCACCGGGTGCTGATCGCCAACCGGATGCCCACGGACGACGGCGGCGCCGTGGCGACCCTGCGCGACCGCACCGAGCTGGAGCGGCTCGGCCGGGAGCTGGACTCCACGCGCGGCCTGATCGACGCCCTGCGGGCCCAGGACCACGAGCACGCCAACCGTCTGCACACCCTCCTGGGGCTCCTGGAGCTGGAGCTGTACGAGGAGGCGGCCGACTTCGTCACCGAGGTCGTCGGGGTCCACCGGACGACCGCCGAGCAGGTGACCGAGAAGGTCCACGACCCGCTGCTCGCCGCCCTCCTGGTCGGCAAGGCGACGGTCGCCGCCGAGCGCGGCGTCGCGCTGCGGGTCGCCGCCGACTCCCTGCTCCCCGACCGGCTGGTCGACCCTCGCGAGCTGGTCACCGTCGTCGGCAACCTCGTCGACAACGCCCTGGACGCCGCGGCCGGCACCCCGGACGCCCGGGTCGAGGTGGCGCTGCGCGCCGAGGGCCGGACGGTGGTCCTGCGGGTCGCCGACAGCGGCGCCGGCGTCCCCGAGGAGCGCCGGGAGCTGATCTTCACCGAGGGGTGGACGACCAAGGAACCGCCCGCCCACGGCCGGCGCGGTCTCGGCCTGGCACTGGTGCGGCGGCTCGCCGAACGGCGCGGCGGCACCGCGCGCGTGGCGGCCGGCCCGGCCGGCGGGGCGGAGTTCACCGTGGTCCTGCCGGACGCCCTGACGGACACCTCGCCGCCCGCACCGCGCGGGCCGGCGGACCCGACCCCGGCCGAGGAGCGATTCCGGTGATCGACGTGCTCGTCGTCGACGACGACGCCCGCGTGGCGCGGGTGAACGCAGCGTACGTGACCAAGCTGCCCGGCTTCCGGGTCGCCGCCACCGCCCACTCGACGGCGGAGGCCCTGGCCGTCCTGGACGGCCGGCCGGTGGACCTGGTCCTCCTCGACCACTACCTCCCCGACGAGAACGGTCTCGCCGCCATCCGCGAGCTGCGGGCCCGCGGCCACCAGTGCGACGTGATCATGGTGACCGCGGCCCGGGACGTGGCGACCGTGCAGGCGGCGATGCGGCACGGCGCCCTCCAGTACCTGGTGAAGCCGTTCGACTTCGCCGGACTGCGCTCCAAGCTGGAGGCGTACGCGACGCTCCGCCGCACCCTGGAGAACGGCGGCGAGGCGGAGCAGGCCGAGGTCGACCGCATCTTCGGCACCCTGGCGGCGGGCACCGCCGCCCCCGGCCTGCCCAAGGGGCACTCCCCGACCACGGCCGAGCTGGTCCGCCGGGTGCTGCTGGCCGCCGAGGGCCCGCTCTCCACCCAGGAGCTCGCCGAGCGGGCCGGCGTCAGCCGCCAGACCGCCCAGCGCTACCTCAAGCTCCTCGAACGCTCCGGGCGGGTACGGCTCTCCCTCCGGTACGGCGAGACCGGCCGCCCCGAGCACCGCTACACCTGGGTCTCCTCGCCCTGACGCGCCGGGCGGGCTCAGACGGCGCCGGCGCCGGTGAGCGCCCGCACCTCGGTCTCGGCGTGCCGCGCCTCGTCGGGCGGCTCGGGCGAGGTAACCGTGCCGAGCCAGCCGGCGAGGAAGCCGAGCGGGATGGAGACCACGCCCGGGTTCTGCAGCGGGAAGACCTGGAAGTCGACGCCCGGGAAGAGCGCCTCCGGGCTGCCGGAGACCACCGGTGACAGCAGCACCAGGAGCACCGCCGGGACGAGCCCGCCGTAGACGGACCAGACCGCGCCCCGGGTGGTGAAGCGGCGCCAGAAGAGCGAGTACAGCAGCACCGGGAGGTTGGCCGAGGCGGCGACCGCGAAGGCGAGGCCGACGAGAAAGGCCACGTTGAGGTCGCTGGCCAGCAGGCCGAGCCCGATCGCGGCGGCCCCGATGACGGCGGCGGCCACCCGCGCGACCGCGACCTCGCCGTACCGCCTGCCGCCGGGCCTGCGCAGCGAGGCGTAGAGGTCGTGGGCGACGGAGGCCGAGGAGGCCAGGGTGATCCCGGCGACGACGGCGAGGATGGTCGCGAAGGCGACGGCCGCGACGACCGCGAAGAGCACCGTGCCGCCGGTGGAGCCCGCTCCCCCGCCGAGGTCGAGGGCGAGCAGCGGGACGGCCGTGTTCCCCGAGGCGTTGGAGGCGCGGACCTCCTCGGAGCCGATGAGGGCGGCGGCGCCGAAGCCGAGGACGATCGTCATCAGGTAGAAGCCGCCGATGAGGCCGATGGACCAGACGACGGAGCGCCGGGCGGCCCGCGCGGTGGGCACGGTGTAGAAGCGGGACAGGATGTGGGGCAGCCCGGCGGTGCCGAGGACGAGCGCGAGGCCGAGGCTGATGAAGTCGAGCCGGGCCGTCCAGTCACCCCCGTAGCGCAGTCCCGGGCCGAGGAAGGCGCCGCCGTGCCCGCTGCGCTCGGCGGCGGTGCTGAGCAGGCTGTCGACGTCGCCGTGGAAGCGGACCAGGACGAGCACGGTGAGCGCGACGGTGCCCGCCATCAGCAGCACCGCCTTGACGATCTGGATCCAGGTGGTGGCCCGCATCCCGCCCAGCGACACGTAGATCACCATCAGCGCGCCGACGCCGACGACCGTCCAGGTGCGGGCCGCCTCGCCGGTGCCGCCGAGGAGGAGGGCCACCAGGCTGCCGGCGCCGACCATCTGGGCCACCAGGTAGAGCACCGACACGGCCACCGAGGAGGTGCCGGCCGCGATGCGGACGGGCCGTTCGGCCATCCGCGCGGCGACGACGTCGGCGAGGGTGAACCGGCCGCAGTTGCGGACGAGTTCGGCGACCAGGAGCAGCACGACCAGCCAGGCGACCAGGAAGCCGACCGAGTAGAGCATGCCGTCGTAGCCGTAGAGCGCGATGAGGCCGGAGATGCCGAGGAAGGAGGCCGCGGACATGTAGTCGCCGGCGATGGCGAAGCCGTTCTCCATCGGCGAGAAGAGCCGGCCGCCCGCGTAGAACTCCTCGGCCGAGCCGTGCCGGTTGCGGCTCACCCAGGTGGTGATGCCGAGGGTCACGGCGACGAAGGCGCTGAAGAGCAGCAGGGCGAGGGTCTGGTGGTCTCCGGTCACCACTGTCCGGCCCCCCTCGTCATCTCCTGGGTGTCCCAGCGCAGTTCGAGCGCCGCCCGGTCCCGGCGCAGCCGGGCGTGGCGCGCGTAGGCCCAGGTGAGGAGGAAGGTGGTGAGGAACTGGCCGAGGCCCGCGATCATCGCCACGTTGACCGCGCCGGCCACCGGGCGGGCCATCAGGCCGGGGGCGGCCGTGGCGGCGACGACGTAGGCGAGGTACCAGAGGAGGAAGGCCGCGCTCGCGGGGAAGGCGAAGCGGCGGTAGCGGCGGCGCACCTCCTGGAAGGCGGGACTGCGCTGGACCTCCAGGTAGATCTCGGCCGCCCCGGGCGCGCGGTGCGCGGCCTCGTCGTACCGCTGCCGGGGCACCCCTTCCGCCGCCCCGTCGCCCCGCGCCTCCGCGCGCTCCTGTTCGTCCAGCTGTTCCACCGGTCAACTCTCCTTGTCAGCGAACCGTTTCGGCCGCGTGCCCAAGGATGGACAGAGTGGGGAGATCCCGGACTCTTCTCCCTCCGGTCTTCACCCCATCAGGTGATCCTTCGGTCCGGCTCCTGACCGGACCGGGCCGATATGCGTATGGACGCCGAACGGCCCGGCCCCCGTGGAGCGGGGCCGGGCCGTTGCGGTGCGTCGCGGTGCGTGTGCCGGACGGTGGTGCGGTGCGGCTCAGGCGTCGATGCGCGAGCGGTCGAGCGTCGCCGCCGAGCTGGTGATGAACTCCTTGCGGGGCGCCACGTCGTTGCCCATCAGCAGGTCGAAGACCGTCTCGGCCGCGTCCAGGTCGCCGATGTTGATCCGGCGCAGGGTGCGGTGGCGCGGGTCCATCGTGGTCTCCGCGAGCTGGTCGGCGTCCATCTCGCCGAGGCCCTTGTAGCGCTGGATGGCGTCCTTGTAGCGGACCCCCTTGCGCTGGAACTCCAGGAGCGTCTGCCGCAGCTCGCTGTCGGAGTACGTGTACACGTACTTGTCCTGGCCCCTCTTGGGCTGGACCAGCTCGATCCGGTGCAGCGGCGGCACGGCGGCGAATACCCGGCCGGCCTCGACCATCGGGCGCATGTAGCGCTGGAAGAGGGTCAGCAGCAGCGTCCGGATGTGCGAGCCGTCGACGTCGGCGTCGGTCATCATGATGACCTTGCCGTAGCGGGCCGCGTCGATGTCGAAGGTGCGGCCCGAGCCCGCTCCTATGACCTGGATGATCGCGCCGCACTCGGCGTTCTTGAGCATGTCCGAGACGGACGACTTCTGGACGTTGAGGATCTTGCCGCGGATCGGCAGCAGGGCCTGGAACTCGCTGTTGCGGGCGAGCTTGGCGGTGCCGAGCGCGGAGTCCCCCTCGACGATGAAGAGCTCGCTGCGCTCGACGTCGTCGCTGCGGCAGTCGGCCAGCTTGGCCGGCAGCGAGGAGGTCTCCAGGGCGGTCTTCCGACGCTGCGCCTCCTTGTGCTGGCGGGCGGCGATCCGGGTGCGGGCCGCGGCGACGGCCTTCTCCAGGACGGCCCGGGCCTGGGCCTTGGCGTCCCGCTTGGTGGAGGTCAGGAAGGCCTTGAGCTCGCGGGCGACCACGGTGGCGACGATCCTGCGGGCCGCCGAGGTGCCGAGGACCTCCTTCGTCTGGCCCTCGAACTGCGGCTCGGCGAGGCGGACGGTGACGACGGCGGTCATGCCCTCCAGGGCGTCGTCCTTGACGATGTCGTCCTCGGCGACGCGCAGCAGCTTGGCCGAGCGCAGCACCTCGTTCACGGTCTTGGTGACGGCCTGCTCGAAGCCGGAGACGTGGGTGCCGCCCTTGGGGGTGGCGATGATGTTCACGAAGGACCGGACGGTGGTGTCGTACCCGGTGCCCCAGCGCAGGGCGACGTCGACGCCGAGCTCGCGGGTGACCTCGGTGGGGGTCATGTGGCCGCGGTCGTCGAGGACGGGGACGGTCTCCTTGAAGGTGCCCTGGCCGGTGAGGCGCAGCACGTCGCAGACGGCCTTGTCCTGGGCGAGGTACTCGCAGAACTCGCTGATGCCGCCGTCGAAGCGGAAGACCTCCTCGCTCTTCCCGATCCCCTCCAGGTCCCGCTCGTCGCGGACGACGATGGTGAGGCCGGGCACGAGGAAGGCCGTCTGGCGGGCGCGCTGGTGCAGGGTCTCCAGGGCGAGCCTGGCGTCCTTGAGGAAGATCTGGCGGTCGGCCCAGTAGCGGACGCGGGTGCCGGTGCGGGTCTTGGGCACCCGCTTGCCCTTGACCAGGCCGCTCGACGGGTCGAAGGGGCTGTCCGGGCCCTGCTCGGTGAAGATGCCGGGGACGCCGCGCCGGAAGCTGATCGCGTGGGTGGCGCCGTTCCGGTCGACCTCGACGTCGAGGCGGGCCGAGAGCGCGTTGACCACGGAGGCGCCGACGCCGTGCAGACCGCCGGAGGCCGCGTACGAGCCGCCTCCGAACTTTCCGCCGGCGTGCAGCTTGGTCATGACGACCTCGACGCCGGACAGGCCGGTCTTGGGCTCGACGTCGACCGGGATGCCCCGGCCGTTGTCCCGGACCTCGACCGACCCGTCGTCGTGGAGGATGACGTCGATGTGGTCGCAGTAGCCGCCCAGGGCTTCGTCGACCGAGTTGTCGATGATCTCCCAGAGGCAGTGCATCAGGCCGCGGCTGTCCGTGGACCCGATGTACATTCCGGGGCGCTTGCGGACCGCTTCGAGCCCTTCGAGGACGAGCAGGTGCCGCGCGGTGTAGTTGGAACCGTCACGGTCTGCGGTCAGCAGCGCACTGGACGGCGCGGACGTTTCGGCGGTCACGCGGTTCGCTCCTCGCTGAATTTGAAATCTTGCACGATGGGGTGAGTACCGGCGTCGCTCACCGCTCAGAGGGTACCGATGCCTGGTGGGGCCGCTGAAACGCCACCCTCCCGGTTTACTCATGCTAGTCCAGACTCGCATGGATGTTCGATCCCTCGAAGGGGTGACGCGAACATCACGTTCCCTTCCCGGCATGAACCATCTAGGCTCCGGGCACGTCCTCATCAACAACCGGCAACCCCGCCGGGAGGGCAACCGACCCACCACAGCAATGCGAAACCCGTAGAGCGACGCAATACGGCTCATTCGCCGCCAACCGGCAGCAGACAGCCACCTTGGGAAAAAGTTTCAAGGAAAAGCCACGAGCGGGAACGTTTTCGGCCTGGTTGGATGTTGGCCCTGGTACGACAGCTCGTCGAGCTAGAGAAGAGGCGACGTGACTACTGTTCTGACCCCCGCGAGCCCCCTGACGGCCGCTGACCGCTGCGACCGCTGCGGCGCCCAGGCTTACCTGCGTGTCGTCCTGGCCAGCGGAGGTGACTTGCTCTTCTGCGCCCATCACGGTCGCAAGTTCGAGCCGGAACTCAAGAAGATCGCCGTTGAGATACAGGATGAGACGGACCGGCTGACCGATGTGCCGGCCCGCACGGTGGGCGACGAGCACTGACGCCGCGCGGCCACGACGAGCTCAGGACCGGTCCCTGACGACCGGACGACGGGCGGTCATCCCCGACCAGGGGGATGACCGCCCGTTCTCGTGCCCGGAGCCCCTGCGGGGCGGCGCTTCCGCGTCGTACCGCAGGGGGACGCCGGGCGTCAGGGCCGGGGGTCGCCCGTGGAGGTGCCCCGAGGCCCCTCAGAGCCGCTCGGGCAGCACCGTGGACACCCGCGTGTAGACCCCGGGGTTCTCGGCCTGCCCGCAGCCGCTGCCCCAGGAGACGAGCCCGACCAGCACCCCCCGCGCCACCAGCGGGCCCCCGCTGTCGCCCTGGCACGCGTCCCGGCCGCCCCGGGGGTCGCCGGCGCACAGCATGGTCTCCTTGCGGTACGAGGCCCCGCCGAAGCCGGCCGGGTACGCCCGCTCGCAGGCCGCGTCCGGGAGCACCTGGACGCGCGCCGAGCGGAGCGAGGAGGCGTAACTGCCGTTCCCGCTCGTGTCGCCCCAGCCGTACACCTCGGCCGCCGTCCCCGGCTCCTCCGCCGCGTCGCCGCGCGACGCCACCTCGATGACGGAGGACCGCGGGAGGGGCTCGGCGAGCGTGAGCACGGCGAGGTCGCCCGAGTTGGTCGTCGGGTCGTAGTCGGGGTTCACCCAGGTGCTCGCGATCCGCACCTCCTGCCCGCCCTGCCCGCGCAGCGCCGCCCGCCCCGCGATCACCGAGAAGTCCCGCAGCTGCCAGGGCTCGCCTCCGAGCACCTCACGGCCCAGGCAGTGGGCCGCCGTGAGCACCTTCGTGGGCGCCACCACGACCCCGCCGCAGAACTGGCCCGCCCGCGTACCCCCGAACCGGTCACGACTGGACAGCGCCACCACCCAGGGGGCGTCGGTGATCGCGGCCGGGCTGCCGCCCACCACGACGCCGTCCGCGGCGGCCGGGGCGGCACCGGCCACCGGTCCCGCCATCGCCGTGACCAGACCCAGGGCACCCGTCAACGCTCGGGCGAAGGGACCACGCATGGAGCCTCCTGACTCTCCGCTGATGTACGTTCACCCAGCGTCCGCCACGGAGGGGTCCCCTGCACCCGCGAACGGCCGAAGGGCCCGGCTCCCGAGCGGGGAACCGGACCCTTCGTCCGCTGTCGTGCGCCTCTGACGGACCGGACCGGTCAGTCGAGGTAGTCGCGCAGGACCTGCGAGCGCGACGGGTGGCGCAGCTTCGACATCGTCTTCGACTCGATCTGGCGGATCCGCTCGCGGGTCACGCCGTAGACCTTGCCGATCTCGTCGAGCGTCTTCGGCTGGCCGTCGGTGAGGCCGAAGCGCATGGAGACCACGCCGGCCTCACGCTCGGAGAGCGTGTCGAGGACCGAGTGGAGCTGCTCCTGGAGGAGCGTGAAGCTGACCGCGTCGGCCGGGACGACCGCCTCGGAGTCCTCGATGAGGTCACCGAACTCGCTGTCGCCGTCCTCACCCAGGGGGGTGTGGAGGGAGATCGGCTCACGGCCGTACTTCTGGACCTCGATGACCTTCTCGGGGGTCATGTCGAGTTCCTTGGCCAGCTCCTCCGGGGTGGGCTCGCGGCCCAGGTCCTGGAGCATCTGGCGCTGGACGCGCGCGAGCTTGTTGATGACCTCGACCATGTGCACCGGGATACGGATGGTGCGGGCCTGGTCGGCCATGGCGCGGGTGATCGCCTGGCGGATCCACCAGGTGGCGTACGTGGAGAACTTGTAGCCCTTGGTGTAGTCGAACTTCTCGACCGCGCGGATCAGACCCAGGTTGCCCTCCTGGATCAGGTCCAGGAAGAGCATGCCGCGGCCGGTGTAGCGCTTGGCCAGCGAGACCACCAGACGGAGGTTGGCCTCCAGGAGGTGGTTCTTGGCGCGGCGGCCGTCCTCGGCGATGATCTCCAGCTCGCGCTTGAGCTTGGGCGCGATCTTGTCCGAGTTGGCGAGCTTGTCCTCGGCGAAGAGACCGGCCTCGATGCGCTTGGCGAGCTCGACCTCCTGCTCGGCGTTGAGGAGCGGGACCTTGCCGATCTGCTTCAGGTAGTCCTTGACCGGGTCCGCGGTGGCACCGGCGACGGCGACCTGCTGGGCGGGCGCGTCGTCCTCGTCCTCGTCGGACAGGACGAAGCCCTTGGTCTCGCCCT
Source organism: Streptomyces sp. NPDC058758 (assembly GCF_042746075.1). Taxonomy (NCBI): domain Bacteria; kingdom Bacillati; phylum Actinomycetota; class Actinomycetes; order Kitasatosporales; family Streptomycetaceae; genus Streptomyces; species Streptomyces sp. NPDC058758. The sequence continues at coordinate 15,492 of NZ_JBHYPS010000045.1, read as the reverse complement.
CGGTCTCCTCCTCGTCCTTGCCCGGCGCGACGTCCTCGAGCAGCTCCTCGCCCTCGATCAGTTCGTCGTCGGACTTCTTGGACGCGGTCTTCTTGGCCGCCGTCTTCTTGGCGACGGTCTTCTTGGCCGCCGTCTTCTTGACGGCGGTCTTCTTCGCGGCCGCCTTCTTGGCGGGCGACGCGGCCTCGTCGGCCGGGTCGGCGCTTTCGGCCGCGGGGGCTGCCGAGCCGGTCGCGACGGTGGTCCTCGTCACCGTCGTCGCCCGGGCGGTGACGGTGGTCTTGGCGGCGGTGCGCTTGGCCGGGCTCTTCGCTGCTGCGCTCTTGCGGGCGCGCTTCGGCGACTCCGCTGCACTGACCATCAGCGTCACACCCTCTTCCTCGAGGATCTGATTGAGGCTGCGCAGAACATTCTTCCACTGGGTTGGCGGAATCTGGTCAGCCTCGAAGGCCCGACGCACGTCATCGCCGGCGATCTGCCCATCAGCCTTTCCCCGCTCGATGAGCGCCATCACAGACTCGGACTCGGCGATCTCCGGCGGGAGCGTACGGGATGTGCTGGCCGACACGAACAACCTCTCGGAACGATGGAAACGGCTTCCGGCCCCGCCCGAAGGATCGGGCCGGAGCCGACGACCGTCGACGGGGAATGTGCCGACGGCGCGGGCTGGACCGGGGAAGTGCACAGCGCCTGCACCGGCTGCTGTATTCCTTCCTCGGCTGTCACCTCTTAGGTCATCGCACGGCTCGGAGGAGTGTTACGCCCAATCTTCGTGTCCCGAGTCACACCGCATCGGCGACGAACCGGGCGGAAGGGTGATCAAGCGTACATTCGGCGCCGCCGACACCCTGGCGCGGTCCGGGGAACCCGGTCGGGCTCCCCGGACCGCGCTCGGATCCGGCGGCTCTCCCTGCGTACGCGCCCGTGCGCTTCCGGCCACGGTCCGCGGATCAGTGTTCGCGGGGGGCGGGGACCACGCGCGGCTCCACCTCGGGGTGGACCGTGAGCAGTTGGCGCATGGCGGCCTCGGCGGCCACGGCGTCCCCCGCGCCGAGGGCGTCGACGATCCGGCCGTGGTGCGCCAGGCAGCTCTCGCTCGGGCGGTCACAGGCGGTGACGGGGCCGCCCGAGACCTGGAGGGCGGCGGCGACGATGCCGGAGAGGTGCTCCAGCATGCGGTTGCCGGCGAGCTGGATGAGCAGGGAGTGGAACTCGGTGTCGGCCCGGGAGAAGGTGATGCCGTCGCCCTGCGCGTACGCGTGCCCCATGATCTCGACCATGTCGGCGAGGCGCTGCTGCACGTCCTCGCGGCCGTGACCTGCGGCGAGGCGGGCGGCCAGCGGCTCGATCGTCCAGCGCAGCTCGTTGAGCTCGCGCCGCTGGTCGTCGCGCTGCGGGCCGAAGGCGCGCCACTCGATGATGTCGGGGTCGAGCAGGTTCCAGTCGCTGACCGGGCGGACCCGGGTGCCGACGTTGGGACGGGCGCTGACGAGGCCCTTGGCCTCCAGGACGCGGAGGGACTCGCGCACGACGGTGCGCGAGACCTCGAAGCGCTGGCCGATCTCCTCGGGGACGAGGGGGCGGTCCGCGCCGAGGTCGCCGGAGACGATCATCTGGCCGAGCTGCTGGACGAGCTGGCCGTGCAGTCCCCGGCCCCGGCTGCCGGCGGTGCGGCGGCCGACGCGGCCGAGCTCCGTGTCCACCCCCTCCCAGGAGGGCGGGCCCACGCGGTCGGCGACGGACGCCTCCGCGTAGGGGTAGCGGTCGAGATCGCCCGGGGCGCCGAGGCCGGAGTCGACGGAGCGGGCGGCGGTCATCATCGTGTGCGCAAGGGTACTCACGCATCCTTTGTCGGCGTGGCCTCCGTGGCCCTTGAGGTCTTTGGTGAAAAGCACACGAAAGGGTGATCAGCACCCCCTACACAATTGACGATTATTCGGACATAAGGGGCATTGCGCAAGGGAGTTGCGGCCCAAGCGGAACATACCGATCCGGAAGCGGTCACCAACGGGCCTGCCGGCGAAGCCCGGTGAGCAGATAGGCGCAGAGCAGGACCGTCAACGTGAGCAGGAGGGCCACTCCGGCGGGCTGCGCCACCACCTCCAGCACACCGGCGATCCACCGGTCGAGGGGCGGCGCCCACCGAGGGGCGGCGAACTCGCCCAGCCGGGCGGGGAGTCCGGCGACGGACCGGACGGCGGGACCGCTCATCACCTGCCGCAGCAGCGGGACGAAGGCGACCGGGACGAAGAGGACCGCCGCCACCCCGGCCGCCGCGGCCCTGAAGACCCCGGCCCCCAGCACCCCCGCCCAGGCGCAGCCGACCGAGAGTCCCAGCCAACTCGCCCCCATTGCGTGCCGGTTGCCGGGTAGGTCGATCAAGTCGGCGCCGTAGAAGAGGCGGAGGGCGGCCAGGTCGGCACCCGCCACGAGCGCGCCGAGGAGCAGGGCGGCGGCCCCGGAAACGGCGAGCTTGGCGAGGAGCAGCGCGAACCGGCGCGGCACGGCGCCACGGCCCGCGGCGAGCGCGGGGTAGCGGTACTCCTCGCCGAAGGAGAGCGCGCCGATCAGCCCGGCGCCGAGCGCCGCGGGCGGCAGCGGCAGGAGGTCGGGCCACGCGGCGAGCACCGCCGGGAGCGGGGTGCCGCCGCCCCGTCCGAGGAGCACCGCGAGCACGGCCGACACCGCCAGGGTTCCCGCCAGGATCAGCCCCGTGGACGGCACGCCGGCGATCCGGCGCAGCTCGTAGCGGAGCGGGCGCAGCGGCGAGCGGACCGGCCGGCGCGCCCCTGCGGCCCGGTCCGGCGCGGCGCCGCCCGCCGCCGGGAGGGGGTCGCGCGCCTCCTCCGGCCGGGCCCCGGCGAGACCGCCGTCGCCGGTCTCGTCCACGAGCCGGTGGACCGGTACGCCGTGCCGGAAGGCGATGTCCCCCACCTGGGCGCAGTCGCCGCCGTACACGAGGAGGAGGGTGCCGTCCTCCGTGTCGACCTCGACCGGGCGGCGCGCGGCCCTGGCCTCCTGGGTCACGGCGGCGGCGAGCCGGGCGGCGTGCGGGGTGCGGACGGCGACCCTGGGCCGCAGCCGGGTACGGGCGAAGTCGCCGGCGTCCTGGGCGGCGACGAGGCGGCCGCCGTCGAGCGTGACGACGCGGTCGGCGTTGCGCGCCGCGTCCTTGGCGTCCCGGGTGGTGTAGAGGACGGTGCCGCCGGCCTGGGCGTGCGCGCGCAGCAGCGCGTGCAGCCGGCCCCGCTCGTCCGGGGAAAGCCCCGCGCCCGGGTCGTCCAGGAGGAGCGTGTGCGGCTCCCCCAACAGGGCCGCCGCCAGGGCGAGTCGGCATTCGGCCCCGCGCGGCAGGGTGCCGAGCCTTCGCCCTTCCAGTCCGCCGAGGCCCACGGCGCGGATCACCTCGTCGGCCCGGGCCACCGGAACTCCCGCGCCCGCCGCGAGCATCCGCAGCTGTCCGCGGACGGTGCGGGAGGGGTGCCCCGGCACGTCGCCGAGGACGATCCCGACCTCGCGCGCGGGCTGGGCGATCCGGCGCAACGGCCGGCCCCGGAAGTAGGAGAGGCCGCGCCCCGGATCGAGTTCGAGCAGGAGGCGCAGGGCGGTCGTCTTGCCGGAACCCGGCGGGCCGACGAGGGCGGTCACGGCCCCGGGCGGGGCCTCGAAGGTCAGATCGTCCACGGCGGGCAGGCGATCGCGGCGGGGGGTGCTGGTCAGTCCGATGGCCTGGAGCATCGCTTCTCTCGCGGTAGGAGTCACCGCTCCGCGGCAGGGCGGCGCTATCGCAGCAAGATAACGTCAGATTTCGGACTTTTGGCGCAGGGGTGTCGCCCCGGGGGCGGCGGGGGCGTGCGCCCCTCAGACCTCGGGGCGCAGCATGGGCGGGTTGAGCAGGGTCGCGCCGCCGGCCCTGAACAGCTGGGCGGGGCGGCCTCCCTGGCGGGTGGTGGTCCCGCCGGTCGGCACGAGGAAGCCCGGGGTGCCGGTGACCTTGCGGTGGAAGTTGCGCGGGTCGAGCGAGACGCCCCAGACGGCCTCGTAGACCCGGCGCAGCTCGCCGACGGTGAACTCCGGCGGGCAGAACGCCGTCGCGAGCGAGGAGTACTCGATCTTGGAGCGGGCCCGCTCCACCCCGTCGGAGAGGATCTGGGCGTGGTCGAAGGCGAGTGCGTCCGGGGAGTCGGGCCCGGCCGCCCGCGCCTGGTCGAGCAGTTCCTCCACGGGGGCCCAGCGCGCGCTGTTGGCGTCGCCGCCGGGCCGGGGGGCGGGCAGGTCGGGGGCGAGCGCGAGGTGCGCGACGCTCACCACCCGCATCCGCGGATCCCGCTTGGGCGCCCCGTAGGTCGCGAGCTGCTCCAGGTGCGCGCCGTTGTCCGGCACCGGCGCCGCCGACGGGTCGTGGGCGCACAGCCCGGTCTCCTCGGCCAGTTCGCGCGCGGCGGCGGCGCCGAGGTCCTCGTCGTCGCGGACGAAGCCCCCGGGCAGCGCCCACCGCCCCCGGAAGGGGTCTTCTCCCCTGCGGACGACCAGGGTGCACAGCGCGTGGCTCCGCACGGTGAGGACGACCAGGTCGACGGTGACAGCGAAGGGCGGGAAGGCCGACGGGTCGTAGGGAGGCATGCCGCGATCATAGTCGTCTTCCTGACGATAAGCACGCCCCTCGCGTTCTCCGCCCGCGAGGGCCCCGCCCTGTCGCGAGGGCTTCCTCTTCTCCGTCTCCGGCATCCGTCACACCCCCAGCTGCAGGCCCTCGGCGGCCTCCTCGACCATACCGAGTCCGAGACGGCTCACCCGCACGGCGAAGGGCTCCCCGGCGACCACGAGACCCGAGAGCCGGAGCTCCCCCAGCGGTGCCGAGGCCATCGGCTGCACGGCGACGCTCCGGCCGGGGGCGTCGGGGCGGATGCCGGCCAGGGCGGCGAGCGCGTGGACCGCTCCGGCGGCCGCGACGGCGGCGGGCCGGCAGGCGGCCGGGTGCGGCACGGGGCGCGCGCCCGAGGTCCGCTGCTCACCCGCGTACATCTCGGGCAACCGGTGGCCGAAGTGTTCGGCGGCGTCGAGGAGGCCCCGCAGCAGGGACGCGGACTCCTTCTCGTAGCCGGCGACGGCCAGTCCGGCGACGGCGACGGCCGTCTCGTGGACGCGGACGGCTCCGGCCCGGTGGCCGAAGGGATTGTGACCGGGCTCCTTGGCGCCGAGGCCGCGCAGCCCCCAGCCGGAGTCGAGCGCGGGGGTGCCGAGCAGCCGCGCGACCTGTTCGGTCTCCGTCCGGTCGAGCAGCCCCTGGGCGTACCGGCCGCCGTCGAGGAGCCCGGTGTCGAGGAGGTGGGCCACCCATCCGCCGAGCTGGGGCCAGGAGCGTCCCTCCGGTGCCCGGGCGGCGGCGGGCCGGCCGCCGGACGGGTCGTCGAGCCAGAACGTGCTCCGGAACCGCTCGCGCAGGGTGCGGGCCGCCGCCCGGAGTTCGGTTCCGCCGGGCCGCCCGCAGGCGTCGAGGAGGTCGGCCCCGAGCAGGGCGGCCCGATGGGCGTGGGCCTGGGTCTCGGCCCGCCAGGGGCCGCCGGGCGCCGGGTCCGGCAGGAGCCCGTCCGCACCGAGTCCGCGGCGCAGCCAGCCGAGGCAGCGCTCCGCCACCGGAAGGAGCTCGTCCAGGTCGGCGGCCGGGAGGCCCCACCGCCGGGCCTCGGCGAGGACGACGGGGAAGGCGAGGGTGGCCTCGACTCCGGTGCAGCGGGGCGGGAGGTGCGGTCCCGCGTCCCGCAGCGGGCCGGGCAGTCGCCCGGACTCGGCTCCACCGGTGACCTGGGTGCGGCCGAGGGCGCGGAGGGTTCCGGCGGCGAGCCGGGTGCCGAGCGGCAGGGCCATGCGGGCCGCCCAGAGGGCCTCCGCGGTGACCGGTCCGCAGCGCCACGGGACGCCGGCCGCGAGATGGACGTCGGCGGGGTGTGCCGGGTCGCGCTGGAGGAGGGCCCGCAGGTCCTCGACGCAGGCGCGGAGCAACGGGCCGGTCCTGCGGTCGTCGCCCTCCGCCCGGGCGTCCGGGAGCAGGTGCCCGCCGGGGCGGCCGCCCCCGCCGGGCGGGGCCGCACCGGGGCTCCGGTCGGCGTGGAGGCGGAGGCGGAGGGTGGTGGCGGTGCCGGGGGCGAGGTCGGTTTCCCAGCGGAGGACGCCGACCGCCGCCAGGGAGTCCGTGGGCGCCGGGTCGGCCGTGACGGCGACGGACCGGCCGTCGGGCGCGGTCCAGCGGAGGCCGGTGCCGTGGACGCTGGGCCTGAGTTCGGGGCGGGGCCGACCGGACGCGACCGCGCCCAGCTCCGCGAGATCCGTGCCCAGAGCGAGCTCCACCAGGACCCTGACGGGCCGGGGGGAGGCGCTGCGGAGGGTGATCCGCTCGGCTCCGTCGGCGCCGCGGGAGCGCTCGACGGTGGCCCCGGGGTCGGGTCCGGTGTCGCCGGGGAGCCTGAGGACACCGACGAAGACGGCCCGGTCGGCGGCGGCGAGCCGTCCCTGGAGGGGGACGGGCTCGCGTCCGGCGACCCGCAGGACGCTGCGGGAGAGCAGGCGCCTCCCCGACGCGTACACGCCTTCCGGTCCGTTTCCGGTGAGCTGGCCGTGCTCGGGGGAGACGGCGAAGGCGGGCAGGGCGACGCAGAGGAGGGCGTCGTGGACCGGGGGGAGTTCGCCGGGGCGGGGGCCGTGGGCGGCGGGGGCGCCGCCGCCCGCGACCGGGTGCCGGGCGGGATGTTCCGTCGGGTGTCCGGGGGCCGGGACAGGGCTGAGGACCATGGAGGGTGTGGCGTGCTCTCTGTGCGATCCGGACGGCCGGCGGGGCCTCGGCGGCACGGCTCGCCCGGCTCCGCCACAGAGGTGAACGGTTCGGCGGCGGGCGGGGTCACGGTCGTCATCGGCCGCTCCTCGTCCCGCGTCGTCCGCCGTGGTGCGGGGCGGGGTTGCCCGGCCGGCTCGCGGCGCGGCCCGCGGGCCGCACGCCCGAGGTGCCCCGTCCCCGCCGGGCGGCGCCGTGCCCCGCCCGCGGGAGCGCCGGTCGCGGCCCTCCGGGGCGGACTCCCCGTGCGCGGGTCCGGGTGCGCGTCCGGGAGAGGGGCACGGTGGTCCTCTCGCGGGCCTCGGCGCGGCTCTCCCGCCCCTGCCGCAGGCAGGAACGCAGCGACTCGGGGTCGAGGCCCTCGTTGCACGCCTGGTGCAGGAGGCGGGCGAAGACGTACTCGGGATCCGCCCGGAGGGCGAGGTTGAGGGCGACGCGGGCGGTCGGTTCGTCGCCGGTCGACCAGGCCGCCCAGCCGGCGAGGGCCAGCGGCGCCGCCGCGTACTCCTCGTAGGGGGTGACACAGCGCCGGGCGAGGACGCGCCAGAGCCGCACGGCCGCGGCTCCTTCCGCTCCCTCCATCCATTCGGCGAGGCGGTCGCGGGTGGCGCGGTCCTGGAGGCCCACGATCACGGCCGCGGCTTCACCGGGGTCGACTCGGGCGTCGTCGTCCGCCTCGATCACGGCCCGGCCCCGACGGGTCCCGTCCTCCCCGATCCGGCGCGGCGGTTCGGCGAACCTGCCCAGGAGCCGGCCGGCGAGGGCCACGGTCGCCTCGCGCAGCCGCGTCCGGCCGTGCTCCTCCGCGCCCTCCACGACGCGGGGGACGATCTTGGCCGCGGCGGCGTCGAGGGCGGCGCGCTGCCGTGCGTCACCGGGTGCGCCGGTGGGCCTGAAGCTCGCCTCCATCTCCCGCAGCGAGCCCCGCACCTCGATTCCCGCGTACACCGCGGCGGCCGCCAGGGCCGAGGTGCCGCCGAGCGAGAGCGGGGTGCCGTCGGGCGGGCAGCAGCGGACGTCGGGGCAGCAGTAGGAGAAGTGGCGCCCGCCCGAGATGCACAGCACCTCGTAGACGGGGATGTCGAGGGTTCCGCAGGCGGTCCGGAGGCGCTGGGCGAGGGGTCGCAGCCGCTCGTGGACCTCGCGGGCGGTCTCGCCCGGGTTCGGGTCCTGACAGAGGAAGCCGACGATGCCGTCGGGTGGCGCGGCGCGGCGGGCGGAGGCCTCGACGAGGCATTCGGCGAGGTGGTCCGCGGTGGAGTCCCACTCGCCGGGCGAGCGGGGGATGCCGACCCTGATCCGGCCGCCGAAGCGTCCGCTCTCGCCGTGCAGGGCGACGAGCACGACCGAGTCGTTCGGGTGGAAGCCGAGCACGAACGGCAGGGCGTCGGCGAGTTCGGACGGGCTGCGCAGGGTGATCTGCTGGCCTCGGGTGGATGCGCTGACTTCGTGGTGATTCGCGTTCATGGCGAGGACCGTCTCGTGATCTCACGTTTCCGACAACCCCTGTGGATAACTCCCTACATACGGTGTGATGAACAGATTTGCACTGTCCACAGATCGCCACCTCGTTCGCCGAATGTCCGAGGCATCGGGTTGCATGGACGCATGACCCACGCAGACCGTCCCGAAGACCGCGCCGCGCTCCGCACCGCCGCCGACGCCGTGCTCGCCCGACTCGTCGGGGACCCGACCGGCACGGCGAGACTGCGCGAGGACCAGTGGCGCGCCATCGAGGCGCTGGTCGCCGACCACCGCCGGGCGCTGGTCGTCCAGCGGACGGGCTGGGGCAAGTCGGCCGTGTACTTCGTGGCGACCTCCCTGCTGCGCGAGCGCGGCAGCGGGCCCACCGTCATCGTCTCGCCGCTCCTCGCCCTCATGCGCAACCAGGTGGACGCGGCGGCGCGGGCGGGCATCCGGGCCCGCACGATCAACTCGTCGAACACCGATGAGTGGGAGAGCGTCAACGAGGAGGTCGCCGCCGGCGAGGTCGACGTCCTGCTCGTCTCCCCCGAGCGGCTGAACAACCCCGACTTCCGCGACCGGGTCCTGCCGCGGCTCGCGGCCGCCACGGGGCTGCTGGTGGTGGACGAGGCGCACTGCATCTCGGACTGGGGGCACGACTTCCGTCCCGACTACCGGCGGCTGCGGACGATGCTGGCCGATCTTCCGTCCGGTGTTCCGGTCCTCGCCACCACCGCCACGGCGAACGCCCGGGTGACCGCGGACGTCGCCGAGCAGCTCGGCACCGGCGCGGGCACCGACGCCCTCGTGCTGCGCGGCCCGCTGGACCGCGAGTCCCTCAGTCTCGGCGTGGTCTCGCTGCCCGACGCGGCCCACCGGCTGGCCTGGCTCGCCGACCACCTGGACGAGCTGCCCGGCTCCGGGATCGTCTACACACTGACCGTCGCGGCCGCCGAGGAGGTCACCGCCTACCTCCGCCAGTGCGGGCACACGGTCGCCTCGTACACCGGGCGGACGGAGAACGCGGACCGCCAGCAGGCCGAGGACGACCTGCTGGCGAACCGGGTGAAGGCGCTGGTGGCGACCTCGGCGCTGGGCATGGGCTTCGACAAGCCGGATCTCGGGTTCGTCGTGCACCTCGGCTCGCCGTCGTCGCCGATCGCCTACTACCAGCAGGTCGGCCGCGCCGGGCGCGGCGTGGAGCACGCGGAGGTGCTGCTGCTGCCCGGCAAGGAGGACGAGGCGATCTGGCAGTACTTCGCCTCCGTGGCCTTCCCGCCGGAGGAGCAGGTGCGTCGGACCCTCGACGTGCTCGCCTCCGCGGGGAGGCCGATGTCGCTGCCCGCGCTGGAACCGCTGGTCGAACTGCGCAGGACCCGTCTGGAGACGATGCTCAAGGTCCTCGACGTGGACGGGGCCGTGCACCGGGTCAAGGGCGGCTGGGAGAGCACGGGGCAGCCGTGGGTCTACGACGCCGAGCGGTACGCCTGGGTGGCCCGGCAGCGGTCCGCCGAGCAGCAGGCGATGCGCGAGTACGCCACCACGACCGGGTGCCGGATGGAGTTCCTGCGGCGCCGGCTGGACGACGAGGAGGCCGCGCCCTGCGGCCGCTGCGACAACTGCGCGGGGCCGCGGTTCGATCCGAAGGTGACCGGCGCGGCGCTGGACGCGGCCCGGGGCGAGCTGGGCCGCCCGGGCGTGGAGGTGGAGCCGCGCCGGATGTGGCCGACGGGGCTGGCCGCCGCCGGGGTCGACCTGAAGGGCCGGATCCCGGCCGGTGAGCAGGCGTTCGGCGGCCGGGCCCTGGGGCGCCTTTCGGACATCGGCTGGGGCAACCGCCTCCGGCCGCTGCTCGCCGAGACGACGCCGGACGGACCGGTGCCGGACGACGTGGTGCAGGCGGTGGTCCAAGTGCTCGCGGACTGGGCGAAGGGGCCCGGTGGTTGGGCGTCCGGCGGCGCCGACGCGCCCCCCCGGCCGGCCGGGGTGGTCACGGTGGCCTCGCGGCGGCGACCGGCCCTGGTCGGCTCGCTCGGCACGCGGATCGCCGAGATCGGTCGGATGCCGCTGCTCGGATCGGTGGAGTACGCGCCCGAGGCGGAGGACGTGCGCCTGTCCCGGACCAACAGCGCCCAGCGCGTGATCGGGCTGCACCGGGCGCTGGAGGTCCCGCCCGGCCTCGCGGAACGGGTGGCCGCCGCGGGCGGCCCGGTGCTCCTGGTCGACGACCTGTCCGACACGGGCTGGACCCTGGCCGTGGCGGCCCGGCTCCTGCGGCGGTCCGGAGCGGAAGGGGTCTTTCCACTGGTGCTCGCCGTCCAGGGCTGAGAAGGGCCGGGAAACGGCGAGTGAATACTGGGTAACTGGGCAGGGATATCAGTGGCATAACGGTTCATTACCGTCAGCCGCCTCAATTGCTCGTTGCCGCCCCGCTCGGGCCAAGCAAGAATTGGGGAACCGCCCCACACGGCTCCAGCGGTCCGGAAGGACTGTGCCGTGCTGCGCCCTCACCCGACCTTGCCCGCCTCGCGGGCGCGTATCCGAAGGGAGGACCGTGACCCTCGGATTCGCTCCGTCCACCGCCTCGCTCGGCTCGAGTTCCGCCTCTGCGAGCCGCCTCGCCCGGATGCTGGAGCCCGCCGATTGGGCCGCGGCCGGAATTCCCTTGCTGCGCAGTCCGCGTGAGGTCGTGAGCGGACTGCACTCCCGCCACCGTCCCCTGCCCACGACCGCGGTCGTGGCGGTGCTCGACCACGAGGAGCGCCTCACCGCGAGCGCCTCGTTCGCGCGCCGTCCCGGCCCCGCCGACGGCTGGGAGTTCCGCAACGCGCTCCTGGCCCACCTGCGGCGGGTGGTCCCGCACGACCTCCGGCGGCGCGCCCCCGTCCGGACGGCGGTACTCGTCTACTGCCGCGACGGCGACGAGCGCTGGACGGAGGAGGACGGGGCCTGGATGTGGGGGCTCCGCGACGCCTGCACGCTCCATGGACTGCGCTGTGGCGCGTACATCACCCTGACCAAGGCCGGCTGGCAGGTCTTCGGCGAGGGCCGGGGCGGCCGTCGGCCGAGTTCGGACTCCGTCCCGATCGCGCTGGGCGAGCCCACCGGCGAGCTGGGTCACCTCGTGCCGCGGACGGCGGGCGGGGCGGCCGAACCGCTGCGCAGGGCCGCCGCGCGCTGAGCCGGCCGGCCGCTCCGCCGGGCCGTTGCCGGTCCGGCGGAGACGCGACCGGTTCAGACTCCGGCGCCGAGGACCGCGCCGACCCGCTCGGGGTCTCCGCAGACCACCAGCAGGGCACCCGCGCGGGACCGGGCGACCGGCAGGGCACGGGCGGCCACGTCGTCGCCGCCGTTGACGGCGACGATCACCACGGGACGGGCGGTGACCCGGTCCACCGCGGCGGCCTCCGCGAAGAACACGTCCTCGGCGGTGTCCTGCTGGGCCCAGTAGGCGGACTCGCCGAAGGACAGCTCGTGCGCGGTCCAGGGGTGGCGTTCGCCGGTGGTGAGCACCAGGACCTCGCCGGGCGCCCTCCCGCTGTCCAGAAGCAGGTCGAGGGCCTCCTCGGCGGCGTCGAGGGCTCCGTCGGGGGAGGCGGGGATGAGCTGGAGCTGCGGGCCGCCGTGGCCGGAACGATTCTCCGGACGGCTCTTGGGTGCGGGCGGGCCCGGGACGGGACGCGGGGCCGGCGGTCCGGGACGGGCCGGGCCGGAGCCCGGTCCACCGGGACGCGGGGAGGCCGCGGAACGCGGGCCGGGGACGGGACGAGGGGTCGACGCGGGGCGGCCGGCGGCCGCGGTGGCGCTAGGACCCTGGGCGCTCTCGTGAATCTGAGGCTCCTCGGGAGGGAGAGGCATGGGTGGATGTCTATCAAATGCCGTTTCGGACGGCACCGTCGGGTGGGCGCACAGGTGCGCCCCCGGCCCTTCGGGACCTCGTCGGTGAGGTTCCGCGGCCGGAAGATCAGAAGTCGAAGCCGAGTTGGCCCCCGCTCTCCAGAGCGGCCGCTTCCGCGGAGAGGCGGACCTTCTTGAGATGGCTCCATCGGGGCATGGCGTCCAGGTAGGACCAGGAGAGCCGGTGGTGCGGGGTGGGCCCCAGCTCTTCGAGGGCGGCCTTGTGGACGGGCGAAGGGTAGCCCGCGTTGGCAGCGAAGCCGAAGCCGGTGCAGTCGGGGCCGGAGTCCAGCTCGGCCATCATGGCGTCCCGCCGCACCTTCGCGATCACGGAGGCCGCGGCGACGGCGATGCAGGACTGGTCGCCCTTGATCACCGTACGCACCCGCCACGGACTGCCGAGGTAGTCGTGCTTGCCGTCGAGGATCACCGCGTCCGGGCGGACGGGAAGGCCGTCGAGGGCCCGGACGGCCGCGAGGCGGAGGGCGGCGGTCATCCCGAGTTCGTCGATCTCGCGCGGGGACGCCTCGCCGAGCGCGTAGGCGGTGACCCAGCGCTCCAGCTCGGCGGCGAGGGCGGTGCGCCGCTTCGGAGTGATCAGCTTGGAGTCGGTCAGGCCCTCGGGGGGACGGCGCAGGCCGGTGACGGCCGCGCAGACGGTGACGGGCCCGGCCCATGCTCCGCGTCCGACCTCGTCGACCCCGGCGACGATCTTGGCGCCGGTGGTGGCTCGGAGCGACCGCTCGACGGTGTGGGTGGGAGGTTCGTACGGCATGGCGCCTGACAGGTTACGCCGCCGGGTGCCGCGTGCGGTACCCGGATTCCCGTCAGGCGCTCCGCCCCCGCTCCGAGAGGTCGGTCAGGACGGCCCCGAGCGCACCAGCGGCACCATGATCCGGTCGATCACCTCGGCCATCTCCTCGTCCGTCCATTCGCTGCCGCACACCTTCGACCGGTACATCATCATCGCGGGGATGACGTCGAGGACGAGGTCGTCGAGGGCGTCGGGGCGCACCTCTCCACGCGCGATGCCGCGCTCCAGCACCTGACCGAAGAGCTGTTTCGAGGGGCCGATGACGCCCGTGTCGATCAGGGCGCGGAGGCGCACGGCCGCTTCCTCGTCGCACTCGTGAAGGACGGCGCGCAGGGCGAGGCCGGGGCGCGAGTTCATCACGTCGCGGACGCGGCGGCAGAGCTCGTACAGCTCGTCGCGGAAGCCGCCGAGGTCGGGGGCCTCGCCGAAGCGGGGCAGGCCGGCCCGGAGGGCGTCGGCGACCAGGTCTTCCTTGGACGGCCAGCGCCGGTACACCGCGGCTTTGCCCGTCTGCGCGCCGAGCGCGACACCCTCCATGGTCAGGCCGTTCCATCCGACGCTGCTCAGCTGGTCGAGCACCGCGTCCAGGATGGCGCGTTCGAGCACCGGTCCGCGTCTGCGGGACGCCGCCCCGTCCGGCCGGGCGGCGGCCGTGGAGCGCGAAGTCATCATCAGGGTCTCTCCGTTGGATCCGAGGCGAACCACCGGCAGTGCCCAGTGAACGGTTGCGTTCACTGAGAGGGACTCACTACCGTGAAGACCAGTGAACGGTCACGTTCACTAATTCTTCCGTGGGGGATCCATAGTGACAACAACTCCGGTCGACACACAGGCCGAGAAAGGCCTCGCCGGCTCCGGGGGCCGGCCGGGAATCGCACTGACGGTCATCGCCGCCTGCCAGCTGATGGTCGTCCTCGACGCCACGATCGTGAACATCGCGCTCCCGCACATCCAGGACGCGCTCTCCTTCTCCACCACCGATCTGTCCTGGGTGCTCAGCGCCTACACGCTGACCTTCGGCGGTCTGCTGCTCCTCGGCGGCCGGGCCGGCGACATCCTCGGCCGCCGCCGGGTCTTCATGGCCGGCATCCTGCTCTTCACCTTCGCCTCGCTGCTCGGCGGCTTCGCCCAGGAGCCCTGGCACCTGCTCGCCGCCCGGGCCCTGCAGGGCGTGGGCGGAGCGATCGCCTCGCCGACCTCGCTCGCCCTGATCACCACCACGTTTCCCGAAGGGCCGGAGCGCAACCGGGCGTTCGGCGTCTTCGCGGCGGTCTCGGCCGGCGGCGGCGCCATCGGGCTGCTCGCCGGCGGCATGCTCACGGAATGGCTGGACTGGCGCTGGGTGCTCTTCGTCAACGTGCCGATCGGCCTGCTGATCGCCTTCCTGGCGCCCCGGTACATCAACGAGTCGGAGCGCCACCCCGGCCGGTTCGACATCGCGGGGGCGGCGACCTCGACGCTCGGCATGGCGGCGCTGGTCTACGGCTTCATCCGCGCCTCGGAGAACGGCTGGCGGGACTCGCTGACGGTCGGTTCGTTCGCCGCCGCGGCCGTCCTGCTCGTCGCCTTCGCCCTGGTCGAGTCGCGCGCGAAGGAACCGATCACGCCCCTGCGGATGTTCGCCGACCGGAACCGCTCCGGGACGTACGTGATCATGCTGAGCCTCGCGGCGGCCATGTTCGGCATGTTCTTCTTCATCGTCCTGTGGGTGCAGAACGTGCTGGGGTACTCCCCGATCGCCTCCGGCCTCGCGTTCCTCCCGGTCACGGTGGCGATCGTGACCGGCGCCGGGCTGTCGCAGCGGTTCCTGCCCGTGCTGGGCCCGAAGCCCTTCATGGTGACCGGTTCCACGCTCACGGGCCTCGGCCTGCTGTGGCTGACGTTCATCGAGGCGGACAGCGGGTACGTCGGCGGGGTCCTGGGCCCGATGGTCCTCTTCGGCTTCGGCATGGGCCTCAACTTCGTCACCCTGACGCTGACGGCCGTCTCGGGGGTGGCCCCGCACGAGGCAGGCGCCGCCTCCGGCCTGCTCAACGCGACGCAGCAGGTGGGCGGCTCGCTGGGCCTCTCCATCCTGGTGACGGTCTTCGGCACGGCGAGCCGTACCGAGGGCGAGCGGCAGGCGGCGGACTTCCTCGCCCACGCCTCCCCGGAGCAGCGGGCCGAGTTCCTGCGGACGGGGGAACTCCCGGCCCCCTGGAGCCACGAGGTGCTGACCTCGGGCATCTCGACCGCGTTCACCGCGGCGGTGGCCATGGTCGCGGTCGCGCTGCTCACCGCCGTCCTGGTGATCCGGGTCCGCAGGAGCGACCTGGAGGCCCTCAGCGGCAGGGCCGGGGCCGCGGGCCCCGTGGCCTGACGGCAGCCGTGGGTGGGCCGGCCCCCCCGGGGGCCGGGCACCCCCGCGGGGAGGGGCCGGGGGGGGGGGGGGGGCCCCCCCCGGGGGGCGCCCCGGGGGGGGGCACCCCAGGGGGGGGGGGGGCGCCCC